>DATIVK010000144.1:0-13206 GCA_035465955.1 Anaeromyxobacteraceae bacterium | reverse complement strand
GACAAGGTCAGGGTCGTCATGCGTCCTCCTTCGCGCGGTCCGGCGCGGCCGCCGCGGTGCGCGGCACCGCCGGGCCCTGCCGCAGGGCGGCCACCAGCTCCGCCAGGATCTCCACCGCGATCTCCCCCGGCGCCCGCGCGCCGAGGTCCAGCCCGACGGGCCCGCGCAGGCGCCCGACGTCCCCCTCGGCGAGCCCCGCCTCGCGCAGCCTCGCCCTCAGCGCCGCCTGCGTCTTGCGGCTGCCGAGCGCCCCCACGTAGAAGGCCGGCGATCGGAGCGCCGCCTCCAGCGCGGGATCGTCGAGGCGCCGGTCGTGGCTGAGGGCGACGAGCGCGGTGCGGGCGTCGAGCCCGACGCGCGGCAGGGCCTCGGCGGGCCACGCGCGCACGAGCGTGACCCCCGGGAACCGCTCCGCCGAGGCGAACGCCGGGCGCGGGTCGACGACCGTGACGTCGTAGCCGGCCACGCACGCCATCCTCGCGAGCGGCTGGGCGAGGTGGACGGCGCCGACGATCACGAGCCGGACCGGCGGCTCGAGGGCCACCCGGAACCGCTCGCCGTCGCCGAGATCGAGGAGGCGCTCCGCCGGCTCGCGGGCCGCGAGCGCCGAGACGAGCCTCCGCAGCGTCCCCAGCTCCACCGGCTCGACGTGGACCCGGATCCGCCCGCCGCAGGGGAGCCCGACCTCCCACGCGCGCCCCGCGGTGACGCCGAACTCCAGCGTCCTCGGGGCCCCGGACCGCAGGACGCCGAGCGCGTCCTGCACCACCGCCGCCTCCACGCAGCCGCCCGAGACCGACCCCGCCATCTCCCCCCGCTCGCTCACCGCGAGCTGGCTGCCGGGAGGGCGCGGCGAGGACCCCCAGGTGCTCACGACCGTGGCGATCGCGACCCGCTGCCCGGCGCCGCACCACGCGGCGGCGCGCTCGAGGATCTCGCGCTCGGTCACGCGCGACCTCCCGCGCGGAGCCGCTCGCGCACGCGCTCGAGGTCAGCCGGGAGATCCACGTCCTCCATCGCGGACGGCGGCGCGTCCACCACCTCCGCCGCGACCCGGTAGCGGAGCAGCAGCTCACGCCCGCACCCGTCGCCATCTCCCCCCGCGGCGAGCTCCGGGAGGAGCGCGCGGTCGTAGAGCACCGGCGGCGCGAAGGCGCGGCCGTAGCGCGTGGCCACGAGCGGGGCGCACGTCGCGTGGTGCCTCGCCACCAGGGCCCGGACGTCCCCGGGCGTGACGAAGGGCATGTCGGCGAGGAGGACCACCGCCCCGCGCAGGCCGGGTGGGAGGGCGCTCACCCCGACGCGGAGCGAGCCGTTCATCCCGCGCCGGGTCAGCGCCTCGTCATGGGCGACGGCGCACGGCAGCCCCTCGACCTCCCGCCGCGCGCGCTCGGCGTCCGCGCCCACCACGACGACGACCGGGCCCGTGGCGGCCTCCACGGCGCAGCGCGCGGCGCGCCGGAGCAGCGACTCCCCCTCCACCTCCAGGAGGAGCTTGCTGCGCCCCATCCGCGACGCGCTTCCGGCCGCGAGCACGATCACCGCGAACATGCGGCCTCGTGTAGCACCCCGCCGACACGGCGACGCGAGGCCAAGAGGGGCAGGGCTCGGATGGAGGGTGCGGGACCCTCCGGGCGTCACGCGACGGCGGGCCGAGGCTCCCACGTCGAGCGCACCCGCGCCGCGGGCGAAGCCTTCGCCGCGGGGTTCCGGTCGTGCATCGCGTCGAGCATCGCGACGAGCCCGCGCGTCACCTCGGCCGGTTGGGAGCGGCCCGAGACCGCCTCGTAGATGCCGGCCGCAACGGCGTGCGCGGCGTACGCCCCCTCGGCGTACCGGCCCGGTGAAGAGGCTGCGCCCGCCTTCGTGCCCTTCCCGTCGAGCCCCTGCCGGAGCGAAGCGACGATCGCCTCGTCCCGGTCGGTCCAGCCCTGGATCTCCCCCAGCGCGTGCCCCTCGAGCGACGCCAGGCGGGTCTGGACGATGGCGCGGGCCACCGCGGCCGCCGACGCCTTCGCGACTCCCGACGTGACCTGCAGCCCACCGAACCAGACCCGCCCGAGGTCGCGATCGATCTCGGACGTCAGGCGGTCGGCCCACCGCGCCGCCCCCTCGAAGGAGAGCAGCCGCACCGTCTCCGCCGCGAGGTAGGCGCGCGCGATGTCGGCCGGGTGCGGGTCGTCGGCACGCCCGACGTTCCGGAGCGCGGCGGTTCCCTTCCATGCCCCGTTGAGCGCCCGGAAGTACCCGACGAGCCCGACCGCGGCGGCGGGGCCCATGTTGAGCACGCCGAGGACGTCGGCCGCCACCTCGTCGATCCGGCTCGACCAGTAGGAGGCGATGGCGGGGTCCAGCCGCTCGCCCTTCAGCCGCTCCGACACGGCGGCCGCGAGCTCCCGGGAGAGCCCCTCGTCCGCTTCGAGGATGTCGTGGCCAGCCGTCTCGTGGGCCAACGCCGGCCACGCGAGCAGCCCGCCTTGCGCGTTCGCGGCGGGCAGGCTCACGACGCCGGCCTTCACGCCGAGCGCCGCGGTGGCCGTCGCCGGCCAGGTGTAGGGCCCGCTCTCCGGACTGCCCCACCGGACGAGCGGCGGAAGGGTCCCTGCGTCCGGTGGCTTCACCCCCGTCCGCCCCTCGGCCGCCACGAAGCCTTCGTAGAGATCGCTGACGACCTCCTGGAAGGCGTCGGTGGCTCGAGCCCCGTACCCCTCCGCGCGCTGGAGCACCGCCTGCACCACGTCGAGCAGGAGGCCGGCGGTCCCCTCTCTCCCGGGATCCTGCGCGAGCACACGCGCGTACCCTGCGGCGCCGAGGCGATCCAGCAGCGCGACGAGCGGCTCGCCCACCGCGCGACGGTAGGCGGGCGGCAGCTTCGCGACCGCCGCGCCGACACGCTCCCGGAGCGAGGCGAAGGAGACCGGATCGGGCGGCGGGCCCTTCCGCGAGAGCGCGGTGGCCCGCGCCTCCTCGACGCACGCGGCGAGGCCGCTCAGCGTCAGCGGATCCGCGGCGGAGCGCGAGGTGACGGCCTCGGGCGCCGCCGATCGTCCGGCGCCGGAGGCGCGTCCCCGCCGCCCTCGGTCGACCGGTGCGGGCGTGCTCTCCTGGGGATCGAGCGCGTATTCGAGGAGACGAGGCTGGGGCGTGATGGTCAGGGACACGGAGGCTCCGGGAACGGGTTGACCCGGAGCGCAGTTGCGAGCCGCGTGCCGACGGGCCGCGCGCGAGGATCGTGCGCTGCTTCGCGCCTCGCGGCGATCCCGCGCCTCGGATCCGCGCCGAGAAGCGGCCGCGCGTCGGTCCCCGGGGCCGCGCCGCGGCCGCTACCAGCGCCCGCTGCCGTGACACCGGGGGCAGACCGCCCTGCCCTCCCCGAGGCAGTCCTCGCATCGGACCTGCCCCGTCCCGCCGCAGGCGACGCAGGGCGCATCGGGGACGCCGCCGCTGCCCTCGCAGGTGCCGCACCGGATCTTGCCCTTGCCCGAACAGTCGAGGCAGTGCACGTCACCCAGCCCATGGCAGTCGATGCACGACCCGTTCATGCGGACCTCTGGCGCGGCGTCGCGACGAACCGCTCGCTTCGCGCGAGGCTCTGACTCTACACTCCGCCCAACCCCCGTTCGAGCCCATGCCCGTCCTCTCCGCCGACCTCATCGACGTCCCCCCCGGCGCCTTCCAGGCGTCGGTCCTGCAGGAGAGCCACCGCCGCCCCGTCGTCGTCGACTTCTGGGCGCCCTGGTGCGGCCCCTGCAGGACGCTCGGCCCGATCCTGGAGCGGCTCGCGGCGTCCGCGAACGGTGCCTTCCTCCTCGCCAAGGTGAACGTCGACGCCGACCCCGAGGTCGCGGGGCGCTACGGCATCCAGGGGATCCCGGCCGTCAAGGCCTTCAAGGGCGGCGAGGTCGTCGCGGAGTTCGTCGGCGCGCTCCCCGAGCACCGCGTCCAGGCCTGGCTGGAGGGGATCGTGCCGGGGCCGGCCGAGGAGGCGCTCGCGGAGGGCCGGAGGCTGGCCGCCGCGGGCGATGGCGCGGGCGCGCGGACCGCGCTCGAGCGGGCGCTCTCCCTCAAGCCCGGCCTCGACGAGGCGGTCCTCGAGCTTGCCGAGTTGGAGCTCGCCGACGGCGCCCGGGAGCCGGCGCTCGCGCTCCTCTCCCGGCTCGCGGACGCCCTCCCTGCCCCCCTCTCCGCCAGGGCCGCGGCCCTGCGGCTCCGGGCGAACGCGCCGGCCGACGGGCCGGACGAGCTCCGCCGCCGCGCCGACGCCGCTCCCGACGACCCGGCCCCACGCATGACGCTCGCCCGGGCGCTCGCGGCCGCCGGCGACGTCCGCGGAGGGCTCGAGGAGCTGCTCTCGCTGGTCGTGCGCTTCCGGCGCGAGCCCCCGGGCGACGACGCCCGCCGGGCCATGCTGGAGCTCTTCGATCTGGCGGGGGCCCGCTCCGACCTCAGCGACGAGTACCGCACCCGGCTGTCGCGCGAGCTCTACCGGTAGTCGCGGTGGCGCCCAACCGCGCTCACCCTCGCGCGACGACCGTCTCGAGGGGGATCGGGTGGGCGACCGTGAACGCGAAGGGGCAGCCCTCCCTCGCCCGCTTCGCCCAATCGGCCAGCCGGGCGTCGTCGACCGGCGCGGTCACCGCGACGCGAACCGAGATCCGCTCGACCAGCGGCCGGTCGGCGAGTCCGAGGGTGCGCGACACGTCCACGGCGGCCTCCGCGGACGTCCGCACCTCCCCGAGATCGACCCCCTCCGCCGAGGCGATCATCACCAGGGTCGCCGTGTAGCAGCTGGCGAGGCCGAAGAGCAGGTACTGGAGCGGGTCGGGCGCCCGCCCTCCGCCGCCGAAGGCCGGCGCCATGTCGGCGAGGAGGAGCGAGCCCCCGTCGCCGTGCGCGAGGTTCGCGCTGAACTGGGGGCTCCCGTCCCGGAGGGACCAGGCCCCTTCGACCCGCTTGAGCATGCGGACGGCGGCAGGATCGGTCCGGGCGCGCTCGGCGAGCGCGCTCGCCGCGGCGAGGTCCACGTTGTTCTTCTTCATGGCAGGCTCCTGGGGGCGGCGGGGCTCAGAAGGTGAGGACGCGGTCGCTCTCGACCACCCAGCTGGCGAGCTGGGCCATCGTCGACTTCTCCGCACCCGGGAAGTAGGGCTGGTTCCGGTGAAGCCCGCAGCGCGCCATGCAGGTGCCGCAGACCTTCACGGTCACTCCCTGGGCGATCAGGTCCTTCAGCATCTGCACGAGGTCCTGGTCGTACGCGTCCGGCTTCTTCAGCGCGTCGCGGGCCATGTCGACCGCGTCGTTCATCAGGAAGATCCGCACCTCCTGCCCGCCCTCGCGGAGCTTGCCGGCCAGCCGCAGGCCGTTCCAGGCGACGTCGGTGCCGTCGTAGGGCTCGTGGTTGAAGACGATGAGGACGCTCATGCGGTGGCTCCGTGGCGCGGGTCGAGGGTGTGCTCTCTTATTCAATAGAGTCTTTGAGGAGTCAAGCCTCCTCGGGATCCTCGCCGGGGCTTGACCCGCCCCGGGGGCCCGCATACTCAAGGCCTCGAACGAACTCCCGGAGCCCCCGTGCCCCCCTCCCTGCCGCGCGCGAAACCAGACGCAGGGCGCTCCCCGCGCCGCCTCGAGCTCCTCGCCCCGGCCGGCGGCCTCGACGCCGGGCTCGCCGCGCTCCAGTACGGCGCCGACGCGGTCTACCTCGGCCTGAAGCGTTACTCCGCCCGCGCCGAGGCCCAGAACTTCACGCTGGACGAGCTGGATCGCTTCCTGGGCCACGCCCGCACGCTCGCCCCCGGCCGGCGCGTCTTCGTCGCGGTGAACACCCTGGTCCTCGACGGCGAGCTGGAAGGGCTCGTGGAGACGCTGGGCGACCTCGCCGACCTGGGCGTCGACGCGATCATCGTGCAGGACCTGGGGGTGGCGCGGCTCGCCCGCCGCCACTTCCCCGAGCTGGAGCTGCACGCCAGCACCCAGCTCGCCGTCCACTCGCGCGCGGGGGTGGAGACGCTGCGCGACCTCGGCTTCGCCCAGGTCACCCTCGCCCGCGAGATGACGCTGGAGGAGATCCGGGACGCCGCCTCGGTGCCCGGCGTCGCGGTGGAGGCCTTCCTCCACGGCGCGCTCTGCTACGCCTACAGCGGGCTCTGCCTCTTCTCCTCCCACGTCCTCGGGCGGAGCGGCAACCGCGGCGCCTGCGCCTATCCGTGCCGCGACCGCTGGGAGGTCACCTCCCTCGACGGCCCTCCGCTGCCCGACCGGCTGCGGTCGGGCTTCGCCTTCTCGATGAAGGACCTCGCCCTCCCCGACCACGTGGCCGCGCTGCGGGACGCCGGCGTCGCCTGCCTCAAGATCGAGGGGCGGAAGAAGGGGCCCGTCTACGTCGCCGCCGCCGTCGACTTCTACCGGCGGCTCCTCGACGGCAGGCTCCCTCGCGAGGAGCGGGCGGAGCGCGAGGCGGACCTGCGCGCCACCTTCGCGCGCCCGTGGACCGCGCTCTACCTCGACTCGCACCGCGAGAAGGACGTGGCGGACCGGGACCTCGTCGGCCACCGGGGCGCGCCGGTCGGCAAGGTCGAGGCGGTGGTCCGGGCCGGCGGCGGGGCGTCGATCCGCTTCCGGACGTCGCGCCCGCTCGCGCGCCACGACGGGCTCCAGGTGGAGATCCCCGGCCTCGATCGCCCGTTCGGCTTCGGCGTCGGCGCGCTGCGCGTCGTGACGCGCGGCGCCGCCACGGACGTCTTCGAGGCGGAGGCCGGAGCGCTCGTCGAGGTCGCGCTCCCGGACGACTACCCCACCATCCCGCACGGCGCGCCGGTCTCCTGCTCCTCCTCGCAGGCCGTGAAGCTCCGGTACCGGCTGGAGACGCCCAACCTCGGCGCCCAGCGCGCCCGGCGCCCCGTGCACCTCGTCGCCGACGTCTCCGAGGGCGGGCTCCGGCTGGAGGCGACCGCCGAGGTCGCGCCGGGTCGGCCGGTCCGGGCCGAGGTGTCGCTGCCCGGTCCGCTCGACCCCGCGCGCGACCCCGCCAAGATGGCGGCGAGCGCCCGGGCGGCGCTCGAGAAGCTGGGGGACAGCCGGTTCCGGCTCGACGGGCTCGACTGGCGCGACCCCACCGGCCGCTTCGTCCCGGTGTCGCGCCTCAACGACGCCCGCCGCACCCTCGCGGAGGCGCTCGACGCGGCGGTCTCCGCGGACGCCCGGGCCCGCGCCGACGCGGCGCGCGCCGAGCTGGCTCCCGCCCCTGCGCTCGCGGCGGGCGGGGAGGTCGCGTTCACGGTCAAGGTGGACCGGCTCGAGACGCTCGACGCCTTCGGGCGCGAGGACTTCGACGGCGCCGGCGACGTGATCGTCGACCTCGGGCTGCTGCCCCTCCGCGATCTCCCCGAGCGGCTCGACGCGCTCGGCGCCCGCGCGGGGAGGGAGCGCCTCCGGCTCGGGCTCCCGCTCATCGTGCGGGGCTGGGAGGAGAAGGCGCTCCGGGCCCGCGTGGGCGCGCTCCTCTCGGCCGGCTACCGGCGCTGGGAGCTGACCGGGCCGGCCTCCTGGGCGCTGCTCGGCCTCCGCCCGGGCGAGACCGGCGGGCTCGATCTCTCCTCGGACTGGAGCCTCTACGCGGTCAACCGCGCGGCGGCTGCGCAGCTCCGGGAGATGGGGGTCGGCCGCGTCACGCTCTCCACCGAGGACGTCCGCGCCAACCTCTCCGCCCTCGCCGGCCGGCTCGGGCCGGCCGCGTCGGTGGTGGTCTACGAGGACTCGCCGCTCTTCATCTCCGAGTCCTGCCCGTACGCCAACCTCGCGGGCGGCTGCCCGGGGCCGGCGAAGTGCACCTTCGAGCGGATGGAGCTCACCTCGTCCCATGACGGCAAGGTGCTCGTGGTGAACGAGCGCTGCCGCGCCTTCACGCTGAACGACGTGCCCTTCAACCTGTCGTCGCGCCTCGCGGCCCTGGAGGCGGCCGGCGCCCGGAGCTTCCGGGTGCACTTCGTCCACCGCCCGTGGCCGACGGAGCGGGCCCTTGAGATCTGGCGCGCCCTCCGCCGCGGCGAGCCGGTCCGGCCGGGCCACACCGGCAACTTCGACCGGGACGGCTGGTAGCGGCCTCCCCTCGACGTCCTACAGGTTCCCCGGTCCGAAGGCGTCCGGGAGCAGCTCGGACATCCGCCACCGGCGGAGCTCCGGACCGTCGCAGGCGCTGACCACCAGCGCGTCGGCGCCGAACTCGTTCAGGACCTGGCGGCAGGCCCCGCACGGCGCCGTCGGCGTCGCCTTCGGCGTGTAGATCACGATGGCCTGGAAGGCCCGCTCGCCCTGGCCGACCATCGCGAACACCGCGCTCCGTTCGGCGCAGCACGTGAGGCCGTACGACGCGTTCTCGACGTTGCAGCCCGTCTGGATCCTCCCCGTCGCCGTCAGCAGCGCCGCCCCCACCGGGAATTGGCTGTACCGGCAGTACGCAACCTCGCTCGCGCGCCGCGCACGCCGGATCAGCTCCTCGAGAAGCTCCGTGGACACCTCACCGGCGCTCATGTGACCTCCCCTTCACGGCAGGTACCAGCCGACGATCTCCGCGACGGCGAGCGACGCGCCGACGAGCGCGCCCGCGACGATCCGCCAGGGCCGCGGACGGCCCGTGAGCAGCAGGAGGCCGCCCACGATGAGCCCCGCGGCCGAGAGGATCCGCACGGGGCCCAGGGCCCCGAGCACGCCGTGGAGCGGCGAGCGGAGCGCAAGCGGCAAGGGGTCGCGCATCAGCTCGGGCGCGCGGACGCGGAGCAGGTCCTCCGCCCCGACCAGGAGCGCGATCGCCGCGACGGCGATCGCGACCCAGCGCGCGCCGGTGACCTTGAGCAGCAGCTCCAACCCCAGCACCACCAGGATCAGCGCCGAGGCGAGGAGCGGCCACCGGTGCTCCACCCCCGGGTTCCGCGCGAAGCCGACCGCGAGCACCCCGCCCGTGAGGGCCAGGAGCGCCCCCGCGACGAGGCTGCCGAGCGGGAAGCCGAGCGCGCGCTCGGGCTCGGCCCCGCGCGAGCGGACCGCGGCGCGCCAGGCCTCCGTCTCCACGGGCATGCCGCACCTGGGGCAGAGCCAGTCGGCCTGCCGCACGTGCTTCAGGTCGCAGGCCGGGCAGTACGCCTGCTCGGCGGGGATGTTTCCGGAGTGGGAGCGATCGGCGGAGGCCATGCGTCGTGGACAGGATCCCCGATCTCGATGCCCGCCGCCACCGCGCTCCGGCGCGAGGCGCGCGCTCGGGCTCGCGCTGCCGCCCCGGCCCGACGCGCCCCCCCGGCCCTACTTCTCGACGACGCGCATCGAGATGCGCCGGTTCATCCCTCGCCCCTCGGGGGTGGCGTTGTCACCGATCGGGAACTGCTCGCCGTACCCTTCCGCCGCCAGCCGCTCGGGGGCCGCCCCGGCCTGGATGAGCGCCGCGCGGACGTTGGCGGCGCGCTGCTCGGAGAGCCGCTGGTTCGACGCCGGGTCCCCCACGTCGTCGGTGTAGCCGCCGATCTTGAGCTTCACCGTGGGGTACGCCGCCAGGATCGCGGCCACCGCCTCGAGCTGGGGCTGCGAGGAGGCCCGCAGCGTCGCCGACCCGGTCTCGAAGGTGAGCCGATCGAAGTCGAACCAGGTGGTCTTGTCGGCCGGGCGGCTCGCGTCCTCGATGAACGCGAGCAGCCGCCCCTCGACGCCGCGCTCGGGGACCGAGATCGCGACTCCGCCGGCGAGCCTGCGCTCGGTCATCGCGCCGAGCGGCCCGGCCTCGGGCGCGGCCTGCGGCGCCTCGGCCCTCACGACCGGAGCCAGGCCGAGTTGGACGCGCGGCGCGACGAGCGCCCAGAGGGTGATCGCGGTCAGGGCGACCGTGAAGAGGAGCCCGACCAGCCACCCGGCGCTGCGCTCCGGGGACGCGGCGGCCGGCTGGGCCTCCCGCGAGTCGTGGTTGTCGTGTGCGTGGGCGGCCTGGGACATGTGGAGCCTCCGGGAGGTCGGGAGGCTTCCCTTTTACCAGCGGTCCCGGCTGACCGACCCGGCAGGCCCCTTCCGTGAGCCCGGCTCGGCTCCACCTGCACCGCCCGATCCGGGGCGTGGCTTCCGGCAGGGCCGCCCGGCAACACAGAGGAGCGCACACACGAGGAGGCCGCGATGAAGCGCCGCTCGACAGTCGAGTCGCCGTCCGAGTTGATCGACGCGAGGATCAGGGAGTTGGGTGACTGGCGCGGCGAGACGCTCGCCCGGCTCCGCGCCCTGGTGAGGCTGGCGGACCCGGAGGTGGTCGAGGAGTGGAAGTGGAGGGGCGTCCCCGTCTGGTCCCATCGCGGGATCGTCTGCACGGGCGAGACCTACGCGAGCGTCGTGAAGATGACGTTCTTCAAGGGGGCCTCGCTGAAGGACCCCTCCCACCTCTTCAACTCCAGCCTCGACGGCAACGCGCGGCGCGCCATCGACCTCCGCGAGGGCGAGGAGATCGACGAGGAGGCGCTGAAGGCCCTCGTCCGCGCCGCCGTCGCCCTGAACGAGTCCTCGGGCCCCGCCGAGCGCCCCGCACGCGGCAAGCCGCGCGGAGTGGGCTCGCGCGCCGCGGCCCGACCGGGCGCCAGGAACGCCGGACGGTGATGACCTTCGACGCTCCCGGGGTCCGGACGTTGGGCGGCGCTGATCTTTGCGCCTCCGCAGGCCGCGGCCACACGGCCACGGCGTGAGCGCTCAGAACCCTCGCGCCGCGGGCTCGATGAGGCCGAAGACGAACCAGACCGTGGAGCCGACGAGGGAGAGCCAGCCGAACAGCGCGACGACCTCGGCGTCCCATCGCCACGCGACCGGATGGAGAAGCCAGGACGCCCACCCGCCCTGGAGGGCACGCGCTCCACCCCAGCGCGCGATCCAGAGCCACCAGAGCGCGTCCACGACGTAGAGGGCGATCCAGGCGGGCGTGGACACGAGTTCGAGGCCTCCAATCCCCTACCGCGCCCGCGCCTGCTCCCGCTCCCGCTCCAGCGCCTGCGCCTCCCGGGCGAGCCCCTCCACCACCGAGTGGAAGCCCTTGAACTGCTCCATCCGCGCCGCCGGGAAGCGGCGCCGGATCTCGGCGGCGATCCGGGGGACCTTCGCGGTGCCGCCCGTGCAGCAGACGACGCCGATCCCGGCCGGCTCCACCCCGGCCGCGCGCACCGTCTCGTCCAGGCAGCGCAGGATCGCGTCCACCTCCCGGCGGCTCGCCTCCTCGAAGCCGGCGCGCGTGATCGCCTCCCGCACGTCGATGTCGAGGTGCTCGAACTCGACGCGGGCCCGGGTGGCCGAGGAGAGCGCGCGCTTCCCGCGCTCGATCGCCTCGAAGAGCTGGAACCCCTGGGTCTCCTCGACGAGGGTCGTGAGCTGATCCATGCGACGGCGGTCCTCCTCCCCGAGCGACCACCGCCGGACGTCGGCCAGGAAGCTGGCGACGTCGCGCCGCTGCAGGATCGACAGGTGCGCCGGCGAGCAGAGGTGCTGCACGATCCCCTGCGGCATCGTCAGGACGTTGGCGCCGAACGGCGCCCGGTACCGCACCTCCGCGCCGAAGTGCCTGGCGATCTTCGCCCGCATCAGGGACGCATCGAGCGCGTCGCCGGCCACGGCCACTCCCCCCACGGCCAGCACGTCGCCCCGCTCCAGCTCGCCCGCCCGCAGGCGGAGCACGGTGAAGTCCGAGGTGCCGCCGCCGAAGTCGGCGATCAGCGCCAGCTCCTCCCGCTGCCGCGCGTCGGCGCCGAAGGCGCGGGCGGCGGCGACCGGCTCCGGGAGGAAGCGGATCTCCTCGAACCCCGCGAGCTCCGCCGCCTTGCGGAGGCGCGCCTCCGCGAAGGTGTCGTCCTCGCCGTCGAAGTGGACCGGACGCCCGAGGACCGCCCGCCGGACCTCGGTCCCGAAGTGTGCGTCGGCCCGGAGCCGCATCTGGCGCAGCAACGCGCCGACGAGCTCCTCCGCGGAGACCAGCCGGCCGCGGAGGATCGTCCCCCGGAAGGCCCGGGACCCGAGGTGGTGCTTGATGGAGCGCAGGAGCCGCCCCTCCGCGCCGTGCGCGATGAAGGCGCGGAGCGCCTCGACCCCGACGTGGACGCCGCCCCCGTCGACGAAGCAGAGGATGCTGCGGAGGATCGTCGGATCGGCCGCGTCGGGATCGAGCGGCACCGGATCGAAGACCCGATCGCGGTTCGCCGCCGCGAGGAGCGAGTTGCTGGTCCCGAAGTCGATCGCGTAGCGGGTCGGGAGGTCCGACCGGAACCGGCCGGACCGGGTGCTGGGAGGCGGCTCGCTCATGCGCGGGGCGCGTACCTATCAGGTCCCGGATTGACGGCAAAGCGGCCGCGGCGGCGCAGCGACCGACGGCTGCTTCGCGCGAAGCTCCCCCATCAACACGAAGCCCCCGACCGCGGAGAGCGATCGGGGGCCTCAAGTGGTTGCGGGGCCAGGATTTGAACCTGGGACCTTCGGGTCATGAGGACGCCCGACCTAACTTGCCGTACTTCCCGGCCTTTCGGAACGGGATGTTACGCCGCGTGGCAACCCTGTCAACCTGTCCGGACTGACCCGGCTTGCGGGCTCTGTGGCCCCCTCGCTGGCCCCCTACCCGCCCCACCGAAGTGGCCCCCTACTAGTGTCGCTGGCTATCCGCGGAGATCGAGAACACTTGGACAGACACGCGCGCGAAGCGCACCACGAAGAACGGACCGTCAGGTGGAAATCCAGCCCTCGGCCCGAATCCGCTCAAAGGCTCGATCTATGTGCCTCCTCGTGAACTGCGCCTTGCGCTTGTTCCATGCGTACGTTGCCCGTTCCGCCTTCTCCGGTGTCGTGGCCTTCTCTTGGACGGCGACCCAGTGAACCGTGGCCAGGAGTTCGAGCCCGAACGGCGTCTCGAATCCTTCGACAAGTCGAGCCACTCGCGCCAACCGCTCCTGAGTGTCCTTCTCCGAGGCGAGCATTTCGTTCGCGTCGCGGGCCGCCCCTGGGACCAGCGACAGCTCCTTCGTCGGAGTGTCGCCTCCATCCGCGTAGCCCGATACGAAGTGGCCTTCGATATGCGTCAACACGTGCCGGAGGTTCTCAGCATACGGGCCGTACGGCGCCTTCACGTACTTCAGTCGAAGTGGCTGACCGGCCGCCTGAAGGAAGTACATGAGCTTAGGCACTTCCAGCAGCGTGATAGAGGGATCCATCAACGCC
>DATIVK010000143.1:0-6869 GCA_035465955.1 Anaeromyxobacteraceae bacterium | reverse complement strand
CCGCAGCCCGGCGTCGGCACGACGCCGCCGAGCACCTACCAGGCCATCGCCTGCCTCGTCACGCTGGGGCGCCTCCCGGAGCCGCCGCGCGGGTAGCGGGGCGCTGACACGACACCGAGAGGGGTCAAGACCTTCCACGTGACACATGCGCTTCGGCGCTCAGCCCCAGAGCGCTCGCTCCGCACGATGTGGAAAGTGGAAGGTCCTGCCCCCTTCCTCGGTTAAAGCTCCTCGCGGCGCAGCACCCTCGCCTCCTCGATGCGGACGCCGCTGCGCTCGGCGAGGAGGGTGACGAGGCGGCGCTTCTCGGCCTCGGACGCCTCCGCCAGGGAGTTGTTCGTCGTCCAGGTGCGGTCGTCCGCGAAGCGCACCACCCACTCGCGCCGAGAGACGAGGTTCCCGTTCGGCGCGACGAGCACGGGCGCGGTGCGGATCGCGCGGATGCCGGCGAGGGGGTGGCGCTCGTCGCCGACGCTCAGGTACCCGTTCACCACGAGCGCGTCCTGCTCGAGGCGGACCGACCAGTCGAGCCCCATGAACACGAAGACGGCGCACGCGAGGGCGACGCCCGTCGTGAGCCAGCGGCCGACGCGCAGGAGGTCCATCCCGTGCTTGAACTGCTGGTAGGCCAGGTACTCGGGGTAGCGATCGCGGAGGAGGAGGCGGGCCGCGAAGGTCGAGAGGTTCCCCGCGAGCACGAGCGCCAGGAAGATCGCCGGGATCGCCCAGTAGTACGCGCCGGTCTCCCAGCGGACCTCGGCGTCCGGCAGGAGCCGCGCGTGCGCCGCGGCGAGCGCGCGGAGCGCGGCCCACAGCGCGAACCCGAGCGGCACCGCGGCGAGCAGCGGGCCGAAGCCGAGCCCGAGCTCCCAGCGCCGGTACCTCGCCTCCAGCTCCTCCAGGGAGCGGACCGTCTCCGGGACGTCCTTCGGGGGGAAGAGCCGCGAGAGCCCCTTCATCACGATCGGCACCGCCACCGCGGCCGCGATCGCTCCCGCTGCTCCCGAGTCGAGCGCCATCGATCCCTCCTCGGGGCCCCGTCCGTCGGTCCGGGCGCCCGCTCCGGGAGTGTACCGCGGCGAGGTGGCGCCGGCGCAGGTCGCGCCGCGGCGCCGGGCCCGCTAGATCCTTCCCGTGGAGCGAGAGGGCCCCATCGTCCTGTTCGACGGCGTCTGCAACCTCTGTGACGCGGCGGTCAGGTTCGTGATCGACCGCGATCCGGAAGCGCGGTTCCGGTTCGCGCCGCTCCAGTCCGCTGCGGCGGCCGCGCTCCTCGCGCGCCACGGGCGGACGGCCCCCGCCACCCCGGAGGCACTCGTGCTGCTGGAGGGGGGACGGGTGTGGGAGGGATCGGACGCGGCGCTCCGGATCGCGCGGGGCCTGCGCGGCCCTTGGCGGCTCGCGGGAGGGCTCGGCGTCGTGCCGCGCCCGGCGCGGGAGGCCGTGTACCGGTGGATCGCCCGGAGCCGCTTCCGCTGGTTCGGCCGCCGGGACACCTGCCGGGTGCCCTCGCCGGGGCTCCGGGCGCGCTTCCTCGCGCCTGCCCAGCCCCCACGACGCGCCGCGCCGTCGTGATCGCGCCTTCCCCCTTGCATCGGGCCGCCGGAACGGGTCACCGTGCGTGCAGGGGGTGGGGGGATGGACCTGGAAGTGGACGACCCGCGGGCTGCGGCCCCGGGGCCGGAGGCTCAGGAGCATGAGCGCGAGCCCTTCGCGCAGCTGCGCGAGAGCGAGCGGCGCTTCCGAGAGCTCTTCGAGTTCGTGCCGGTCAGCCTCTGGGAGGTCGATCTCTCGGTGGTGCGGGCCGCGCTCGACCGGCTACGGGGCGCGGAGGGCGGGGACGTGCGCGCTGCGCTCGACCGCCACCCCGAGGTCATGCCGGAGCTGGTGCGCGGGTTCAGGGTCCTCTGCATCAACGCCGTCGGGTACACCCAGGTCGGCGCGTCGAGCCGGGAGGAACTCATGGGCCGGCTCGGCGGGCTCTTCGACCCGGAGACCTTCCCGCGGTACCGCGAGCTGGGGCTCCAGCTCGCGGAGGGGCGCAAGACCGCCTACGCCGAGGGCTGGAGCGCCACGGTGACGGGCCAGCGCTGCTGGCTCGGGACGACCGCGACGGCGGTCCCCGGCCACGAGGACGACTGGCGCCGGGTGCTCTTCGCCAGCGTCGATCTGACCGAGCGGCGCCGCGCGGAGGAGGCCCGGCTCGCCCTGGAGGAGCGGCTCCGGCAGGCGGAGAAGCTCGAGGCGATCGGGCGGCTCGCCGGCGGCATCGCCCACGACTTCAACAACCTCCTCGCGGGGATCCTCGGCTACGCGGAGCTGACGATCCTCGGGGCGACGCCGGGCAGCGAGACGCACGAGCACCAGGAGCGGATCCGTGAGGCCACCCTGCGCGGCCGAAGCCTCGTCCGGCAGATCCTCGCCTTCAGCCGGCGCGACCGGGCCGAGCCGCGGCCGGTGGACGTGCCGGCCGTCGTGAAGGAGGCCCTGGCGCTGATGCGGGCCGGGATCCCGTCGTCGATCACGCTGGAGGAGCGGATCGACCCGGAGGCCGGGGCCACCTTCGCCGACCCCACCCAGATCCACCAGGTCGTGCTCAACCTCTGCGCGAACGCCCGCGACGCCGTCGGCGCCTACGGGCGGATCGAGGTCGGGGTCTCGTTCGTCGACGTCGGCGAGGCGCAGCAGGACCTGCGCGCGGGGCGCTACGTCCTGATCCGGGTGAAGGACGACGGCGCCGGGATGGACGACGCGACCCGCGCCCGGATCTTCGAGCCCTTCATGACGACGAAGGGCGACCACGGCGGCCACGGCCTGGGGCTCGCGGTGGTCCACGGCATCGTCTCGGCCGCGGGCGGCGCGGTCCGGGTCGAGTCGGCCCCGGGCCGGGGCGCCGCCTTCGACGTCTACCTGCCGCGCCGGGAGGCCCCCCCTACGCCGGCGCCCGAGCCGGCGAAGGTGGTCGACGGGGGCGGCAAGCGGATCCTGCTGGTCGACGACGACCCGCTCGTCCGAGGGTCGCTCCGCGGCCTGCTCCAGTCGGCGGGCTACGCCGTGGAGGTCGCCGAGGACGGGCAGCAGGCGTTCGAGGCCTTCCGGGAGGCCCCCTCCGCGTTCGACGCGGTCCTCACCGACCAGTCGATGCCGCGCATGGAGGGGGTCGACCTCGCCCGGGCCGTCCTCGCCCTGCGCCCCGGCCTTCCCGTGATCCTCTGCACCGGCTATGGTGCCCGGCTCGGCGAGGCGGTCGTCCGGGGGGCAGGGCTGAAGGCGGTGCTGTCGAAGCCGATCGAGCGCGTGTCCCTGATCGCCGCCGTCCGCGCCGCCCTGGAGCCGGGCCAAACGCCTTGACAGTCCAAGGGCTTTTCCTTTATTCACCCACGTTCAGCCGCTAGAAGAGCCGGGCACCCACGGGTTCCCGGTTCTTTCCGTTTTCGGCGTCGGCATCGAACCCGAACAGAAAGCACGAGGAAAGAATGACCGGAGTGCGAGTCAAGGACGGCGAGTCCTTCGAGAACGCGATGAAGCGCTTCAAGAAGTCGGTCGAGAAGGCCGGCATCCTCTCGGAGGTCCGCAAGCGCGAGCACTACGAGAAGCCCTCGGTGAAGAAGAAGAAGAAGGCCATCGCCGCGAAGAAGCGCGCGATGAAGAAGGCCCGCAAGACCTGGTAGCCGTCGGAGGCCGCCCGTGCCGCTCAAGGAACAGCTCGACGCCGACCTCAAGGCGGCGATGCGCGCCAAGGACGAGGTGAAGCTCTCCGTCGTCCGCATGCTGAAGAGCGCCATCAAGTACCGCGAGATCGAGCTGATGAAGCCGCTCGACGACGCGGGGGTCATCGGCGTGATCTCCTCGGAGATCAAGCGCCGCAAGGACTCGGTCGAGCAGTACCGGGCCGGCAACCGGGCCGACCTGGCTGAGAAGGAGGAGGCGGAGATCCGCGTCCTCCAGGGCTGGCTCCCCGCCCAGCTCACCGCCGACGAGCTGAAGGCGCTCGTCGAGGCGGCGGTGGAGAAGAGCGGGGCCCAGGGGCCGAAGGACATGGGGGCGGTGATGAAGCTCCTCATGCCCGACACGCAGGGCAAGGCCGACGGCAAGGTGGTCTCGGACATGGTGAAGGCCCGCCTCTCGGGGAAGTGAGAGAGGGGGGCCGGCCCTGATCCCCGAGGAGGTCATCGAGGAGATCCGGGGCCGCCTCGACGTCGTGGCCGTCATCGGGCGCCACGTCGAGCTCAAGCGATCGGGCCGCACGTGGAAGGGCTGCTGCCCGTTCCACGGCGAGAGGACGCCGAGCTTCCACGTCTACCCCGAGGACAAGCACTTCAAGTGCTACGGCTGCGGCGAGTACGGCGACGTCTTCAAGTTCCTGCAGAAGCTGCAGGGCAAGGAGTTTCCCGAGGTGGTGAGGGAGCTCGCGGCCGAGGCGGGGGTGACCATCCCCGACGTCGTCGAGGAGTCGGCCGAGGCCCGTGAGCGGCGCAGGGATCGGAACGAGATCTACGCCGCCTGCGACGCCGCCGCGCGCTACTGGGCGGCGCGGCTCGCGAGCCGCTTCGGAGAGGCGGCGAGGCGCTACCTCGCCGGGCGCGGCGTGTCGGACGAGATGGCGGTTGCGTTCCGGCTCGGCGTGGCCGCGCCGGAATGGAGCGACCTGGCGGGCCGGTTGAAGCAGAAGGGGATCGGCGTCGCCGCCGTGCGGAAGGCGGGGCTGCTCGTGGAGGGGCGGGAGCGCGGCGACTACGACCGCTTCCGGGGGCGGCTGATGTTCCCGATCTCGGGGATCGACGGCCAGGTGATCGGGTTCGGCGGGCGGGCCCTGGGTGAGGAGAAGGGCGCGAAGTACATCAACACCCCGGAGACCCTGCTCTACAAGAAGAGCCGGGTCCTGTACGGGATCGACCTCGCGCGCGAGGCGATCCGGAAGACGCGGAGCGCGGTCCTGGTGGAGGGCTACTTCGACGTGATCGGGCTGCACCAGGCGGGCGTGAAGAACGCCGTCGCGGTCTGTGGGACCGCGCTGACGCCCGAGCACGTCGAGCTGCTCAAGCGCTGCGACTGCCGCGACGTGGTGGTGCTCTTCGACGGCGACCAGGCCGGCCTCGCCGCCCCCGCGAAGGCGGCGCAGGCGCTCCTCCCCGCGGGGATCGCAGGCCGCGTCGCGGTCCTGCCGAGCGCGCAGGGCAAGATCGATCCCGACGACTACGCCCGGGCCCACGGCCGGGCCGGCGTGGAGGCGCTGCTCGCGGCGGCCACGCCCCTCTCCGAGTTCCTGATCGAGCGGGCGGTGGAACGCGCCTGCGGTCCCCGCGGCCGCGAGGCCGCCCTCGAGGCCAAGCTCGCCGCCGTCCGCGACCTCGCGCCGTTCGTCAAGCTCGCGCCCGAGGGGCTCGCGCGCACCACCTTCGAGGACGCGATCGCCCGCCGGCTCGACCTCGACGTCGACGCGCTGCGCGCGGAGATCTCCGGGGAGCGGCCGCGGCGCCGCGAGCCGCAGGCCGCGCCTCCGCCGGTCGAGCGCCGCCCGGGTCCCCGCGTGACGGTGCTGCTGCCCGGCCCGGCGGCCGACGCGCTCGGCCTGCTCGCCGCCTTCCCGGACCTCGCCGGCGCCGCCGCCGAGGAGGGGCTCCCGCACCTCATGGCGGCCGAGCCGCTGGCCGCGATCGCGGCCGACCTGATCCGCTCCCACCCCGGGACCGAGGCGGCGTTGGAGCGGCTCGCCGAGGCGGCCGGCGAGGCGACGGTCCGGCGCCTCCGGGATCTCTGCGGGCCGCTCCGTCCGCGCACCGTGCAGGAGGCGGAGCGCGAGCTGCGCAGGGCGGCGATCAAGGCGGCCATCGCGAAGGTCGTCGCGGAGCAGGGCGAGGTGGCGCGGCAGGCCGCCCTCGGGGGCTCGCCGGTCCCGGAGGAGCTGAGGACGCGCGGCGAGACCGCGTTCCGCCGGCGCGCCGATCTGGAGAAGCGGCTGAGATCGCTGGAGAAGGGGCCGTAGGCGCCAGGCCCGTGGCGTGGTTACGTTTCGAGGGTTCATGCAGGCCGGCGCAGGAAGGCCGAGGAGCAGAGCGAAGATGAGCGCGTCGAAGGCGAAGGGCTCGAAGAAGGCAGCCCCCAAGAAGGGGGCCGAGAAGGCCCGGGCGAAGGCCGCCCCGAAGGCGGCGAAGGTCGAGAAGCCCAGGAAGGCGGCCGCCGTGGCGGCGGAGCCCCGGGCGACGGCCAAGGCCCCGGCCGAGAAGCCGGCGAAGGGCGCCCGGCCCACCGTCGAGAAGCCGGCCAGGCCGGCGCCGAAGGAGAAGGAGCCGAAGCTCCGCCGCGCCGCGCCGCCGATCGAGGCGGGCGAGGAGGAGGCCGACGACGTCGAGGTCGAGGACGTGGAGTCCGAGGACGTCGCCGAGGCCGAGGGCGAGGAGTCCGAGGACGTCGGCGACATCACCGGCCGCTCCGAGATGAAGGCGCTCCTGGACCGCGGCCGGGAGAAGGGCTTCGTCACGTTCGACGAGGTCAACGACGCGCTCCCGAACGACATCGGCGCCGACCAGATGGACGACGTCATGTCCATGTTCGGCGAGCACGACATCGAGGTCGTCGACGGCCAGGTCAAGAAGCTGCCGGACAAGCCGCCGGAGCCCGAGCCGAAGGACGAGAAGGAGGAGAAGGAGGGGGAGGAGGAGGACGCCGGCTACGGCAAGTCCAACGACCCGGTCCGGCTCTACCTGCGCAAGATGGGGTCGGTCTCCCTCCTCACCCGCGAGGGCGAGGTGGAGATCGCCAAGCGGATCGAGGAGGGCGAGAAGGAGATCCTCGCCGCGGTCCTCTCGTCGAGCATCTCGACCCGGATCATCCTCGACCTCGGCGATCGGCTCCGGAAGGGGAAGATC
>DATIVK010000142.1:0-2049 GCA_035465955.1 Anaeromyxobacteraceae bacterium | reverse complement strand
CGCCCCGAGCTGCGGGCGAGCGGTGAGCTCCTCGCCGCCGCCGCGCGTCGCGCGATGGTCCTGACGCTCTTCCTCGTGGGGCTCGGCCTCTCCCGCGACGCGGTCCGGACGGTCGGGGCGCGGCCGCTCCTCCTGGGCGTCGGGCTCTGGGTGGTCTCCGCCACCGCCTCCCTCGCCGCCATCTGGGCCGGCTGGGCGAGCGCCTGACGCGGGGCGGGCTCCCCCGCGCGACGCCCCGGCCTGCTCGAATATTCACCCTTCTTCACGCGGACTTCGCGGGTGACGCCGGTCACGCGGCCGTCCGGCAACACCCGTGCGCCCACACCCACGGTGCGCGGCCTCGGAGGCGGCGATCCCCCCGAGATCACGCGGCCGGGGGAGGTGGCACGCGGATGGCACTGACGGGCCTCGTGTTCACGGTTCACGCCAGCGAGGTCGCCATGCACGACACCGACCGCACCGCCGAGACCCGCACCCGCCGCGCCCTCGTCCTCGACCCCGACCCCGCGTCGCTCCCGCTGGTGACGGGGGCGCTGGAGCGGCGAGGGGTGGCGACGATCGCCGCCGCCGACGGCGACGAGGGGCTGTCGCGCCTCCTCGACGAGCTGCTCTCCCTGGACGTGCTCGTCATGGCGCTCGACCTCCCCGGGCGCGACGCCCGCGCGCTCGCGCGGCTCATCCGCAAGGCGGGGAACGAGCGGGACCTCCGGCTCGTCGTCGTCGCCCTCCGCCCCTCCCCCGCGCTCCGGCTGGAGCTGCGAGGGCTCGGCGTCGACGCGATCGTCGATCTCGAGGACGGGCCGGAGGCGATCGCCGAGGCGACCCTCGACGTCGTGCTCCGCAGGGAGCGGGAGGAGATCGATCCCGAGGGCCGGCGCCGCCCACCGCACCCCTCGGGATTCCTCGACGCGCTGGACGGGGCCTTCTTCGCGGCCCGCTACAGCTTGACCTGCACCTCGTAGCGGCGGTTCTTCGCCTTCTTCGCGGGCGTGTCGTCGGGCTTCACGAGCGGCTGCTCCGAGCCCATCCCGACCGAGTCGATCTCGGCCTCGGGGACGCCCTTCGCGACGAGCTGCTTCACCATGACGGCGGCCCGCGCCTTCGAGAGCTCCTTGTTCTTGGCCGCGTCGCCCGAGGAGTCGGTGTGGCCCGAGACGACGAACTTGAAGTTCTGGACGCCGGCCGTGGTCAGCTTCTTCTTCGCGTCGATGAGCTGCTTCGCCAGCTTCGTCGCCTTGGCGTCGCAGCCCGGCTCGAGGTCGGCGGTGCCGCTCTTGAAGGAGCACTGGTTCTTCCGACCCTCCTCGAGGAGCCGCTTGTTGATCTCCTTCTCCAGCTTCGCGGTCGCGGAGCCGCCGGCGGCCTTCTTGGCGAGATCCCAGGCGCCCTGGGCACCGGCGAGAGCGGGAGCGAGGGTGGCGACGGCGACGGCGACGAGGACGCGCTTCATGTGGAGACCTCCGATGGGTGGTGAACGAACCGTGATGATCCATCCAGGTCCCTTCACGGGCAAGCGACTCCCCCGTCGAGGTGCGCGATAATGCTCGAAGACCCCGGATGGGAGCTGCCGCGATGAAGAGTGGGAGCCTGAAGGCCGATCGCCTCGTCGCCCTCTTCCTGCTGGGCTTCGTCCTCTTCAACTACCCGTTCCTCGCCGTCTTCAACCAGGCGCGGCGGGTGCTGGGCGTGCCGCTCCTCTACCTGTACCTCTTCGCCGCGTGGGGCGTGGTGATCGCGCTCGCCGCGGCGATCACCGCCGGCGGCGACGACTCCTAGCGCCAGAGGGGACCGATGCTCCAGGAATGGGCCGTCGTCGCGCTCGCCTTCGCCTACCTGGGCGTGCTGTTCGGCGTCGCCTACTGGGCCGACCAGCGGGCCGATCGCGGGCGGAGCGTCATCGCCAACCCCTACATCTACTCGCTGTCGCTCGCGGTCTACGCGACCGCCTGGACCTTCTACGGGAGCGTGGGGCGCGCGGCGAGCACCGGCGTCGGCTTCCTCCCGATCTACATCGGCCCCACCCTCGTCGCGCTCCTCTGGTGGTCGGTG
>DATIVK010000141.1:0-49824 GCA_035465955.1 Anaeromyxobacteraceae bacterium | reverse complement strand
GTCCTCTACGAGCGCAACCTCGAGCGGGCGACCCGCACCCGCGACGAGCTGGTCGAGGAGATCCGCGTCACGCTGATCCACGAGGTCGGTCACTTCCTCGGGCTCGACGAGGACCAGCTCTGGGAGCGAGGGCTGGACTAGCGCCTCATGGGGCGGGAGGGCGCCCCCGGGCGCGCGCGGCGGGAGAATGGGGCGATGGCACGCCGAGCCAAGCCCCGCGCGCCGGCCGGCGCGCTCTGCGCCGCCCTGATCGCCGGCTGCGCGGCCTCGCACCCGATCTACCGCGAGCCGGCGCCGCTCCCGCCGGCCACCGCGGCGGGAGAGCCGGCGCTGCGGGTGCTCGTCCTCGGCGACTTCGGGGACCGGACGCACCGGCAGCGGCACGTCGCGGAGGCCCTGCGGCGCTGGAGCGAGACGAGCCCCTTCGACCTCGTCCTCCAGCCGGGCGACAACCTCTACGACTGCGGCCCCGACCCCGGCCTCGCCGGCGCCGACCGCTGCCGCTTCGCGGAGGACGGCGTGACGATCGCCCCCGGCGTCGCCGTGTCGGACGACCCCCTGTTCCGCCTGAACGAGGCCCCGCTCACCGGGCTGCGCGGGCGCCGGGGCGGCCAGGTCCCCGTCTACCTCGCGCTCGGCAACCACGACATCGGCGAGGTCTGGTTCTGCTTCGTCCCCGGGATGGCGCGGGACGCGTCGGAGGAGCGGCGGGCCTGCCTGGAGGTGGCCCACCGCTCGCCGACCTGGCGCATCCCGGGCCGGCACTACGTGCTCGACGAGGGGAGCGTCCGGTTCATCGTGGTCGACTCGAACGTGGCGGCCACCGACTACGGCGGGTTCACCTTCGCGGCGGAGGAGGCCTTCGTCCGCGAGGCGAGCGCCCCGTGCGACGCGCGCCCCTGCTTCCTGGTGACGCACTACCCGCCTGCGCTGGCGTCCGAGCACCCCCTCCCCGGGCCGCTGGGGCCGTGGGGCCCGCGCATGCGGCAGCTCGTGGCCGCCGCCGGCGGACGACTCGCGGCGGTGCTCGCCGGCCACCAGCACGCGCTCGAGCACCTCACGCTGGACGGCGTGGACGTCTTCATCGCCGGCGCCGGCGCACGCGGCGCCCGCAAGACCTTCCGCGCCGCGTGGCCGGCGGAGGCCCGGCTCCACTTCGCGAGCAGCGCCGGCGGCTTCGGCGTGCTGGAGGCCCGGGCGGGCGGCTGGTCCTACCGGGCCGTCGACGAGCGCGGCCGCACCCTGCACTGCTGCGACGCGGACGGGCGCGGGCCCTGCCGACCGGTGGCCTGCCCGGTGGCGCCGTGAGCCGCCCCTACTTGGCGAGGATCCTGGCGAGGTCGAGCAGCGACAGGTCGAGCGGCTTCCGCTGGCCGACGATCTCGTCGAGCGGCGCGGTGCGAACCTGGCCGCCGCTGAGGCCGACCATCACCCCCCGCTCGCCGCGCTCGAGGGCGTCGGTCGCGGCGGCGCCGAAGCGGGTCGCGAGGAGGCGGTCGTAGGCGTCCGGGGCCCCGCCGCGCTGGACGTGGCCGAGCGTCGTCATCCGCACGTCGAACCCGACCTCGTCCTGGTGGTTCTGGAAGTGCTGGAACAGGTCGAGGGCCGAGTTCTTCGCCCCCTCGGCCACGACGACCAGCCCGTGGGTCTTGCCGCGCAGGTGGGCGGCGCGGATCGCGTGGGCGATCTCCTCGGGCGTCAGCTCGCGCTCGGGGATGACGATCGCCTCGGCGCCCCCGGCGAGCCCCGCCATGAGCGCCAGGTAGCCGCAGTCGCGCCCCATCACCTCGACGAGGAAGGCGCGCCGGTGCGAGGACGCCGTCGTGCGGAGCCGATCGATCGACTCGAGCGCGATGTCGACCGCGGTGTCGACCCCGATGGTCATCTCGGTCCAGGCCAGGTCGTTGTCGATCGTGGACGCGATGCCGACGACCGGGAAGCCCATCCGGTGGACCGCCAGGGCGCCGGCCTGCGAGCCGTTCCCGCCGATGATGATCATGGCCCCGATCCCGAGCGTCTCGAGGTTGCCGATCGCCCGGCGACGGTGCACCTCGTCCTCGAACTCGGGGCAGCGGGCGCTCCCGAGGACGGTCCCCCCGCGCCCCAGGATCCCGCCGACGTCGCGCGCGCCGACGGGCTTCAGGTCGGCCTCGAGCAGGCCGGCGTAGCCTCGCCGCACGCCGACCATGTCCCAGTCCTTCTCGAGCCCGGTCCGCACCACGGCGCGGATGGCCGCGTTCATCCCCGGCGCATCGCCGCCGCTCGTCAGCACCGCCACGCGCTTCATCGGCACCTCGCCCGCCTCCGGGCCACGACCCCGTGTCTATCAGCATCGGCGGGGTCGGGCACGGCCCCAGAACGGGGATCCACGCGGGGTGACTCCCGAAAAGCGGCTGAAAAATTGACCGCTTGCGGTCGATATCGGATCTTCCCTCAACCTATGTCGCTCGCCATCCCGTCGATGGAGCTGGCGCAGGTCCTCGCCGAGGCCGAGGACATCGCGCGCAGCGTGAACCAGAAGCTCACCAGCGCCCACCAGCTCCTCGCGTTCTTCACGGTGCCCAACCGCGCCGAGATCCTCCTCAAGGAGCGGGGCGTGGACGAGGATCGGCTGCTGGCGTCGATGAACGGCGCGCCCAAGGAGCGCGACGGGCTCGAGCGGGAGCTCAGGGAGCGCGCGCGGGAGATCGCCTCGGGCACCGGCGCCGAGGAGATCGACTGCCTCCACCTGCTCATCGCGATGAGCCGCGTGCGGGCGTGCGCCGCGCACCAGCTGCTCGCCGGCTGCCAGCTCTCCCCGGCCACCCTGGGCAACGTCGCCCTCTCCTACTTCACCTCGCGCATGCCGCGTCGCCTCCGGGAGGTCCAGCCGGTCCGCGTCGGCACGCCGCCCGCCTCGCCGCCCCGCCCTGCCCCGCGCGCCCCCGCGGACGCCGCCCCCGCCACCACGCCCGCGCCCGGCGTCGAAGTCGACCTCGCCCCGGAGCTGTAGCCGCTGCCCGACGGCGCGCCCGACCTGGCGGCGCCGCTGAAGCGGGCCCCGGACGCCCGCCCGCTCGCCCCCACCGCGGGCGCCGAGGCGCGGGAGGCGCCCGGCGCACGGGCGGCGCCGAAGCGCTCGGCCCACGCCCTCGACCCGAAGCAGTTCCCCTGGCTCTCGTCGCTCGGGCGCAACCTGACCGAGCTCGCGGCGGCGCGGAAGCTCGACCCGCTCGTCGGGCGCGACCGCGAGGTGGACGAGGCGATCGACGTCCTCGGGAAGCGGCGCACCAACAACCCGCTCCTCGTCGGCGAGCCGGGCGTCGGCAAGACCGCCATCGTCGAGGGGATCGCGCAGCGGCTCCTCTCCGACGCGCACGGCAGGGACCGGGTCCTCGTCGAGCTCGACATGGCGAGCGTCGTGGCCGGCACGCAGCTCCGGGGCTCGTTCTCCGAGAAGCTGAACGGGATCAAGGAGGAGGTCCGGGGGGCGAAGGGGAAGGTCGTCGTCTTCATCGACGAGATCCACACGCTCATGGGGGCCGGCTCCACCGGCGAGGGGCCGCAGGACGCGGCCAACGAGCTGAAGGCCGCCCTCGCCCGCGGCGAGTTCCCCTGCATCGGCGCGACGACGCACGACGAGTACCGGCAGCACATCGAGAAGGACCCGGCGCTGGAGCGCCGCTTCTCCCCCATCCTCGTGCGCGAGCCGTCGGTCCAGGACACCGTCACGATCCTGCAGGGGCTCGCGCCGCACTACGCCCAGCACCACGCCGTCCGCTACGCGCCCGAGGCGCTACAGGCGGCCGCCTCCCTGTCGGCCCGCTTCATCACCGACCGCTTCCTGCCCGACAAGGCGGTCGCGGTGCTCGACCTCGCCGGCTCCCGCGCGCGCCGCGAGCGGCGCGACCTCGTGGGGGAGCAGGAGATCGCGAAGGTGGTCGCGAAGATGGCGGGGCTCCCGGAGTCGCGCCTCCTCGCCTCGGACCGGGAGCGGATCCTGGGGCTGGAGGCGGCCCTCAAGGAGCGGATCGTCGGCCACGAGGGGACGATCGCGAGGATCGCCGCCGTGGTGAAGCGCAACTTCGCCGGCTTCGCCACCCGCCGCCCCATGGGCTCCTTCCTCTTCCTCGGCCCCACCGGCGTCGGAAAGAGCGAGCTCGCCCGCGCCCTCGCCGAGGCGCTCTTCGGCGCGCGCGACGCGATGGTCCAGCTCGACATGAGCGAGTGCGTCGAGGCCACCGGCGTCGCGAAGCTGGTCGGCGCGGCCCCCGGGTACGTCGGCTACGGCGAGGGCGGGCAGCTCACCGACGCGATCCGCCGCCGCCCCTCCTGCGTCGTCGTGCTCGACGAGATCGAGAAGGCCCACCGGGACGTCCAGATGCTGCTCCTGCAGGTCCTCGAGGAGGGGCGCCTCACCGACGGGCGCGGCCGGCAGGTCGACTTCTCCAACGCCGTCGTCGTCCTCACCTCGAACCTGGGGGCGGAGGAGGCGACCCGGAAGACCGGCGGCGCCATGGGCTTCGGCGCCGCCGACCGTGACCCGCCTCGCGAGGAGCGCGCGCTCCAGTCGGCCCGCGGCGCGGTGCCGCCCGAGCTCTGGAACCGGCTCGATGAGCGGCTCGTCTTCCCCGCCCTCAGCCGCGAAGACGTCGCCCGCATCGCGGGCAAGCTGCTCGCGCAGTCCTCCGACCGGCTCTTCGCAGAGCGCCGCATCCGGTTCAGCCCGGGGCCCGGCGTCGTGGACCTGCTCGTCGCCAACGGCGGCTGGGACGCCGCGCTCGGCGCGCGCCCGATGCGGGGCGCCATCCAGCGGCTCGTCGAGGGGCCCCTCGCGGAGCGGATCCTCGGCGGCCTGTTCGGCGCCGGCGACGAGGTGGCGGTGGTGGCGGACGGCGGGGCGCTGCGGTTCGACCGGGTGGCCTGATCGGCGGACAGCGCTCCCCTCCCCGCCGGGCGAGGATCAGGGCGAGGGGGCGGCGCCGCGTGACGCCGGCGCCTGGCCGGCGGACGCGACCTGCGGGGCGGCGTTGGCCGCGGGCACGAACCAGCGGACCAGCGCCGGCGCCCGCGCGCCGTACTTCCGGCGCACGACGGGGCGCCCCCACCCGCGGGCGGAGTGCTGCTGGCGCCGCTCGACGATCTCGCCCATCCCGCAGTGCTTGCAGAGCTTGAGGAGCGCGGTCACGCGGATGAGGCCGTGGGGGCGCTTCTCCAGGGCGGCGAGCATCGAGACGTAGTCCGGCTCGTCGAGCCCGGCGGCGTTCATCCGCGTCAGGCGGGTCGCGTCGTCGACGTAGCGCTCGAGCGCGCCGGCGTCGCTCATCAGCTCGCTGCAGCGCGGGCAGGCGTCCACCCAGAGGACCACGGCGCTCGTGACCGCGCCGCCGACGAACGCGCCGAGGAACTGGAGCGTCACCGCGCCCGCGCTCGGGTGGAAGGCGGGGTCCGAGAGGGCCGCGCCGAGGTAGTGGAGCATCGGGACCGAGGCGCTCGGCGGGACCGGCGCGCCGACGGGGCCGAAGTACCAGAGCAGCCAGTAGAAGGACGCCGGGACCGACGCGCCGGCGATGGCCGGGAGGGCGACCCCCAGCGGCGTCGGGCGCATCTTCGAGAGCGCGAGCCCGAGGAAGCCGCCGGAGCCCGCGACCACGCCGCACGCGAACGCGCCGGCCGGCAGGAACTCCCAACCGCTCCACGCGAAGGCGCGGAACCCCAGGGAGCCGTCGAGCCAGATCACCAGGGCGAGCGCCACGCCCCAGGAGAGCGCGCACCCGACGATCATCGCGGTGTCGGCCGACAGCCTACGCAGCATCAGGATCCCTTTCGCGGCCGCGCGCGGCGAGCCGCCCCCCGTCCCGGATGAAGGATAACATCGGACAGGATCGCTCCGCCCCCGTGCTTCTGCCGTACCCCGCCCGAGATCGTCCACGGCCTGAGGCGTCATGTCGCAGAGGCCACCCCGCTTTCGGGGCACTTCCTCCACCCCCCTCTACGACCCGGAGTAGAGCCCCCGCTGCACGATGTACTCGGCGACCGGCTTCGGCAGGAGCCCGGAGACATCCCTGCCCGCCGCGATCGCCTGTCGGATGGCGCTGGAGCTCACCTCGGGCATGGACGGAGCGCCCGCGACCGGCTCGAACCCCTGCCGCCCGACCACGATCAGCCTCGCCAGCTCCTTCACCCGGTCGAACCGGTACCACCTCCCCGTCTCCGCGAGCAGGTCCGTCCCGAGGACGAGCGCGAAGCGGTGGTCCGGATGCTTCGCGACCAGGTGCTCGAGCGTCCGGGCCGTCCTCCCGACGAGCGGATCGCCCTCGAGCTCCGCCTCTGCGGTGCAGACCCGCGCCCCGCGGATGGAGGCGACCGCGAGCTCGCACATGCGGACGCGGTCCTCCCACGGGGCCAGCGCCTTGCCGAACGGGTGGACGAAGGACGGCAGGAGCCACGCCTCGTCGACCGGCTGCGTGGCGAGCACCCACCACGCGACCATCGCGTGGCCGACGTGCGGAGGATTGAACGACCCGCCCAGCAGGGCCACCTCCTTCCGCGTCATTGAACCACCATCCTGGCGCGCCCACCCAGCTCGACCCGCTCGCGCCGCAGCTCCCTCGCACCGGTGTCGTAGACGACGAGCGTGAGGCCGCGGGGGTCCAGCTCGACCACCCCCCACGTGGGCGGGCGGCCGTCGGGCGCCGGCGCGAGGCTCCCCGGCGTCACGAAGATGCGCGGGCCGATCTGCACGATCGCCGCCTGCGCGCTGTTGCCGTGGAAGAGCAGCGGGGCGTTCGCGATGTCGTCGCGCGTGAGCTCGGACTTGTCGTGGACGAGGCAGGCGACGCGCCCCTCCAGCAGCTCCATGAGCTTCCCGGGGGCGGCGCCCGCGGCGTACTCCGGGCACGTGCGGCTCGCGACGCGTACGATCTTCTTCCGCAGGCGCTCCCGGTCGTCGTCCGGCCCGACGGCGTGGGCCGCGAGCACGCCACGGAAGACCGGCACGAAGCCCTCCGAGTCCGGGTGCGCCTCCGCCTCGGCCACGGCGTCGCTGGGGCGCACCTTCGCGAGGGCCAGCGCGGCGTCGACGTCGGCGAAGCGCCCCCCGAGGAAGAAGATCCGGTCGACCCTCGCCTCCTGGAAGTGCTCGAGCGCACGGGCGAGCGCGTCGACGTTCCCGTGGCAGTCGCTGGCGAGTCCGATCCGCATTCGGTGGGGTCCCGGTCGACGAGGACGTTACATTACCGGGGGTACGCGAGATAGGCGGAGCGGCGCCTCGAGAAGGCGCGCTCCTCGGCGCCGAGGTGCGCGAAGAGCGCACCGGGCGCCGCGCCCGCGTCGATCGCCGCCCGCTCCCGGTCCGAGCCGCAGAGCAGGTCGAAGGCCGGGATCCCCTCCACGAACTCGTACGGCGCGGTCCGCCACTGGAAGGCGCGCGGCGCCTGCTCGCGGGCGCGCGCGACGCAGGCGAGGCCGGTCCGGAACGGCCGGAACGCCGCGGGATCGACGACGTGGAGCTGCACGCCGTGGCAGCGGACGCCCGCGTGCTTGTCCCAGGTCGGCACGAAGCTCGTTGGACGGAAGCGGACGCCCGGCAGCCGGTCCGACGCGAGCGCCTCGGCGAGCCTCCGCGCGTCGAGCCACGGCGCGCCGAAGAGCTCGAAGGGGAGCGTCGTCCCCCGGCCCTCCGAGAGGTTGGTCCCCTCGAGCAGGCACATCCCCGGGTAGACGAGGGCGGTCTCGGGGGTCGGCATGTTCGGGGACGGGATGACCCAGGGGAGCCCGGTCTCGCGGAACGGCATCCCGCGCCGCCAGCCCTCGCACGCGATCACCTCCAGCGCGAGGTCGAGCCGCCGCTCGGCGCGGAAGAGCCGGGCCAGCTCACCGACGGTCATCCCGTGGCGCACGGCGAGGTCGTGCAGGCCGCAGAAGCTCTCGAAGCCCGGACGCAGCGCCGGCCCCTCCACGGCCACGCCGCCGATCGGGTTGGGCCGGTCGAGCACCATGAACGCGACGCCGGCGGCGGCCGCGGCCTCCATGCAGAGCTGCATCGTCGCCTGGTACGTGTAGTAGCGGGCGCCGACGTCCTGGACGTCGAAGACCAGCAGATCCAGCCCCTCCAGCTGGGCGGGGGCGGGCCTCAGGCTGTCGGCCGTCTCCCCGTAGAGCGAGAAGGTGGGGACGCCGGTCACCGGGTCGCGCTCGGTCCCGACCGATCGCATGTACTGAGCGTCGCCCCGCACCCCGTGCTCGGGCCCGAAGAGCGCGGCGAGCGTCACGCCGGGCGCCGCCGCGAGGAGGTCGGCCGCGTGGCGCAACCGGGCGTCGACGGACGTCGGGTTGCAGACGAGCCCCACCCTCCGCCCGCGGAGCGGGCGGAAGCGCTGGGCGACGAGGAGGTCGAGGCCGGTGCGGACCCGCGGCGCGGCCGCGCTACCGCGGCGCGCGGAGATCGAAGACGAACGTGTACCGGCCGGGCTTCTTCTGCGTGTACGTGGCATCGCGGAGGTTCCAGTAGGCGCAGGCGCGGACCGCCGGATCCGCGACCGAGTCCTCGAGCACCTCGACGAGGGTGGCGGCGCCCTTCTCGTCGGTGGTCACCCGGATCTTGAGGGCGCCGGCGAGGTTGGGCCACTCCGCCACGCGCGCCTTGTAGGTCTTCTCGATGAGCGCACCGGCCGCCTTCTGCAGCGCCATGATGTTGGGCCGGCTGAGCGGCTCGATGTTGAGCCGCTGCTCGAGCGAGGTCCGCCCGGCCCGCCCCGCCTCGCCGCCCGCGCGGTAGCTCGCGATGGCCGCCTCGTACTCGCCCTTCCCCTCCTGGATCATCCCCAGCGACGCGTTGGCGTTGGCGTCCTTGGGGTCGCGCGCCAACGTGCGGCGCAGCGCGGCCTCGGCGCCGGCGACGTCCCCGGAGGACATGCGGATCTCGGCGACCCGCTTCCACTCGGCCGCCCCCGGATCCACCTTCGCGAGCTGCTCGATGGCGGACGCCTCCGCCTTCGCGTCGCCGGCGGCGCGCGCCGCCGCGGCGTACGAGGCGAGCGCCTCCGGATCCACCTTCAGCCCCAGGATCGCCTTCCACTGGTCGCGCGCGCCGGCGGCGTCGCCCTTCTCGGTGAGGAGCTTCGCGAGGGTCACCCGGAGCGCGCGATCCCGCGGGTTGGCCTCGATCGCCTGTGCGTACGCGCGGGCCGCCCCCTCCTTGTCGCCCGCCTCGGCCGACAGCTCCGCGAGCATCTCCAGCGCCGGGAAGTACCCGGGCGAGGCCGCGAGCGCCGCGTCGCAGGCCGACCGGGCGCCCGCCCCGTCCCCGGCCCGACGCGCCGCGCGGGCCCGCCCCATGAGCGCCTCGGGGTTCTTCGGATCGACCCCCAGCACCATCTTCCAGTCGGACGCCGCCTGATCGAACCGGCCCCGCCCCTCGGCCGCCATCGCGCGCGGGATGACGAGCAGCCAGTTGTCCGGCTCGGCGTCGAAGCCGGCGTCGACCACCTTGTCGACCTGGTCCCAGACCTTCCAGGCGACGTAGATCCGCGCCTGCCCGAGCCACCCCAGCCCCGAGTCGGGCAGGTCGGTCGACATCGCCTTGAACTCGGCCCAGGTCGCCTCGTCGCGGGTGCGTGCGTAGAGCGCCAGGAACCGGGCGGCCGGGGAGGTCGGCTTCGCCTCCCACTGGGCGGCGAAGCCCTGGCGGATGGCCGCCTCGCCGCCGCGGAGCTCGGCCGCCTCGATGCCGAGGATCGCCCGGTCGACGGCGAGCAGGTCCGGCCGCGGCGTCGAGCCCTCCTTCGCCTTCGCCTCCTGGCGGGGCCCGGCGCAGGCGGTGGCGAGGAGGCAGAGCGCGAGCGGGGCGGCGAGCTTCATCGGGGATCCTCCGGTCGGACGGCCCCCTGTTCTACCGCGCTTCCCGCGCCCGGCGCAGCGACAATCGCGCGGGGCCGGGGGGCGCGGCTCACGGCAGGGCGCAGCGACCGTTCATGCAGGTCAAGCTCGCCGCGACGCCGGTGCCGATCCGGCAGTCGGTGCTGCTCCGGCAGGGCGCGGTGCAGTAGCCCGCCTGCTCCGCCGCGTGCAGGCACCAGCCGCCGCTGAGCGCGTCCTCGCAACGATCGTCGCCGAGACAGACGGAGCCCATCGTCCGGAGCCACGCGTCGCAGCCCTGCGGGGCGCGGCAGCGCCCACCGTCGCCGCAGGAGAAGCCGGCGGGGCACTCGCTGCTCGACGTGCACCAACGGGAGCAGTAGCCGGTGGAGTAGGACGGCCGGACGCAGGGGCCGGGGCCGCAGTCGGCGTCGGCGCTGCAGGCGGAGCAGACCGCGCCGATCCCCGCGCCGGTCGCCTTGCAGAGCCCCGAGGCCGTGTCGCAGACCTCGTTGGCCGCGCAGCGGGACGCGTCGGTCGCCGTGCACATGTAGCAGCGCCCGTCGGCCGGGCTGCAGACGAGGCCGTTCTCGCAGCCGGGCGCCGAGCCGCAGCCGGGGGCCGACGACTGGAGGTCGATCGGGAGCCGCACCTGCGCCGTGACGGTCGCCCCGGAGAGCACGGCGACCGGCGCCACGCCCTCGCGGAAGCCCGCGAGCAGCGCCGAGAGGTCGAAGGTCCCGGTGGGCAGCGGGTAGAGCGTGATGACGCCGCCGGCCGGGGGGACGACCCCCAGGTGCTCGGTGAGTCGGAAGCTGAAGGCCGGCCCCGACGCGATGGCGCCCCCCTCCGGCGTGACGGCGGCGAGGACGGCGCCGGCGAGCGGCATCTTCTCGAGCTCCCCGACCGAAGCATACGACCCGTACCGATCCGCGAGGCGCAGCTCCACCGCCTCCTTCACCTCGGCGGGAACGAGCTCGGCGCGCTGCACGCCGTCATAGAGGACGATCGAGGTGGCGCCGGGCGGCACGTGGCTGATCGCGTAGGAGCCGTCCGCCGCCACCATGACCTTCAGGTCGGGGTGGGCGAGCGGGTAGGCGTAGGCCCCCGGGCCCGCATCGATGATGCGCCCCGACACGATCCCCACATTGGCGACCGGCGTCTCCAGCCCGCCACAGGCGCCTACAAGCACCGCCAGCAGCGCCAGGAACCAGCGTGATTTTGGAGAGATCCGCCCCATCGATGATCTTCGGGACCCGCGCTGCGTCGCCCCGGTCACCATCTTTAGAACCGCCACCCGACGCCGAGCAACCCCTCCGCGAGCCCGCTCGAGCGATTCTCGCCGTCGATCCGCACGAGCGCCCAGTCGAGGTGCAGCTCCGCGCCCAGCGAGAGCCGGCGCGAGACGGGGAGCTCCAGGCCGAGGAGCAGGCCGGGGGTGATCGTCAGGAAGCTCTGGGGCGCGGCGGGGAAGTCGACCGCGTCGAACCGGCGGCGGATCCAGAGCGCGGAGAGGCGCGGCCCGCCCAGCAGCTCGAGCCCGCCGAGCCGATCCAGGCGCGCGCGCCACGGGATCGCCACGCCGGCGCTCAGCGCGTCGTAGCGGACGCTCGCGGGGCCGCCCGGGATGCCGAGCGGCGAGCGGCCCGACGAGGTGACCGCGTCGACGCGAAGGTCCATCCCGCCGGCCGGCCACTCGCGGACGGTCATCGCCGCGCCGTAGCCGGCCACCGTCCCGAGGATCCGGTCGCGGCTGCCCCGGTCGAGGAAGCCGAGCATGGCGGCGCGCGGGGCGAACTGCATCCGGCCGGCGGCCCGGACCATGAGCCGCTCCACGTCCAGCCGCTCGCCCGGGTCGAGCTCGACGGCGGCGTCGAGCAGCGGGACGGCCCCGCCCTTGGCGACCTGGATCCGGTGCTCGCCGGCGTCCAGCGCGACGCCGCCCGGGAGCTCGGCGAGGGGCTTGCCGTCGACACGGACGGTGAAGCCGTCGAGCCGCCTGGGGTAGCTGTAGACCTCCGGACGCCCGGCCCGGCGGACCCGCCCCGCGAGCACGATCGGATCGGCCCCGACCTCCGAGGTCTCCGCGGCGGGGCGCTGCTTGCCGCCCGTGAACTCGTACGTCATGCGGCGGGCGTAGTCGTGGGCCTCGGAGACCGTCACGGCCCCGTCGCCGTTCCGGTCCGCGCCCAGCTTCAGCGCCTCGACGAGGAAGTGCGTGTAGACGTCGTTGCCGAGCCGCTCGTCCTCGCGCGCCGTCTCGCCCCAGTCGGAGGCGGCGAGGACGACGCTCGCGCGGCTCACGTCCTCGATCGGCCGGACGAAGAACGCGGCCTTGGTCCCCTTCAGCTCGGTGCGCAGGTCGTCGGGCAGGAGCGACTTCCCGCTCCCCGAGTGGCACGCCGCGAGGATCAGGACCTTCCGGCGCGAGCGGAGCGCCTCGAACCCCGCGTTCAGCTCGTCCATCGAGAGGCCGGTCTCCGCCACGCGATCGACGCGGGTCTCCCGCGTGACGAGGTACCGGCGCAGCTCCCCCTTCTCGTCGCGCGCGAGCGTCCCGTGGGAGGAGAGGTAGACGACCACCGTGTCGCGCTCGTCGCGGTCGCGCGCCGCGAGGCGGCGGAGAGCCGCGCGCAGCTCCTCCCGGGTCGCGTTCGGGGGCAGGACCTCGATCTCGTCGAAGTTGCCGGTGGCCTGGTCGCCGAGGACCCCGGCGAGCGCGCGCGCGTCGGCCTGCGGGTAGCGCAGCGGGCGCCAGCGGTCGTCGTCGAACCTCTGGATGCCGACCAGCAGCGCGATGCGGCGGGGGGCGTGCGCCTTCGCGATCCGCTGTGCGGAGAGATCGAGCGGCACGAGGCCGCCCTTCTCGGCCTGCGGTCCCGCGCAGGCGACGAGGAGGCCGACCAGGGGCGCCGCAAGCGAACGCGTGCTCCGCCGCGAAAGGCTCATACCGAGTGGGTACGGATACTACACTCGAGGCAGCTCCTCATACCTCAAAAACACTATTGGACGGTCAGCTCGACGACGTCGAGCGAGAGGCCGGACAACTCGGGAGCATCGGCGGCGAGGTCCGCAGGGGGCGCGAGGGAGCGCCCCACCTTCAGCACGCGCAGATCGTCGAGCGGCGCCTCGCTCGCCACGAGCACGAAGCGCTGGGGGCCGGCGAGCCCGGCGAGCGGATAGGCCGCCGGCCTGCCACCCAGCCCGACCTGGACTCGTCCTCCCGAAGAGCGCGCCCGCCAGACCACCTCGGCGCTACCGTCGGCGGAGACGCGCGCGATCGCGAGCCAGGCTGCGCGGCTCGTCTCCGCCTCGAAGAGGAGGCTCGCGCTCCGATCGACGGCCTCTCCCGAGAGCCCCTTCTGGATCGCGCGGTCGTGCGTGAGCTCGAGGAACCGGAGCCTGACCGGGATGGGGCGCTCGACCCCCTTTACTCCATCCCATTTCGCAGTTGGCGCGCGCGCGTCGCGGGAGGCGACGAGCCCCGCGACGCCCGCAACGAGGATCGAAGCCGCGATGGTGCCCGCGAGGAGCGCGCTGCGAGCCCCTCCGCGGGCCGTGCGCAGCGAGCGGGTGATCCTCGCGAACTCGAGGTCGTTCCCCTGCCCGCCGGTCGGCGGCAACGCGCGGCCGACCCACGCGTCGACGACCCCATCCAGGGAGTCGGCGCTCGACTGCGCCGCGAGGAACCCCTCACATTGCTCACATTCGCCGTCCAGGTGCGTCGAGAGCGCACGCGCCTCTTCCGGAGGCATCGTCCCTTCGAGCAACGCGGCGTAGCTGTGCGCGTCCAGGTGCATTCGATCAACAAGACCCTTCGCCACGAAGCCTGGCCACCTCTGCGAGCACCCGCTTCTTCACCTTCGCCCGAAAGCGCTCGAGCCGCATGGTGATCGCGCTCTTGCCGACCCCGAGCCGCTCGGCGATCTGGCGCGCCGAGAGGTTCCCCTCGACGTAGAAGAGATGGACGGTCTCCTTCTCCGGCCCGTCGGGCAGCGACGCGATCACCCTCCGCACCACGTCGAGCTCCAGCCCCGCCTCGGGATCCGGCGGCTCCGCCTCGACCTCCAGGTGGGCCTCCGCCTCGCGACCGAACTCGGCGGCGGTCGCGGCCTCCGACCTCCGCCGCGCGAGCCGGCTCAGGGCGCGGTTCCGCGCGATGGTGAGGAGCCACGGGCCGAAACGACCCGGGTGCTCCAGCCCCGCGAGGTGGCGGAAGGCGCGGACGAAGGTCTCCTGGACCACGTCGTCCACGTCGTCGGGATCCAGCCCGGCGAAGCCGCGCGCGAGCCGGTGGACGTCCGGGCGGTGGGTGTCGTAGAGCGCGCGGAGGGCCTCGGCGTCGCCCGCGACCGCGCGAGCGACCAGGTCGCACCCGGGGGCGTCGCGCGGAGGGTCCTTGGACACGCGACGCAGCGTACTACACGCAGGGCGAAGCGGCGGGGCTCACGCGCCGACGGGGAAGCGGCGGTAGATCTTCCGGAACCAGCAGTCGACCCAGCCCCCGTCGCGTCGGACGAACAGGTCGGGCTCCGCGAGCGTCGCCGTCGGGAGGAACGTGCTGCTCGCCCCCTGCGGCTGGACCCCGAGCTCCAGCTGACCGTCCTGGAGCCGGACCGCCCCCTCCGCACCGCAGTGCGGACACTGGAGCCGGATGAGCCCGCTCTCCGGAGCGGAGACGGAGCACGCGTCGAGGACGTCGGTCGCGGTGAGCTGCGTCGCGCAGTTCGGGCACTGGAGCCGGGCGAGGACCATCATCGGGCCTATCTTACCGAGGGTGCACGGTGTTTCGCGACTCCCGTACTCGTGGTACGCGACCGACGACCGCCCCTCCGGCGGGCGAGCCGCCGGCTCGGGTCGGACGCGGAGCCGGTGGCGCGGGACCGCGGGACGGGGTACGGAAAGGCGCCCTCAGGCACACCCGATGACCCACACACGCACACTGGAAGAGCTCGGCTGGCCCGAGATCCTCGAGGCCCTCGCGCAGCGCTGCCGCCTCCCGGCGGGGCGCGCCCGCGCCCACGCACTCCCCTTCCTGCCGGACGCCGCCGCGGCGCGAGAGGCCCTCGCGCGCGTCGACGAGGCGCGCAGGCTCTCCGAGGCGGCCTGGTCGATGCCGCTCGGCGGGGTGGGCGACGTCGCCCCCCACCTCGAGCGCGCGGCGAAGGGGGGCGTGCTGGAGCCCCTCGCCCTGCGCGAATGCGCCGCCCTCCTCCGGGCCATCGTCCGGACGCGCCGCGCGATGGAGGCGCGCGCGACGGAGGCGGCCCGTCTCTGGGCCATCGCCGAGCCCCTCTCGGACGACGACCGCAGCGCCGACCGGATCGAGCGCTGCATCGAGCCCTCCGGCGCGATCTCCGACCGCGCGAGCCCGGACCTCGCGGCCGCCCGCGAGCGCGCGCGGGGGCTGCATCGCGCCCTGAAGGCGCAGGTCGAGACCTACCTCGCGGACGCCGAGATGCAGCGCCACCTGCGGGACACCTACTTCACCATCCGCAACGAGCGCTACGTCCTCCCCGTGCTCGCGTCGTCGCGGTCGGCCGTCCCTGGCATCGTCCACAACGCCTCGCAGTCGGGCCAGACGCTCTTCGTCGAGCCCGACGGGATGGTGGAGCTCGGGAACGAGCTGGCGATCGCCAACGCCACGGCGGCGGAGGAGGAGGCGCGGATCCTGCGCGAGCTCTCCGACTCGCTGCGGCGCGACGCGGAGCGGCTCGCCGGCGACCTGGAGCGCCTGGCCGAGCTGGACGTCCTGGAGGGGGCCGCGCGCCTCGCCTCCGATCTCGACGCCCATGCGCCGGAGGTCGGCGGCGAGGGGGCGGGCTTCGAGCTGCTCTCGCTGCGCCACCCGCTCCTCGTCCTCCAGGGGAAGAAGGTCGTCGCGAGCCACGTCCGCCTCTCGCCGCCCCAGCGGGCGCTCATCGTCTCGGGCCCCAACGGCGGCGGGAAGACGGTGGCCATCACCGCCGTGGGGCTCGCGGCGCTGATGCTGCGGGCCGGGCTCCCCGTGGCCGCCGCGCTCGGGTCGCGGATCCCCTTCTACCTGGAGGTGCGCGCCGCCGTGGACGAGCGGGGAGACCTGCACAAGGACCTCTCCACCTTCACCGCGCACCTCACCGCGGTCCGCGACATCCTGCAGGGCGCCGTCCCCGGCTCGCTGGTGCTGGTGGACGAGATCGCCGCCGACACCGACCCGCGCGAGGGGGCGGCGCTCGCCGCCGCCATCCTCGAGGCGCTCGCCGAGCGAGGGGCGACGGTCCTCGTGACCACGCACCTGGAGGAGCTCAAGGCGCTCGCGCTCTCCGACGACCGGTACGCCAACGCGCGGGTCGGGTTCGACGTCGAGCGGCTAGCCCCCACCTTCCAGCTCCACCTCGGCACCCCCGGGAGCTCGTCCGCGATCGAGGTCGCCGCGCGGGTCGGCCTCCCGCCGGGGATCGTCGAGCGCGCCCGCGCGGCGATGCGCGGGAGCGGCGGGGCGCTCGGGGAGGCGCTGCGGTCGCTGGAGGAGGAGCGCGCCCGCGCGGAGATCGCGCGGCGAGCGGCGGAGGCCGCCCGGAAGGAGGCCGACGAGCGAACGGCCGCGGCGAGGCGCGCCGAGGCGGAGGCCCGCCGCGCGGAGCAGGAGGCCGCGGCCCGCGTGGGGGAGGCGCTGGTCGACGAGCTCGAGGCGGCGCGGGGGGAGGTCGCGAGGGTGCTCGCCGAGCTGCAGGCCCAGCCCTCCGTGAAGAAGGCCGCCGATACGCAGCGACAGCTCGAGGAGTGGCGGGAGACGGTCCGGCGCGGCGCGAAGGGCGCGCAGGCGCGGGCAGAGACGGCGGAGGAGTCGACCCCGGGCGGGGCGATCGCGGTCGGCTTGCGCGTGCGCGTGGTCTCGCTGGGGAAGGAGGCGGAGGTGCTCGAGCTCCACGGGGAGGAGGCGCTCCTCCGGATCGGCGCGCTCAAGCTCCGTCGCCCCGTCGGGGACCTCATCGGGCTGCAGGGGAAGGCACGCCCCGCCCCGGCGATGGCCCGTTCACGTTCGGAGAAGCTGGCCGCCGCCGAGGCGGCCGCGGGCGGCGCCATTCCCATGAGCCGCAACCGGCTCGACGTCCGGGGCCTGCGGGTCGACGACCTTTTGCGGGAGGTCGATCGCTTCCTGGACGGGCTCTACTCCGAGGGTGCGGCGGAATGCCTCATCCTTCACGGGCACGGGACCGGCGCCCTCAAGCAGGCGCTGCGCGACCATCTGGCTGCCTCCCCGTACGTGGGATCCTTCCGGCGCGGGGAGGACCACGAAGGGGGGGATGCCGTGACCCTGGTCTCGATTCGCCGCTAGGAATGCGTCACACTGACGCAGCCCTTTCAGCTGTCACATCAGGGTATTAGGAGCCGATACCCGTCCGGGTGCATGGATTTCTGCCTCTGTGGCAATATTTGCGTCGCGTTTTTGCGCGCTCGTGTGGTAAGAACGGTCACCATCGTCCGGGGCAACTCAGGGAATCCGGACTCACCCAAGCGCCGCCGCTTCGGAGGCACCGAATGAACGTTCGAAAGAAGCTCTCGCTCGCAGCCCTCTGCTTCACCCTGCCCGCCATGGCCTCCGCCCAGGCGGCCGCGCCGGCCCCCGCGGCCGCGCCGGCCCCGACCCCGGCCCCGGCCCCGGCGATTGAGATCAAGCCCTACGGCTTCGCGCTGCTGACCCTCAACCAGACGGACGGCACGTTCAACTACCCCGAGTACCCTAGCCTTCCTAAGTCGGGCAACGGCTACTACAACCACTTCAGCGCCCGTCAGTCCCGCTTCGGCGTGAACGTCTCCGGCGCGGACGGCGGCGTCACCTGCGCCAAGCTCGCCGGCAAGCTGGAGTTCGACTTCATGGGCTCCGTCGCCTCGTCGACGACCGGCGCGCCGGACCTCAAGACCGCGTCGACGTCCGGCAGCTGGGACTCCGTGCTCCCCCGCCTCCGCTACTTCTACGGCCAGGCGAGCTGGGACTTCGCCGCCGCTGGGAAGTTCTCGCTCCTCCTGGGCCAGACCGACGGCCTCGTGAACCCGCTGCACCCTGAGCTCGGCGCCTACATCGCGCTGCCGACCTTCATGCAGGCCGGCAACCTGACCCGCCGCTCGCCCCAGGTGCGCGCGACGTACGCCTTCGCCGCCGGCCCGCTCGGCCTCACCGCCGAGGTCGCCGCCCTCAACGCGGCCGACAAGGGTGGCGTCGAGTACTCCTTCGGCAACCAGTCGGGCCGGCCCGACCTCGAAGGGCGCCTCCAGGGCGCGTTCAAGCAGGACGACATCTCCGCGACGATCGGCATCGGCTACCACACCAACCGCCGCAAGTACGACGCGGGCAAGCTGACCGAGACCATCAAGACCGCCGACGTCTTCGGCGTGGACGCCAACATCGAGGCGACCAAGTACCTGAACCTCCGCGGCGAGTGGTACACGAGCCGCGGCGGCGAGGAGAGCAACTCCGGCGCCTTCTCCGGCATCGCCCTCTACGGCCAGCTCGAGCACTCGAACGGCTTCTGGGCTCAGGCGGTCGTGAAGCCCCTCCCGTTCCTCTGGGTCATGGGCGGGTACGGCCAGGCGACGCAGACGAACTACAGCACCGCGGGCGATCTGACCTACTCGATGATGAACCTCGGCCTCATCTCCAACGTCAGCAAGAACTGGCGGCTCGGCGCCGAGTTCACGACGTCGAAGAAGAACAACCCGACCGGCACGGCCGACATCTCCGGCTCCGAGGTCGCCCTCTCCTCGCGCTTCAGCTTCTAGCCGAAGCGCAAGGGCTCGCATCATCGGCGCCCGCCACCTCCCGGTGGCGGGCGCCTTCATTTCCGCGCCAGCAGCTGGGCCAGCTCCACCGCCGAGCGGACCCCCATCTTCTCGAAGACCCGCGCCCGGTGGACCTCCACCGTGCGCATGGCGATGCCGAGCGCGTCGGCGATCTGCTTTTTGAAGTCGCCGGCGAGGATCCGCTCCATCACCTGCCGCTCCCGCTCCGTGAGCGCCGCGAGGCGCCCCGCCACGTCCGCGGCCGACTCGACCTCGCGCCGCGCCGCCTCCTCCTCGCGGAGCGCCGCCGCGATCCGATCGACCAGCTCGTTGTCGTTGAAGGGCTTCTCCACGAAGTCGAAGGCCCCGCCCTTGAGCGCCGCGACGGCGAGCGGGACGTCCGCGTGCCCCGTGAGGAAGAGGACCGGCAGCCGGCTCCCGAGCGCGCGGAGCCGCCCGAAGAGCTCGACGCCGCTCATGCCGCCCATGCGGACGTCGAGGACGACGCAGCCCCGCAGGGACGGGGACCAGTGATCGAGGAACGCCTCCGCCGAGGGCCACGCCCGGGCAGCGAGCCCCCGCGAGCCGAGGAGCCAGGACAGGGCGTCCCGGATCGGCTCGTCGTCGTCGACGATGTGGACCGTGGGCGCGGTCACGCGGCGTCGACCGGCAGCGTGAAGGAGAAGATCGTGCCGCCGCCCGGGTTGGGCTCCGCCCAGAGCCGCCCGCGATGGAGCTCCACGATCGAGCGGCAGATGTTGAGCCCCATCCCCATCCCCTCCCCCTTGGTCGTGAAGAACGGCTCGAAGAGCCGCTCGCGCACCCCCGGCGCGATGCCTGCGCCGCGGTCCGCGATGGCGACCGTGATCGCGTCGGCGCCCCCCACCGTCGCGACGCGGATCTCCCGGGCCTCCGGGGGCGTCTCCGCCATGGCGTCCATCGCGTTGCGCACGAGGTTGAGCACGACCTGCTGCAGGAGGAGCCGATCGGCCTGGAGCTCCGGGTCGACCGCCGCCGGGAGCGTCCGGATCGCCACCCCGCGCTTGCGCGCCTCCGCCTCGACGAAGCCGACCGCCTCCTCCACCACGGCGTTCATCCGGACGGGGCCGCGGGCCGGCTCGCTCTTGCGCACGAAGTCGTGCACCCGCCGGATGATCCGCCCGGCGCGCTGCGCCTGCTGCGCGGTCTTGCGCAGCGCGTCCCGCAGCGGCTCGCCGCGGAGGTCGCCCGCCTCGATGAGGTTCAGGCAGCCGGTCGTGTAGCCCGCGATCGCCGAGAGGGGCTGGTTCAGCTCGTGCGCGAGGGTGGAGGCCATCTCGCCCATCGTCACGAGGCGCGCCGTGGCCGCGAGCTTCTCCTCCTGCTGGTGCACGAGCTCGCGGGCGCGCTTGCGCTCGGTGATGTCGAGGACCGACCCCATCCAGCCCTTCTGGCGCCCCTCCGCGTCGATGAGGGGCGCCTCGTAGACGAGCGCGTCGAAGCGCTCCCCGCCGCGGCGGACGAGCTTCATCTCGAGCCCCGTGCGCGGCATCCCGCGCTCGCGCGAGGCCCGGAGCCCCGCCTCGATGGACGCGCGCTCCTCCGCGGGCCACCAGGGCGGCGGCCCCTCCGCCCCGAGGATCTCCTCCTCGGAGTACCCGACCATGTGGCAGAAGGCGGGGTTGACGTAGACGATCCGCCCCGAGAGGTCGACCGCGCGCATGCCCGTGTGCAGCGAGTCCTCCATGGCCTTTCGGAAGGCGTGCTCGGCCCGGAGCGCCTCCTCGGTCGCGAGCCGCCTGCGGACGTGCCGGCGCAGCGCCCAGAGGTTCCAGAGCACCGCCAGCGCGAGCGCGACGAGGACCGCCACGAGCGCGTCCCGGAGCCGCTGACGCTCGCCGCCCCACGACTCGAGCCGGAGCGTCATCCCGTGCCCGGGGGGATCGAGCGGGACCTCCTGGCTCACCTCGGGGCGCGTCGCCTCGACGTCCGACCGGGACGCGAGCACCTCGGCGCGCGCGTCGCGAATCGTGGCGAGGTGCCGCTCGGCGAGCCACCACGGCACCGCCCCGGCGAGCAGCACGCGCAGCCCGTAGACGCCGACGACGGCCCCCGCCCGCGCGCCGCCCCGGTACCGGGGGACGAACACGTCGAAGCGCCGATCCTGGCCGGTGCCGTAGGGCCCGCCCCAGGCGATGACGCCGCCGGAGAGCGCCTGGCCCTTCGCCTCCGCGCTCTCCGGACCGGGCCACGCGCTCCCGGGTCGCGACGCGGGGACGCTCAGGAGCACCCGCCCCTCGCCGTCGAGGATCGCGACGCGGACGAGCCCCGCGCTCCCCTGGATGATGGCCGCGGCGCGGCCGGCGATCGGATCCGTCGCGGCGCCGTCCCAGTCGGCGCCGAGCCGGCCCAGCTGCTCGACGTCGGCCGAGATGCCCACCCGGACGTTCTGCTGGACCCAGAGGATGTCCCGGACGACGCCGCTGCGCCTCACCTCCAGCTCCTGTTGGTAGAGCACCCAGAGGAGGCCGAAGAGCGAGAGCACGAAGAGCCCCACCGCGAAGCGGGGCAGGTACCAGAGCCAGCCGTGGGCGGCCGAGACTCCCTGCGTCTTCGATGGCTTGGCGGTCGCGGGCATTCCGGCGTCTCGGGGCGCGCCGATTATCCCGCAGCGCACGCGGGACCCGCTAGGGGGCCTCCTCGCGCGCGGCTCCGTGCGGGTCGTTGCGGATCTCCACAATGGCCGCGGCCGAAGGTGGGTGATTAGGGTTTCCCTGCGATCGAAGCCCCGTTCGCCACCCACGCGAGGTCCGCACCATGACGAAGAAGAAGCTCCTGCCGCTGCTCGCCGCCGCAGTCGCCGCGCTGGCCGTGCCCGGATCCGGGCGGGCCGCGGTGAAGGTCGGCTTCATCAACACGATCACCGGCGCCGAGGCCCCGATCGGCGAGACGATGACCAACGGCCTCGACCTGGCCCTCGAGGACCTCAAGAAGCAGGGCGTCGACCTCCGCGTCATCCGCCAGGACGACACGGGCAAGCCCGACAAGGCGATCAGCGCGATCGAGCAGCTCGCGACCGGCGACGAGGTCTCCGCCATCGTCGGTCCGTACACCTCCCAGTGCGCCAACGCCGTCGCCAAGCAGGCGGAGCAGTACGGCGTGCCCCAGGTGATCCCGGCCGCGTCCAAGGAGGACATCACGCGGCAGGGCTACAAGTGGGTCTTCCGCGTCAACGCGCCGGCCCACGTCTACGCGCACTCCCTCATCGACGCGGCGATGAGCTTCGGCAAGCCGAAGAGCATCGCCTTCATCTACGAGTCGACCGACTTCGGCTCCTCGCTCTCGAAGGTCGGCAAGGACTACGCCGTCTCCAAGGGGCTCACCGTCGTCGCCGACGAGGCCTACCAGAAGGGCGCCCCCGACTACCGGTCCACGCTGACGAAGGTGAAGGAGAAGAACCCCGACCTCGTCTTCATGGTCTCGTACGTCGCCGACGCCATCCTGCTCATGCGGCAGTCGCGCGAGATCGGCCTCAAGCCCCAGGCCTTCCTCGGGGGCGGCGCCGGCTTCGACACCTCCCAGTTCGAGTCCGAGCGGGCCATCTCGACCAACGTCTTCTCCGTCACCCAGTGGACGCCCGACTCGGGGCCGGGCGCCGCCGACTTCGCCGCGCGCTACGAGAAGCGCTTCGGCAAGCCGCCCACCTACCACGCGGCCTGCACGTACACCTCGATGATGGTCGTCGGCGCGGCGGTGAAGGCGGCCGGCGGCGACCGGGCGAAGCTCCGCGACGCCCTCGCCAGCGGGTCGTGGACCACCATCATGGGGCCGGTGAAGTTCGAGACCTTCGAGGGCTTCACGAACCAGAACAAGGTCGCGATGCCCGTCATCCAGTACCAGGACGGCAAGAAGGTGACCGTCTACCCGAAGGCCGTCGCCAAGAAGAAGGCGGTCTACCCCTTCCCCGCCTGGAAGTAGTCCGAGCGCCCCCTCACCCGTCTCCTCTCCCCGCTGGGGGAGAGGGGACGGGCCGAGGGGGATGAAGCACACCCGGGGGCGCCACGGATCCCACATGCTCATCCTGCAATCCATCCTGAGCGGCATCCTCGTCGGCGGCGTCTACGCCCTCGTCGGCATCGGCCTGACGCTGATCTTCGGCGTCATGCGGGTGATCAACTTCGCCCACGGCGACCTGCTGATGCTCGGCATGTACGCCACCTGGTGGATCTTCACGAAGACCGGGATCGACCCGTACCTCTCGCTGGTCCTGACGGCGCCGCTCCTCTTCGCGTGGGGCGCGCTCCTCCAGACCGCGTTCATCAACCGGATCCTCGGCTCGCTCCCGCAGAACCAGATCCTCCTGACGATCGTCCTCGGCCTCGTGATGCGCAACACGATGCTGCTGATCTTCACGTCCGACTACCAGATCCTGACGACGAGCTACTCCTCCTCGAGCTTCCGGCTCTTCGGGCTCTCGGTCTCCCAGCCCCTCCTCTACTCGTTCCTCGTCACCGCCGTGATCACCGCCGCGCTCTACGGCTTCCTCATGAGGACCGACACGGGCCAGGCGATCCGGGCGACGGCCCAGGATCGCGAGGCCGCCCAGCTCATGGGGATCAACGTGAGCCGCATGTCGATCCTCGCGTTCGGGCTCGGGACCGCCCTCGCCGCCATCGCGGGCGCGCTGCTCGCGCCGACCTACTACATCTACCCGGACGTCGGCGCCCCCTTCACGCTGAAGGCCTTCGTGGTCGTGGTGCTGGGCGGGATGGGGAGCGTCGTCGGCGCGACGCTCGGCGGCGTCCTGATCGGCGTGGCCGAGTCGCTCGGCGGCGCCTGGGTGGCGGGGCTCAAGGACCTGAACGTCTACGTCCTCTTCCTCCTGATCCTGCTCTTCAAGCCCTCCGGGCTGCTCGGAAAGTCGAGGATGTGATGAGCACCCCCGTCCCCCCGCCGCGCACCCCCGTGGAGCTCCGCCCGTTCCGGCTCTTCCCCGGCTTCGCCTGGCCGAGCTTCGGCGCCTGGGTGGCCGCCATCGCGCTCCTCGCGCTCGTCCCGCTCTTCGTGAAGAAGCCGCTCCTGCTCCACATGTGGATCATGGTCTTCCTCGCGGTGGCGCAGGGGTCCGCCTGGAACGTGGTCGGAGGCTACGCCGGCCAGTACTCGGTGGGGCACGCCGCGTACTTCGGCGTCGGCGCCTACACGACCATGATGCTGCTCGAGCTCCACCAGATCGCGCCGTGGTGGGGCGTCGGGCTCGCGATCCTGAACGCCGTCATCGTCTCGGTCGTGATCGGCGCCATCACCTTCCGGCTCCGCGGCCCCTACTTCGTCCTCGGCTCGATCGCGGTCGCGGAGATCGTCCGGCTCGGCGCCCTGTACTGGAAGGGGTTCACGAAGGGGGCCGAGGGGATCCTCCTCTCCGGGATCCCCCCGCTCCAGATCACGCAGGACTGGACGATCGCCTTCGTCGGCAAGAGGCCCTTCTTCTACGCCGCCCTGATGCTCGCGGTCCTGGTGGTGGCCGCCAACTGGTTCGTCCAGAACACCAAGCTCGGCTTCTACTTCCAGGCGATCCGCGAGGACCAGGACGCCGCCCACAGCCTCGGCATCGGCCCCGCCCTGCACAAGTCGATCGCGCTCGCCATCTCCGCCGCCTTCACCGCCTGGGCCGGCTCCCTCTTCGCCCTCTACGTCCGGTTCATCGACCCGAACATCGTCATCGGCCTCGACGTGTCGGTGCAGATGGTCCTCATCTGCATCATCGGCGGCATCGGGACGATCCTGGGGCCGGTGGTCGGGGCGTTCGTCCTGACCCTCCTCTCCGAGACCCTGCGCAACCCGAAGTGGCTCGTCCAGGCCGGCCTCTTCTCGGACGAGTCGCCGGTCATCGCCTTCATCCAGCAGCGGCTCGCCAACACGCACGTCCTCTTCTACGGGATCCTCGTCGTCGCCGTGATCCTGTTCGCGCCCGACGGCATCCTCGGGCTCGCGCGGGACGCCACCGCCCGCGTGCGGCGCCGCCTCGCCGCGGGCGGCCGGCGCGCGCGCCAGCCGGCGGAGGGCTGATCATGGGCGCCATCCTCCAGATCCGGCACGTCTCGAAGTTCTTCGGTGGCCTCGCCGCCAACTCCGACGTCTCCTTCGACGTCGAGCACGAGCGGATCCTCGGCCTCATCGGCCCGAACGGCGCCGGGAAGACCACCCTCTTCAACTGCATCACCGGCTACTACCCGCCGACGAAGGGGGACGTCCTGTTCAAGGGGGTCCGGATCAACGGGCTGCAGCCGGACCAGGTCTGCCGGCTGGGCATGGTCCGCACCTGGCAGAAGGTCCGCCCGCTCGCGAAGATGAGCGTGCTCGACAACGTGATGGTGGGCGCCCTCCTGCGGACCCACTCGCTCCGCGTCGCCCGCGAGGTCGCGATGGAGCAGCTCCGGATCGTGCGGCTCGACGGCAAGGCCGGCTTCCTCGCCGGGGGGCTGCCGATCGGCGAGCGGAAGAAGCTGGAGGTCGCGCGCGCCCTGGCGACGAAGCCCGAGCTCCTCCTGCTCGACGAGGTGATGGGCGGCCTCAACCCCGCCGAGAGCGACGAGATCATCGAGCTCATCCTCGATCTCAAGCGGCGCGGCCTGACCCAGGTGGTCATCGAGCACGACATGAAGGCGATCATGCGGCTCTCGGACCGGATCGTCGTCCTCAACTCCGGCGAGAAGCTGGCCGAGGGGGAGCCGAAGGCGATCGTCGCCAACAAGGACGTCGTGACCGCGTATCTCGGGGAGGGGGCCTGAATGCTGAGGGTCGAGCAGCTCACCTTCGCCTACGGCGACCTGCAGGTCCTCTGGGGGATCGACCTCGAGGTGAAGACCGGCGAGATCGTCACGGTGGTCGGCGCCAACGGCGCGGGGAAGTCCACGGTCCTCAAGAACGTGTCGCGCCTCGTGAAGCCGCGCACGGGCCGGATCTTCTTCGACGGCGAGGAGCTCGGCCCCCTCCACTCCCACCAGGTGGTCGAGCGCGGCGTCGTCCAGGTCCCCGAGGGGCGGCGGATCTTCCCGGAGATGACCGTCGTGGAGAACCTCCGGATGGGTTCCTTCGTGAAGTCGACCCGGAAGGATCGCGCGCGGAACATGGACCGGGCCTTCGCCCTCTTCCCCCGCCTCGCCGAGCGGAGGGATCAGCTCGGCGGCACCATGTCCGGCGGCGAGCAGCAGATGCTCGCCATCGCGCGCGGCCTCATGGCCAACCCGAGGCTCCTGCTCCTCGACGAGCCCTCGCTGGGGCTCTCCCCCCTCTTCGTGAAGAACATCTTCTCCATCATCAAGGAGATCAACGCTCAGGGGACGACCATCCTGCTGGTCGAGCAGAACGTCTACCAGTCGCTCCGGATTTCGCACCGCGCGTACGTACTGGAGACCGGACGAATGGTACTCTCGGGAACGGGGGCCGAGCTGCTGGACAACGCCCACGTGAAGAAGGCCTTCCTGGGGATGTGAACCATGGCGAAGAAGCTCGCAGTCGGCGACTGGATGACGCGCAACCCGATCACCATCCAGTCGACCGCGACGATCATGGAGGCGATCCACCTCCTCAAGGAGAAGAACATCCGGCGGCTGCCGGTGATGACCGGCGACACGCTGGTGGGGCTCGTCACCGAGAAGATGCTCCTGGGCTTCGCGCCCCAGCGCGGCACGTCGATGGACCAGTGGGAGCTGCACTACCTCCTCGCCAAGACGCCGGTGACGGAGGCCATGAACCCCAAGCCCTACACGGTGCGCCCCTCCGCCTCGCTCGCCGACGTCGCCCAGCACCTGCACGACCGGAAGCTGAACGGCGTGATCGTGGTCGACGAGCAAGGCAGGCTCGAGGGGCTCCTCACGACGACCAACGCCCTCGAGGCGCTCATCCACTTCACGCAGGTCGTCGCCAACGACCGCGAGCGGGAGCGCTGACCCACAGCCCCCGGGGGGAACCCCGATCGCGCCCCCGCCCAGCCTTGCTGCCCGCGGCGGGGGCCCGCGTCCGGGCGGCTCCAACCGAGCCACTCGACACCGTGCACCGACGGTCATTCATGATGGTGGGCAGGCAACCACCACGGGATGATCCATCCGAGCCGGGCGTGCGGGCCCGGGAAGGAGCCGGTCATGCGGTTCATCAACTGGAACGTGGGCATCGCCACCTGGCTGCTCGTCTCCGCGTTCGCCCTTCCGAACACCCCGACCTCGATGTTCCTCGTCGCGGCCACCGCCTTCCTCGTGCCGGTCGTCGCGCTCTTCGCCGGCGTCCGGCCCGGGGCGCGCTTCCTGATCTCGGCGCTCGCGCTGGCGCTCGCCGCGCTGATGCTGCTCTTGCCGGGCGTGTCGGCGGCGGCGCGGGTCAGCACGCTGCTCGTCGCCGCGGCGCTCTTCGCGCTCTCGCTCGTCAGCCCGCGCCACGGGCGGATGGCGACCGCGATGCGGTGAGAGGCCGAGGGCCTCCCCTCCTCCCCCACCGGGGGAGAGGTCAGGGTGGGTGAGGGGCGGCGCCGCGTGCGTCCGTCCCTACTTCCTCCGCCGGCCCTTCCGGCGCCCGGCGCCCTTCTCCGTGTGCCCGCTGCCGCGGCGCTCGCCGCCGCGCCCCGCCTTGCGGTCGCCCCCTGCCTTGCCCCCCCGCCGCGGCTCCCCGGCGCGCCGTGGCTTCCGCGGCGGCATGACGAGCCCCTCGCGCGGGCCCCCGGCCGGGCGCGCCTTCTCCGCTGCCGGCGTCCCCGCGAGCCGCAGGTCGATCTGCCGGCGCTGAGGGTTCGACGCGACCAGATCCACCTGGATCTCGTCGCCGACGCGGAAGGCGCGCCGGGTCCGCCGATCGACCAGCGCGTGCTGGACGGGATCGAGCGCGAACTCGCCCGGCAGCTCCTCCGTCTTCACCAGCCCCTCGACGGCGTACGGGCGGAGCTCGACGAAGAGCCCCGGCTCGGCCACCGCCGCCACGACCCCGTCGAACCGCTCGCCGACCTTGTCCTTCATGAAGAGGGCCGCGTAGAAGCCCGCGATGTCGCGCTCGGCGAGCATCGACGCCCGCTCGCGATCCGAGGAGATGGCCGCCATCTCCGCGAGCGCCTTCGGGTCGGTGCGGCGCACGCCCTCGCCGCGCCGCCGCGCCCACTCCTCCTTGAGCAGCCGGTGGACGACGAGGTCCGGGTAGCGCCGGATCGGCGACGTGAAGTGCAGGTAGTGCTCCGCAGCCAGGCCGTAGTGGCCGATGTTCTCGTCGCTGTAGATGGCCTGCATCATCGCGCGCAGCAGCAGCTGGTTGAGCGCGCGCTGCTGGGCGTGCCCCTTGAGCTTCTCGAGCAGGGCGTTGAGCGCCCGCGGGTCGACGGGCGGCTCCGGCACGGCGAAGCCGTGCGTGCGCGCGAGGTCGAGGAAGGCGGCCAGCTTCTCCTCGTCGGGGACGCCGTGGACCCGATAGATCGTCGGGAGCTTGCGGCTGCCGAAGAAGCGGGCGACCGCCTCGTTGGCCGCCAGCATGAACTCCTCGACGATCCGGTGGGCCCGGTTCCGCGGCCGCTTCTCGATCCCCACCACGTCGCCGTCCGGGTCGAGGACCACGCGGGACTCGGCGATGTCGAAGTCGATCGCGCCGCGCCGGCGGCGCATCGCCCCGAGGACCTCCTGCAGCTCCGCCATCTGCTCGAAGCAGGGCCGGAACCGCTCGCGCTCCGGCAGGCGCTCGCCGGCGAGGACGCGCGCGACCTCGGTGTAGGTGCACCGGGCGGCGCTCCGCATCACCCCCTCGTAGATCTCCGTCGCCCGGCTCTCCCCGCGCCCGTCGATGACCATGTCGGCCACCATGCAGAGCCGGTCCACCTCGGGGTTGAGCGAGCAGATCCCGTTGGAGAGCCGCTCGGGGAGCATCGGCAGGACCTGCATCGGGAAGTAGACGCTGGTGGCGCGCCGCACCGCCTCCGCGTCGAGCGCGGTCCCGGGGCGCACGTAGTGGGAGACGTCGGCGATGGCGACGACCAGCCGCCACTCGGGCCTCCCCCGCCGCGCCGGCAGCCGCTCCACCCAGACCGCGTCGTCGAAGTCCCGGGCGTCCTCGCCGTCGATCGTCACGAGCGGCAGGTGGCGCAGGTCGCGCCGCCCGCGGCGGTCCTCGTCGCCGACCTGCTCGGGGACTCGGCGCGACTCGGCCTCCACCGCCTCCGGGAAGACGTCGGAGAAGCCCTTCCCGTAGGCGACCCGCAGGACCTCGGCGCGCGGCGATCCGGGGCGACCCACCGACTCGACCACGGCGCCGCGGAGGGCGCGGGACTCGGGATCGAGCGCCACCTTCACCACGTCGCCGTCGCGGGCGGCCGCCGCCTCGCCGACCGGCACCGCGCCGCCCAGCTCGGCGTCGAAGGGCACCACGAAGCTCTGCGCACCGCGGGCGTGGTAGGTGCCGATGAGCATCCGGCGGCGCCGCTCGACCACCTCCAGGATCTCTCCCATGGTGCGGCCGCCGCGCCCCGGCACGATCGCGATCCGCACGAGATCGCCGTCGAGCGCCTTGGCGGCCTCCTTCGGCGGGACGAAGACGTCATCGCCCGCCCGGTCGAGCCGGGCCACGAATCCGAAGCCGTCGCGGTGCCGGGTGAGCGTGCCGACGATCCCCTTGCCGCCGAGCGGGCGGCGTCCCCCTCCGCGGGGCGCCCGCGGCTCGCCCCGCTCCGCGGCCGGCGCCGGCTTCGCCCCGGCCAGCGAGTAGCGCTTGCCGTCCCGGAGCGCGATCCCCTCCTTCACGAGGTCGCGCAGCATCCGCTTCGCGTCCGTCCGCTCCCCCGGGTGGAGGTGCGCGCGCTGCATCAGCTCGTGGAGGCCGAGGGGCTTCCCTGCGGCGCGGCGGAGCTCGTCGAGGAGTGCCGTCCGGCGCCGGTCCTGCTTCACGTTGGATGTCATCTTTGGAGGCGAGTGTATCCGAAGGCGCGCCTCGCCGCCCGCGCAAGCCGGCGCGCGTGCTATGAGTGCGGCGTGGCGAAGAGACGGATCGTCAAGCCCGCCGGGTCGACCTCGGCGACGCCCCCCGCGGTGGCGCTGGCGCGCATCCTGGCGCAGCTCGCCGACGTGGCGCCGCTGCCCCCCGAGACCGCACCGCTCGGGGAGGCGCTCGGCCGGGCCCTCGCCGAGGACCTCGTCGCCCCTGCCCCGCTGCCGGCCTTCGACGTGGCGACCATGGACGGCTATGCCCTCCGCGCGGCGGACGTCCCTCGCGCCGGCGCCCGGCTCCCCGAGGCGCTCGTCGTCTACGCGGGCGCCCCGGCGGATCGGGCGCTGCCGCGCGGGGCGTGCGCCCGGATCTTCACGGGGGCCCCCCTGCCGCGCGGCGCCGACGCCGTCGAGCAACAGGAGGAGATCTCCCGCGGGGGCGACGGCGTGCGGTTCCAGCGCGCCGCCCTCCCCGGTCGCTTCGTCCGTCGCAGGGGGAGCGACGTGGGCCGCGGCGAGGTGGCGCTGCGCCGCGGGGAGCCGCTGGACGCCGGCGGCCTCGCGCTCGCCGCGGCGCTCGGCCAGGCGTCGCTCCGCCTCCACCGGCGGCCGCGCGTGGCCATCCTGCCGACCGGGGACGAGCTGGCGGGAGCCGGCCACGCGCCTGGGCCGGGGCAGATCATCGAGAGCAACGGGATCGCGCTGGCGGCCGCGGCCTGGGAGGCCGGGGCCGAGCCGGACGTGCTCCCGCCGATCCCGGACGATCCCCGCGCCCTCGCCCGGGCGCTCCGGCTCGTTCGCCGCCACGACGCCGTCGTCACGGTCGGAGGCGTGTCGGTGGGGGAGCGCGACCTCGTCCGCGCCGCGCTGGTGCAGGCCGGCGCGCGGCTCGAGTCCTGGCGGGTGGCGATGCGGCCGGGGAAGCCCTTCACGTTCGGCCGGTGGGGGCGAACGGCGGTCTTCGGGCTCCCCGGCAACCCGGCGAGCGCCCTCGTCACCTTCGAGCTCTTCGTGCGCCCCGCGCTGCGGGCGCTCGCCGGCCTCCCGGGCGCCGGCCGGCTCGTCCTGCCGGCCCGGCTCGCCGCCCCCGCGGAGAAGCCCGCGGGGCTCACCACCTACCTCCGCGCACGGCTCCGGGCCGACGCGCGCGGCCTCGCGGCCGTCCCGCTCGCGAGCCAGCTCTCCGGCGACCTCTCCTCCTCGGCCGGCGTCGACGCGCTCGCCATCCTGCCGCCGGGGCGCTCGCGGTTCGCGCGCGGAGCGCGGATCGACGTCGTCGTCCTCCGGGCGCCTTCGCGGGAGCAGGACCGGTGAGCGCGCGCCCGAAGCCTCCTCACTGGGAGCACCCGGAGGAGTACGACCACGCGCTGGTGATCGCCTGCGCCGACGCCCGCCGCGCCGAGGCGCTCCGCGACCACCTGGCGAAGGTGCCGGGGCGCAACCGGGTCCACCTGCTCGGGAGCTACCCCCGATTCCGCGTCGCCGTCGCCGAGGGGGCCACCGAGCTGTCCGCCCGGGTCACCCCGACGGTCACGGCGGCCGCCATCGACCTGACGATGCCGCGCGTCAGCGCCCTGGAGCTGATCCAGGAGCTGCGCCGCCGGCGCCCCGACCTCGCCCTCCTCGCCTTCACCGGGGGCGGGCCGGCGTCCCAGGCGATCGCCGCCGTCATGGCAGGCGCCGACTTCGTCCACGAGAGCCTGCCGGAGGGGGACCACCAGACCTTCGAGCGCGCCCTGGACCTCGCCCTCGACCGCCGCCGCCTGACGCGGCTCGTCGAGCAGAGCGAGGCGGCCGCCGCCGACGCGCGGACCCGGCTCGCCCAGCTCTCCGGGGAGCTCGCGAGGTCGCTGCCGGGCTTCCGCCCGCCACAGGTCCCGGACGACGTGCTGCCGTTCCAGGAGGCCGCGCGGCGCTACCTCCTCGCGTCGGCGCGGCTGTTCGAGGGGGACGCGAAGGGGCTGGCCGCGCGGCTCGGGGTCTCCTACTTCGCGCTCCGGCGGCTCTTCGCCCGGTACGACATCCCGCTCCCGACGCAGCGCCCGCGCGGACGGAAGCGCTGACCCGGCTCCCGGGTCACTCCTACCCCGCACCCACAGTCCCACATCCGCGCCCGCCCCTCCGGGGCAGGGATCCGCCCTGCGTGACCCCCGCCCGGAGTGAAACCGGACTGAGCGTCCCAGAGTGACGGTACACGCCGTCGGTGGAAACGCTGAGCGTGAAGTGTTACGTTCCGGTTGCGATATCCGAAACATTGAGTTGCGGAATCCGCATTTTCACACCCAGCAAATCCAGGAGTCAGATCCATGGCCGCTCTCGCCGACAAGTTCGCCGTCAACCTCAAGAGTGAGCGTCTCCGCCGCAAGCTCTCCCAGGAGGCGCTCGCCGCCAAGGCCGGGCTCTCGGTCTCGTACATCTCGATGCTCGAGCGCGGGCAGCGCACGCCGCCGCTCGACACGCTCGAGTCGCTCGCGAAGGCGCTCTCGGTCTCTCCGACCCACCTGCTGTCGTAGCGACCCTCTCCCCGGCCTCGGCCGGGCTCGAGGCGCACGGCGCCCCGCCTGAATAGGCGTGGCGCCGTTCCTTTTTCTCCCTTATCTTCCCGCCGTCTTCGCCCCCCCCCCAGGGACCGCCCGAAAGGATCTCGATGGCCCGCATGGTGAAGTGCAGGAAGCTCGGCAAGGAGCTGCCGGGCATGAGCTTCAAGCCCTTCCCCAACGAGCTGGGGCAGCGCATCTACGACGAGATCTCCCAGGACGCGTGGAAGCTCTGGCTCGAGCACTTCAAGATGATCATGAACGAGTACCGGCTCTCGCCCGCCGACCCGCGGACCAACCAGATCCTCTTCGAGCAGGCCGAGAAGTTCTTCTTCAGCGAGTCGGCGGCGCTCCCCCCCGACTACCGGCCGCCGCCCCGCAAGGGCTAGGAGGCGCCCCGTGCGCGGGCACGGCGAAATCCTCCTCGTCTCCACCTACGAGCTCGGGCACGCCCCGCACGGCATCGCGGTCCCCGCCGCCTTCCTCGCGCGCGCCGGCTTCCTCCCCGACGCGCTCGACCTCGCGGTCGAGCCCTTCGACCCGGAGAAGGTCGCGAGGGCGCGGCTCGTGGCCATCTCCGTCCCGATGCACACGGCCTTGCGGCTCGGGGTCGAGGTCGCCCGCCGGGTCCGCGCCGAGAACCCGGGCTGCGCCGTCGCCTTCCACGGTCTCTACGCGACGCTGAACGCCGCCCTCCTGGAGCGGGAGGGCGCCGTCGCCGTCCTGTCGGGAGAGTGCGAGGAGGACCTGGTCGCCCTCGCCGTGGCGCTGGGGCGCGGCGAGCCGACGGACCGCTTCCTCCGGCGTGGCGGCGCGGGGGCGTCGCTCGACCGGCTCGACTTCCCGGCGCCCGACCGGGCTGGCCTGCCGCCCCTCGACCGGTACGCCAGGCTCGACGACGGGAGCGGCGCCCTCCTCGTCGCGGGCTACACGGAGGCGACCCGCGGCTGCCTCCACCGCTGCCGTCACTGCCCCATCCCGGCGCTCTATGGCGGCCGCTTCTTCGCCATCCCCGTGGAGACGGTCCTCGCGGACGTCGCGCAGCAAGTCGCGGCGGGCGCCCGCCACGTCACCTTCGGCGATCCCGACTTTCTCAACGGCCCGGGCCACGCGCTGCGGATCGCGCGGGCGGTGCGGGAGCGCTTCCCGGAGCTCACCTTCGACTACACCGCCAAGGTGGAGCACCTGGTGCGCCACGCCGACGCCGTCCTCGAGCTGGGGCGCCTCGGGGCGATCTTCGCGACGACCGCCGTCGAGTCCCTCTCCGAGGTCGTCCTCGCGCGGCTCGAGAAGGGGCACCGCCGCGCCGACGTCGAGACTGCCTTCACGATCGCGGCCCGGGCGGGGACGTCGCTCCGCCCCACCCTCGTCCCCTTCACGCCGTGGGAGACGCTCGACGGCTACCGGGACCTCCTCGACACCTTCGCCGCCCGCGGCTGGCTGGAGGCCGTCGACCCGGTCCAGCTGACGCTGCGGCTCCTCGTGCCGCCGGGCTCGCAGCTCGAGGGGGCCCCCGACGTGGACTTCGAGGGGCTCGACGAGCAGGCGCTCACCTGGCGCTGGCGCCACCCCGATCCGCGCATGGACGCCCTGCAGCGCGAGGTCGCCGCGGCGGCCGCGGACGGGGAGCGCCGCCGCGAGCCGGTGCACGAGACCCGCGCCCGGATCCTCTCGCTCGCGGCGGTCGCGGCCGGGCGGAAGCTCGGCCCCGTGGTGCCCACGCCACACAGCGGCCGCAGGGCGCCGCGCCTCACCGAGCACTGGTTCTGTTGAGCGGAGCCGACCGGGCGCCAGTTGGGCGCCTTGGACTGAGATCCCTCTCCCCCACCGGGGGAGAGGGCCTGGGTGAGGGGGCGATCAGATCGTCGGCAGCGGCGCGCGGATGTCGACGCGCAGGCGGGCGTGCGCCTCGCGCAGCGCCCGCTCGACCTGCTCGGGCCGTTCGCCGCGCGCGAAGAGGAAGCCGAGGTAGCTGTCCCCGTCCGGCAGCGGCAGCAGCTCGCGCCCCGCCGGCGCGGTGATCACCACGTCCTCGACGCCGGGCACCGCGCGTGCCGCGCCGAGCCCCTCGACGCCGTGCAGGATCCCGCCGCGCGGGATCGGGATCATCATCACGCCCGCGGCGCGCGCGTCGCGCCGCAGCCGCTCCACCGGGAGGCCGACCGCGTGGGCCACGAGGACCTCCTCGAGCGACAGCCCCGCGCCGAACCGGAGCGTCCGCGAGCAGAGGCCGCCGATCGAGCGCGCGGCCACCTCGAGGATCACCGGACCGCCGGGCGGCAGGCGCAGCTCGGCGTGGATCGGCCCCTCCACGAGCCCGAGGGCCCGGCAGGCGTCGGCCGTCACCCGCTGGATCGCCTGCTGGAGCGCCGCCGGGTGGCGCGACGGGGTCACGTAGAGCGTCTCCTCGAAGTACGGCCCGTCGAGCGGGTCCGGCTTGTCGAAGAGGGCGAGCAGCTCCAGCTCGCCGGCCCGCAGCAGCCCCTCCACCGCCACCTCGGCCCCCGGCACGAACCCCTCGACGAGGAGCTGACGCCCCGCCCCGCCGGCCACGGGGCGGCGCTCGCGCCGCGCGCCGCGCAGGATCCGCTCGATGCGGCGCCACGCCTCCACGAACTCCGAGGGATCGTCGGCCCGGATGACGCCGCGGCTCCCGGAGAGGACGAGCGGCTTGAGGACACAGGGCCAGGTCGCATCGCGCGCCGCCTCGCCGGGATCCTCGTCGAGACCGTGGAGGCGGAAGGAGGGCACCGGGACGCCCGCCGCGGCGAGCGCCAGGCGGGAGGCGTGCTTGTCCGCGGCGCGGCGCGCCGCCTCCGGTGGGTTGCTGGGGAGGCCGAGGCGGCGCGCGGCGAGCGCGGCGATCACGGCGGCGCCGTCGCTCGCGGGGACGATCCCGGCGAGCGGGCGCGCGCGGGCAAGGCGGGCGATCTTCTCCGCGGCCTCCTCCGGATTCCGGTAGTCGAGGGCGACGTCGTCCGGGAGGTCGCCGAAGCGCTCCTCGACGCAGTGGCACCGGTCGGAGCCGACGAGGAGCGGCACGCCGAGGCGCGCGGCGGCAGCCCGGAAGTCCTCCAGCCGGTAGCTGGTCGATGGGACGAGCAGGAGCAGCTCGCCGGGGCGCGGAGACGAGGTCACGATCTAAAAATCATGCTCGACGCGCGGCGGGAGCGCATGACGCCGAAGGAACGGTGGCCGCAGAAACGAAGAGGGCGGCTCGAAAGCCGCCCTCTTCAACTTGTGGACCCGACCGGGATCGAACCGGTGACCTTCTGAATGCCATTCAGACGCGCTCCCAGCTGCGCCACGGGCCCTCGCTGCGTATTCGATTTTTCCCCGGCTGTTCCGCCCGAGGGACCGGCTACTTAGCGCGGCTACGGCAGGGGCGTCAAGCGCGAACCACCATGCAGCACGGATTCGTCACGCTGTGGCGCAGCGACGCCATGCCTGCGCCCCGATCCGGGGAGGAGCGCCCGGGCTCCGGCGCGGGTTCGCTCCCGAATTCAACGGCTTGCGCCCCTGCGCGCGACGGGGTCCGATGGCATCGCCGTTGCTATCCCTCCCTCCGGAGGCACCCAATGCGAAAGCTCGTTCTCTTCACCGTCGCCATCGCCCTCACCCTCCCCGCCCTCGCGGAGGCAGAGTGGGTCCCCGCGCGGAGAGGCGCCGGGCGCGGCAAGGGCCGGCCGCCCGCCGGCTACGTCGTCCGCGACGCCGGCGCTGCGCTCGCACCGGCGTCGCGCCCGAGCCCCGTCCGTCCCGCACCCCGCGTCACCTACGGCTCCTCCGCCTTCGTGCTGGGGGTGGACGCCGTCCCGTTCTGGATGGGCTGGAGTTGGGGTTGGGGCTACTACCCGCTCTGGCCGGGCCCCTACTACCCCGGCGTGGAGCCTGGCTACCGGCCCGACGACGCGGAGCGCGTGACGGCCCGCCTCGAGGCGTACGTCGGTGGCGCCACCAACTCGGTGGCGGGCACGGTGGCGCTCTCGATGGAGGGGCCGCGAGCCGGCTTCGGCGCCGACGTCACCGGGCTCTCGATCGCGGCCCCCTCGGGCTCGGCGCTCGGCGACGCGACGCTGACGCTCGGCGGGGCGCGCGCCACCTGGACCGTGCTGGCCGACGCCGCCTTCCGCATGAGGCTCGAGCTGGGCGCCTCGATGCTCTCCGTCCCCGACACGGGGCGCTACGCGGGCGCGACCTACGCCAACACGATGACGTTCGGGCCCCAGCTCGGCGTCTCGGGCAACCTCGGCCTGATCGGCCCGTTCGGCCTCGAGGGCTACGCCCGCGTGACCCCGCTCCCGGTCCCGATGCTGGACACCCGCGCGGCCGTGGCCTTCCGCGGCGGACCGCTCGCGGTCACCGCCGGCTGGCGCGTCGTCGACGTGAACGGGAACGGCGTCGACCACCCCGAGGCCCACTTCGCCGGGCCGGAGCTGGGGCTGCAGCTGATGTTCTAGTGACGCCCAGGAAGAACGAAACCCTCTCCCCGCGGGGGGAGAGGGTTCGATGAGGAGGAGCGACGCCCTCCTCGGCGCTACTTCTTGGCGCTCTTCGCGGCGGCCTTCTTGCGCTTCTTCTGCGCCTTCCACTGCTGCCGGCGGCGGTTCTTCACGCGAACGTGCTTGCTCTTCGAGTTTGCCATCTCTCCTCCAGTGTCCCCCTCGAGGGGGCGTGTCTATACCACGTGATACGAGGGACCGTCAGGCGGCGCCGCGCGGCGCGTCCCGGGGCGCGTCGCGGCGCGAGACGGACGCCGGCGGCGACGTCGGGCCGGCGATGCCGAGGCGGCGGGCCGCGGCGACCTCCGCGTCGCGCGTGAAGACCTTGGCGTCCACCACCTGCGTGTCGGCGAAGAAGTCGCCGATCCGGATCCCGAGCTTGTCGTCGAAGACCTGCCAGGTCTCGAAGGCGACGATCGGCACCCCGGCGACGAGCAGGACCGGCCAGAGCAGCGGCACGGCGACGAAGATCATCACGAGCCCGAAGGGCGCGTTGCGCAGGATCGACTCCCGGAAGCCCGCCGGCGCGCGTCGGGAGAGCACCACGGCGCGGACGCCGAAGATTCGCTTCCCGAACGACTGGCCGTGGCTGATCCCGTCCGCCAACAGCAGATAGGCGGCGGCCAGGAGCGGCCCGATCGGCGTGTGGAGCCGGGCGAGGACGAGCGCGAAGACGAAGTCGGCGAGGCGCGCGAGGACCCGGAGGGTGAGGTCCGCCTTGGGGTACGGGGAGTCCTCGCGCCCGACCGACTTCACCGCCGCCGCCCCGTCAGCAGGCCGGCCGCGTCCTTCGCGGCGTAGGTCAGGATCAGGTCGGCCCCCGCCCGGCGGATGCAGAGCAGCGTCTCCATCACGACGCGCTCCTCGTCGATCCAGCCGCGCTCCGCGGCCGCCTTGATCATCGCGTACTCGCCGGACACGTGGTACGCGGCGAGCGGGAGGTCGAACCGGTCGCGGATCTGCCGGACGATGTCGAGGTACGGGACGGCCGGCTTCACCATGATCATGTCGGCCCCCTCCTGGACGTCGAGCGCCACCTCGCGGAGCGCCTCGCGCCAGTTGCCGGGGTCCATCTGGTAGCCCTTGCGGTCCTTCGGGACGCCCGGCCCCTCGACCGGCGCGCTCTCGGCGGCGTCCCGGAACGGGCCGTAGAAGGCCCCCGCGAACTTCGCCGCGTACGAGAGGATCGGCACGTCGGTGAAGCCGGCGACGTCGAGCCCCTCGCGGATGGCGGCGACCCGGCCGTCCATCATGTCCGACGGGGCGACCACGTCCGCGCCCGCCTTCGCGTGCGCGACGGCCTCGCGGGCGAGCAGCGGGAGCGTCTTGTCGTTGTCGACCTGCAGGTCCTGGCCGGGGCCGCCGGCCTTCGGGTGCTCGAGGATGCCGCAGTGCCCGTGGTCCGTGTACTCGCACATGCAGACGTCGGTCATCACGACCAGCCCCGGGACCTTCGCCTTCAGGGCGCGGATCGCGCGGGGGACGATGCCGTCCTCGTCGTAGGCGCCGGAGCCGCCGGCGTCCTTGTGCTCCGGGATGCCGAAGAGGATCACCGACCGGACACCGGCCTCCCAGCCCGCCTGCGCCTCCGCCACCAGCTCGTCCACGGAGAGCTGGAAGACGCCCGGCATGCTCTTCACCGGGTTGCGCACCTTCTGGCCCGGCAGCACGAAGAGGGGCCAGATCAGGTCGTCGGGGGCGAGGGTCGTCTCGCGGACCAGCGCGCGGAGCGCCTCGGTCCGGCGCATGCGGCGCGGTCGTTCCTGAGGGAAGGGCATGGCGTGGAAATTACCCCGTCCGCGTCACGGGGGAAAGGCGCTCGCCGCCGCCGCAGGCCGCGGCCGAGCGCCCGGGCCAGCGCCGCCCCGAAAGGATCCGTTTCCCTAGGGAGCGACGTGAGGGTCGATCCCGCGCATCACGAGCCCGGCGGGGACCCTCGGGTAGAAGAGCGTGCTCTTCTGGGGCATCGTCTCGCCGGCGTCGCCGATCGCCTCGACCTGCCACATCGGCGTCGGGTTGAGCAGGAAGCCGACCTGGTGCTCGCCCGAGAGGACCCGGTTCACCGCCTCGCCCGCGTCCCGGACGTAGGTGAGGTTCTCCTGGTTCTCCTGCGCTCGCGGCGAGAGCCCCAGCACGTGCTGCATGACGACGGTGTGGAGCACGGTCACGTCGAGGGCGCGGAGCGTCTCGTTGGCGGGGAGCTCCGCCACCGCGCGATCCGCCCCGTCCTTCAGCACCAGGATGCGCGCCCGCTGGTCGGCCGCGGTGATCATGAGGAAGGCGGAGGAGCCGCCGGCGTGCTCCGCCAGCTTGGACACCGCCCACGCCCGCCCCGTGGCCTTGTGCAGGCTCTCCGGCAGGTCCTCGATCGTGAAGAGCCGCCCCAGGGCGTCGAGCAGCCGCGGCAGCTCGAAGCCGGACAGGCCGTACAGGAGCCGGTGCGTCGGGAAGATCAGCAGCCCGGGATCGCTCATGGGGCAGAGGAACATGAGCACGTACCGGTGCGCGCCCCACGCAGGGAGGCCGGGCTCGGCCTGGTCCAGCAGGCGCTGGTAGACGAGCGTGGTCTCGTACCGGTGGTGGCCGTCGGCGATGAAGATCCGCTGGTCCCGGAGGAGCGCCTGCGTCGCCGCCACCAGCTCCGGGTCGTCGCTCCGCCAGAGCCGCTGGTGGACCCCGTCGTCGGAGTCCCCCTCGTGGACCGGCTCCCGCTCGAAGGCGCGGGCGAGCGCCCGCGCGGTGGCCCCCTTGTCGTCCCGGTAGAGGCCGAGGAGCGGCGAGAGGTTCGCGCGGACGGCCTTCAGGATCTCGAGCCGGTCGGCCTTGGGCGCGATGAGGGTCTTCTCGTGCGGGACGATGATCCCCTCGCTGAACTCGTGGAGCCTGACCGCCGCGAGGAACCCGCGCCGCGTGAGCTGGCGCCCGTCGGGCGCCCAGAAGACCTGCTCGAGCGGGTAGAAGCAGGGCGTCGGATCGGTCCCGAGGATCCCGGCCTCCTGCCAGGCCCGCCACGCCTCGGCGGCCCGCGTGTAGCGGTTGGACTGCGGGCCGTCGCCCGCCCGCTCCTCCCCCATCGTCAGGTGGATGACGTTGTAGGGGCTGCGCCGGAGCAGCTCGTCGCGCTTCTCGGGGGTGACCTGGTCGTACGGCGGCGCGAGGACGGAGCCCAGGCCCCGCCCCTTCTCCAGCGTGTAGCGCGTGCCACGGAACGGGACGATCTCGGCCATCGGCGGGCGGGGACGCTAGCTCACGTCACCAACGGGCGCAAGGCGCGACGCGCGCTCGACGGCGTCGAACGCGATCGCGCCCTCCCGGAGCAGCACCAGCCGCTCGCCGTCGACCCGGACGACGGTGCTCGGCCGGCCGCCGGGCGTGGGCCCGGCGTCGAGGAGGCCGTCGATCCGGGCACGGAGCGCGGCGTCGAGCGCCCCGCCCGACGCGGGCGGCGGGCCGCCGGCGGGGTTGGCGCTCGTCGAGACGATCGGGCCGCCGGCGGCCCGGCAGAGCGCCCGCGCCACCTCGCTGCCGGGGACCCGGATCCCGACCGTCCCCGTGCCGCCGGTGATCGGATCGGGGAGGCCGGGGCGGGCGCCGAGCACCAGCGTGAGCGGGCCGGGCCAGAACGCCGCCGCGAGCCGGCGAGCCGTCGCCCCGAGCACCGCCACCTCCTCCACCATGGCGGCGTCCGCCGCGATCAGGGGCAGCGGCTTCCCCTCCGGCCGGCCCTTCGCCCGCGCCAGCCGGTCGAGCGCCGCCGCGTCCCGCGCGAGCGCGCCCAGGCCGTAGAAGGTCTCCGTCGGGTAGGCGACGACGCCGCCCCGCCGGAGGAGCGCGGCCACCCGCTCGATCTCCGCGGCGAGCGACCGGTCCATCAGCGCACCCGGCGGAGCGCCAGGAGCCCGGCCGCCGAGAAGAGGGCGAACGGCGCCCAGGCGGCCACCGCGGGGGGCGCGCGCCCGGAGAGCCCCATCGCCAGCGCGATCCCCTGCGTCGCCCAGAGCGCCAGCGACACGCCCACGGCCTCGAGCAGGGAGGTCGCGACGTGTCCGCGCCGGTTGGCGCGCAGGGCGAGCGCCACCGCGAGGAGGGCGGCCGGCGCCCCGAGCAGCGCGGCGGCCGCGCGCCCGTGCCGCTCCAGCTCGAAGTCGGCGACCCGCTGGCCCAGCTGCCGCCGGAGGGCGATCTGTCGGGTCAGGACGCCGAACCGGAGCTGCGACGGGCGCCCCGGGACGAGCGCGAAGGCCTCGGGCGGCTCGGCGAGCTCGTAGCGGCGCTCCGCGGCGCGCTCGAGCCGGACGCCGCCGTCCGCGAGGAAGGTCCGATCCTCGACGTCGGAGAGGAGCCAGCCCCGGTCCGTGGGGCGCATCGCCGCCGCGTCGATCCGGCGCGCGAGGGAGAACTCCGGCGTCAACTCGAGGACGGTCGCGCCCTCGAAGCCGCCGCCCGGCAGCGCGCCGCGCAGGTGGTAGATGCGGCGCCCGTCGGGGCTGCGGAACCAGCGCTTGGGCTGGCGGGTCGCCTGCCAGCGTCGCGCCGCCCCGCCGCGGACGAACCGCGTCCCCAGGATCTCCTCCGCGCGCTCCGCGGCGCGGACGCCGACCGCGTCGTTGAGGACGGCCATCCCCCCGCCGATCACCAGGGCGACGGCCAGGACCGGCGCCGCGAGTCGCCACGGCCCCAGCCCCACCGAGCGGAGCGCGGTCCACTCCCGCGTCTGGCGCAGGCCGCTCGCGGCGATCGCGGCCCCCAGCAGCAGGGCCGCCGGCGCCGTCTGGTACGCGACGACCGGCGCCTTGTTGGCGTAGAGCTCCAGCGCCACCCGCACCCAGCCCGGCCCGGTGAACGCGCCGGCGTTGTCGACGAAGTCGACCGCGAGGTAGATGGCCACGACGCCGAGCTGCGCCGCGAGCGTCGCGAAGAGGGCCCGCGCCGCGACGTAACGGAAGAGGATCACCGGACCGCCCCGACGCCGCGCCGCGCGAGCAGCGCGACCGCGGCGGCCCCGGCCAGGGAGAGGACGATCGTGGGGAGCTGGAGCGCCAGCGCAGGCGGGAGCGTCCCGTGCTGGGCCAGCACCTCCCCGCCCCTCAGCAGCAGGTACTGCGCGAGGACGACGGCCAGCGTCGCGCCGACGCCGAACGAGCGCCCGCCGCGCCGCACCGCCCCCAGCGGCACGGCCAGCAGCGCGAACGGGATCATCGCCAGCCCCTGCGAGAGCTTCTTGTGGAAGTAGCCGAGCCAGTGCAGCCGCTGCGCGCGATCCGGCGCGTCGCGGGCGTTCGCGAGCAGCTCGCGCGTCGTGAACTCCCGCGAGGCCCCGGCCAGGCGGTTGCGATCCGAGAGGGTCTGGTGGACCCCGACGTCGAGGGTCGCCCGCTCGAACGCCGCGAGCGCGTACTCCTCCGAGGCCCCCTCCTCGCGGTGGATCTCGCCGCGCTCGAGGACGAGCCGCATCGCCTCCCCCGCCGGCGCGGGCTCGAAGCGCCCGCTGCGCGCCAGCGCGAGGATCGCGGCGTCCGGGTCGCTCCGATCGCTGATGAGGACGTTGCGCCAGCGGGCGCCCTTCACCCCCTCCGCGTAGAGCGTGTAGCCGGGGATGTCGTCGTAGAACGTGCCGGCCTTCACGTCGCTCGTGACGTTCTTCTTGATGATCTCGTTCAGCAGCAGCCGCGCCGAGCGCAGGGACGCCGGCTCGACCTCGAGGGCCAGCCAGAGCGCGAGCGCCGAGACGAGCGCCCCGAGCAGGAGCGGCACGCGGACGAGCCGGATCGGCGAGAGCCCCGCCGCGCCGACGGCGATGATCTCGCGGTCCTCGGCCAGGCGCGCGACGCCGACCACCGCGCCGAGCAGGAAGGCGACCGGCAGGATGAAGCCGAGGAAGTGGGGGGTGAGGAGGAGGACGACGCGGACCACGTCCCACGCGGCGACCCCCGAGCCGAAGAGGATGTCGGCCTGCGCCAGGATCTGCGTGGCGAGGAGGATCTGCGTCAGGAAGACGAGCCCGGCGCCGAACGGGAGCAGGATCTCCCTCGCCAGGTACCGGTCGAGGAGCGGCATGCGCACTTCCCTGCTACGGACCGCCCTCCGCGAGCCTCTCCTGCAGCGCGGCGTCCTTCGCCTCCACCTCGCGCGCCATGCGCTCGCGCTGCTCGCGAACCTTCGCGGCGACGGCGGCGTCCCCGCGGGCGATGATCCGCGCGGCGAGCAGCCCCGCGTTGCGCGCGCCGGCCTTGCCGAGCGCCAGCGTCCCGACCGGCACGCCCCCGGGCATCTGGACCATCGCGAGGAGCGCGTCGAGCCCGTTGAGGTCGCCGGCGACGAGCGGCACGCCGAGCACGGGGAGCGCGGTCTCGGCGGCGACGACGCCGGCGAGGTGCGCCGCGACGCCCGCCCCGCAGACGATCACCTGGATCCCCCGCCCCTCCGCCTCACGCGCGAGCCTGCCGGTCCGCTCGGGCGTGCGGTGCGCCGAGGAGACGTGGACCTCGGAGGCGATCCCCATCTCGTCCAGCGCCTTCTTCGCCTCCGACATCACCGCCCAGTCGGAGTCCGAGCCCATCAGGATGAGCACCCTCGGGTTCGCGCTCATTTCTTGCCGATGTCCTTTCGGAGCTGCATCCCGCGGAAGCGGACCCGCTCCGCCACCTCGTACGCGCGGCGCGCCGCGTCGTCCAGGCCGTCGCCCAGGGCGACCACGGTGAGCACCCGGCCGCCGGCCGTCACCACGCGCCCGTCGGGCCCGGCGGCGGTCCCGGCCTGGAACACCATCGTCCCCTCCGGGAACGGGCCGTCGAGCCCCTCGATGGCGTCGCCGGTCGTGACCTTCCCCGGGTACCCCTCGGCCGCCAGCACCACGCCGACGGCGGCGCGCCGGTCCGTCTCGATCGAGACGCCCGACAGGTCGCCCTTCGCGGCCGCGAGGAGCGCCGGGACGACGTCGCCGCGCAGGGACATGAGGATCGGCTGCGTCTCGGGGTCGCCGAGGCGGGCGTTGAACTCCAGGACCCTGGGGCCGTCCTTCGTGAGCATCACGCCGGCGTAGAGCGCGCCGCGGAACGGGCGGCCGCGCCGCGCCATCTCGCGGACGGCCGGGACGAGGACGGTGCGCTCGATGGAGGCGAGGAGCGCGGCGTCCACCTTGGGCGTCGGGCAGAAGGCCCCCATGCCGCCGGTGTTGGGTCCGCGATCGCCGTCGAAGATCCGCTTGTGGTCCTGCGCGGGCGGCATCATGAGGACCCGCTCGCCGTCCGTGATGGCGATGCAGCTCGCCTCCGGCCCCTCGAGCAGCTCCTCCATGACGACGGTCGCGCCCGCCGCGCCGTGGACCCGGTCGACCAGGATGGACCCGAGGGCCTCCTCGACCTCCGCCAGCGCCGTGCAGACCACGACGCCCTTGCCGGCCGCGAGGCCGTCCGCCTTGACCACCGCCCGCCCGCCGCGGGCGCGTGCCCACGCCAGGGCGGGGCCGACCTCGGAGAAGGTCCCGTAGTCGGCGGTCGGGATGCCGGCCGCGCGCATCACGTCCTTGGCGAACGCCTTGGAGCCCTCGATCTCCGCCGCGGCCGCCGTGGGGCCGAAGGCCGGGATCCCGGCCTCCGCCAGCCGGTCGACGAGCCCGGCGACGAGCGGCGCCTCGGGGCCGGCGACCACGAAGTCGATGGCGTTCTCGCGCGCCCAGCGCGCGAGGCCGGCGGCGTCATCCGCCTTGAGCGGCACCAGCTTCGCGAGCCGGCCGATGCCGGGGTTTCCGGGCGCGGCGAACAGCGCCTCGACGAGCGGGCTCTGGGAGATCTTCCACGCGAGGGCATGCTCTCGGCCGCCCCCACCTACGAGGAGTACGCGCATATTGGAGCGGCGAACCATACCACAATCACCGCGACGCGGGCTTCGTCCTCCCGAGCTCGCGGAGGGCCCCGACCGCCTCGGCCACGCCGGGGTCGTCCCGCACGAGCGCCTCCAGGAGCGGCCTCGCCTCCTCGGCGCGGCCGTCCAGGATCAGGAGGCGCGCGAGCGCGAGCCGCCCCGTCGCGAGGTCGGGGGCGCCCTCGAGCGCCTCCCGCCACGCCCCCTGCGCCTCGAGCCGCTTCCCCGTCGCCTCGAGGGCGCGCGCCATGACGGCGAGGGAGGCCGGCTGGCCGGGCTGCAGGTCCAGCGCGGCGCGCGCCCACGCGGCGGCGCCCCGGGGATCGGCGCGATCGAGGGCGACGTACGCGAGGAGGGTCGAGGGGGCCGGGAGCTGGGGGCCGAGGGTGAGGGCGCGCCGCCCGAGCTCCTCCGCCTTCTCGCTCCGCCCCTGGAGCAGCTCGGCGGCGCCGGCCGCGGCCAGCGCGCCGGCCACCTCGTTCGCCGGTCCCCGCACCGCGCCCAGGCGGCGCGACGCCTCGGCGAGCGGCGGCGCGCCGTCCCAGAAGTCGCCGACCGCCCGCTGCAGCCGCCCCTCGAAGAGATCCCGCTGGAAGACCCGCTCGGCGACCGCGACCGCACGCCCCGGGAAGCCGAGGCGCGCGAGGGCGCCCGCCGCCGCGAGGGCCTGCGCCGGTTCGCGCGGCGCCGAGGCCGCCGCCGCCTCCCACGCGCCGGCGGCGTCGTCCGCCGTGGAGGAGAGCTCCACGTCGCGGGCCCGGACCGCCGCCGCCACCGCCGATCCGCCGCGCTCGCCGATGACCCCCGCCGCCTCGCGCACCGCGCGCACGTCCCCGCGCGCGAAGGCGAGGAGCGCGGCCTGGAACTGGGCGGGGGCGCTCGCCGGCACCCGCTGCAGCGCGGCGTCGACCGCCCGCTGCGCGGCGGCCGGGTCCCCCGCGGCGCGCTCCACGGCCGAGAGCTGGGCGAGGATGCGGGCCGCCAGGAAGTCGTCGCAGCGGAGCGCGAGCGCCGCTCCGAGCAGCCGACGGGCGTCGGGCAGGCGCCGATCGACCTGCGCGGAGATCCGCGCGAGCAGGAAGGGCGGACGCGGGGACTCCGGGTGGGCGCCGGCGTAGCGCTGGAGGACCCCCTTCGCGCGCTCCGTCTGGCCGCCGGAGACCAGGATCTCCGCCTCGAGCTCGAGGGCCTCGGGGTGGCCGGGATCGAGCGCGAGCCGCCGCTCCGCGAGCGCGAGCGCGCGGTCCACGTCCCCCGCCGCCCACCGCGCGCGCGCGGCGGCGGTGAGGAGGCGCCGATCGAGCTCCGGGTGGTCGAGCTCCGCGTCGAGGACCCGTGCCGCGCCGGGGGCGTCCGTCTCCAGGCGCGAGAGCCCGAGCGCGAGGCGCGCGTCGGGGTCGCGCGGCGCGAGGGCGCCGGCCCGCCAGGCGACCGAGAGCGCCTCCGCGCGGTTCTTGTCGCCCGGGACGGCGAGGAGGATCCGCGCGTAGGCGGCCACCAGCTCGGCGCGCTCGGGGTTCCGCTCGCGCGCCCACTGGAGCAGCTCGTGCGCCGCGGTGAGATCCTCGCCGCGGATCGTGTCGACGGGCTGGCTCGCCAGCGCGACCACCCACCCGGCGAGCGCGTCGAGCCTCGCGGGATCCGCGACGAGGGCGTCGCGGAACGCCCGGAGCGCCTCCGGGATCCGCTCGGGGAGGTCGGCGGCCAGCGCGGCGCGCCCGGCGGCGACCCGCTGCTCGGCCACCGCCCTCGGGTTGAGGCCGGGCGCGACGCCGCTCGCGAGCCCCGCCTGCTTCCACTCCAGCGCCTGCGCGGCGATCGGCGAGAGGGCCGGCAGCTCCGGGGAGGACGGGCGCGACGCGGCGAGGTAGATGCCGGCGCCGACCGCGAGGAGCAGCGCGCCCCCGGCGATCACGATGCCGGTGCGGCCGCTCCGGGCCCGAGGGGGCCGGAGGGGGGCCGGGCGCCGCAGCCGGGCCGGGGCGGACGGGCGCTCGGGAGCCGCCGCCGAGGGGGACGGAGTCTCCGGCAGCTGCGCCGGCGCCGCCGACCGCCGTGGCGCGCAGTCCGGGCAGAGCGGAGCCTGCCCCGGACGGAGCGAACCTCCGTCGAAGACGGCGAAGCAGCGGCTGCACGTGACCTGCGCCATTCCTTCTCCCCGCGCGGCGAGCGCGCTGCCGGCGCCCGGGATCTCCCCGCGTCGCGGCGCCCCGAGGTTACGGCATGGCGACCCCGTGGGAAAAGGGAGCCGGTCCCGCCGGCGTCACGTGCCGCCGCCCCCGAAACCGAACCTGCTGACGCCCGCCGCGGCTCCGACTAGGCTCCTCGGACCGCGACTGGAGCGTCGGATGGAACTCCCCCAGATTCGGATCGCCGGCACCGGCCGCTACCTCCCCGGCGCCACCCTGGAGAACGCCGCCTTCGCCGGCCTCGCCGGGCTCGCCGACGACTGGATCGTCCAGCGGACCGGCGTCCGTTCGCGCCGCGTGGCGGCGCCCGACGAGGGGACGGCCGCACTGGGAGCGCGCGCGGCCGAGCGGGCCCTCGCGTCGGCCGGCCTCGCCGCGGCCGACGTCGCGCTGCTCGTGGTCGCGACGTCGACGCCCGACCACCTGACGCCCCCGACCTCCTGCGAGATCCAGGCGGCGATCGGGGCGCTCGGCGCGGCCTGCTTCGACATGGAGGCGGGCTTCGCCGGCTGGCTCCACGCGCTCGTCGTCGCCAGCGCCCTCGTCCGCACGGGGGTCGCCGCGAACGCCCTCGTCGTCGGCGCCGACGAGCTCTCGACCATCACCGACCGGACCGATCCGGCGACGGGGCCGCTCTTCGGCGACGGGGCCGGCGCGGTCGTCCTCGCCCCCGGAGACGGGCCGATCACCCTCGGCGCGACGTCCTGGTGGGCCGACGGACGGCTCGCCGGCGCGCTGGAGCGCCCCGCCGGCGGCGCGCGGCGCCCGTTCGACGCCGAGGTGTTGGCCCAGCGGGCCCATCTCCTGCGCATGGAGGGGACGAAGCTCTTCCGCCACTCGGTCCGGACGATGGCGGAGCAGGCGCGCACCGCGCTCGGGCGGGCCGGCCTCGAGGTGGCGGACGTCGACCTGGTGGTGCCGCACCAGGCGAACCTCCGCATCCTGACCGCCTTCGCCGAGGAGGCGGGCGTGCCGTTCGAGCGCGTCTTCGTCAACCTCGACCGCTACGGCAACACCGGCTCCGCCACCATCCCGATCGCGCTCGACGAGGCGCGGGAGCAGGGGCGGCTCCGCGGGAACGTGCTCCTCGTCTCCTTCGGCGCCGGCGCGACCGCCGGGGCGGCGATCCTGAAGGCGGGGAGCCTGAGGTGACGCGGCCCTTGCGCGCCGCGCTCCTCGCCGCCGCGCTGCTCGCCTCGACGCCGTCGCGCGCCGCCGTGCCGTGGGAGACGACGCCGCTGCCGGGCTCCCTCCCCTCGCCCGCCGCGGAGGGGCGCGTGTCCGTTCCGGGCGCGAGCCTCCACTACGCCGCGTTCGGCGCCGGCGAGCCGGTGCTGCTGCTCCACGGCGGCGCCGGCAACTCCGGGCACTGGGCCTTCCAGATCCCCGCCCTCGCCCGGCGCTTCCGCGTGATCGTCGTCGACGCCCGCGGCCACGGCCGCAGCACCCGCGACGACCGGCCACTGGGCTACCACCTGATGGCCGAGGACCTGCTCGCCGTGATGGACGCGCTGAAGCTCGCGCAGGCGTCCATCGTCGGCTGGAGCGACGGCGGCATCGTGGGGATCGATCTCGCCGTCCATCACCCGGATCGGGTGAAGGCGCTCGTCGCCTTCGGCGCCAACTACGACCGCTCCGGGCTCCGGAAGGGCGGAGGCTCCAGCGCGACCTTCGCCGCCTACCTGCGCCGGTGCGAGGCCGACCACCGCCGGCTCTCCCCCTCGCCGAACGGCTTCCCACCGCTCCTCTCGGCGCTGGGCGCGATGTGGCGCTCGGAGCCCGCCTTCACGCGCGCGCAGCTCGCCGGCATCCGCGCGAGGACCTTCGTCCTCGACGGCGAGCACGACGAGATCATCCGCCCGGACCACGCCCGCTCGTTGGCCGCGCTCGTCCCCGGCGCGCGCGTGCAGTTCATCCCGCAGGCGAGCCACTTCGCCCACTGGCAGCGGCCGGAGGCGTTCAACGAGGCGGTGCTCGGGTTCCTCGACGAGGCCGAGGTCGGCGTTTCACCTGGAGGCGAGAGCAGGTAACGTTGGGGCCGCCCCGGAGACACCGGGCCAAAGGGGGAGCGGACTTGAACCGGACCTCGCGCGCGATCGGGCTCGCCATCGTCGCCGCGCTGACGCTGCCGGGGGCGGCGAGGGCGCTCGACGTCATCGACGACTGGAGGAAGGTCGGGCCGCCGGACGCGGCGCTGGAGCCGAAGGGGCGCCTCGGCGAGGCGGCCGCAGAGGACCTGGTCGCCGCGATCGCGACGGCGTGGCGCAGCGGTGAACCGCTCCGGGCGCGCGGCGAGGCCACCGGCTGGATCTTCGACAACCTCGCGTACGTCTTCCGGCGCGCAGACGGGCTCCCCGTTCCCTCCACGCTCGGCCCCACGGAGCTACAGGAGGGCCAGCGGGACCTGCTCCGAAAGATCGACGTCCTCGGAAGCCTCCCCGCCGGGAGCCGACGGCTGCTCCTCGTCGTGGCGAACGTGACCCTCGACGAGCCCTCCGCCACCTACGCCCCCTCAGCGCTCGGCGTCGTCCTGTCACCGGACGGCACGGTGCGCGACGTCGCGATCCTCTCCTGGTACTTCGCGGACGGCGGCCGCGTGGATCAGCGCGCGCCTGGGCTCGACGGCGGGCGCCTGCGCATCGCCGACGTACACCTCTCGTACTCCCCTCTCTGCGACCCGGAGGGCGTGCGCGACGAGGCCAGGTGCGCGATCGAGGAGGGGGAGATCCACTCCCTCGCCGTCGGAGCCGACGGCCGGTTCGTGGAGAAGGGGCGACACCCGCTGAACCTCACCGGCTGCTTCGCCGACTTCGGCACGGGCGAGCAGATCCTGGTCGTCGAGTACCGGCACGGCGGCCTGGGGCTCGGGTACCGCGGCAAGGGGAAGACCGCGTGGGCGGCGATGAGGGTCGTCGCCGCCGACGCAGCCCGCCGGACCCTCAAGGCGAAGTTCGAGAAGTCGCCCGTCACCTACACGCTCACCCTCTCCTCGGACGGGAAGACGCTCGCTAGCGCCGGCTCCGACGGGAGCAGGCCTCAGCGCTTCGCGAGGGTGCCGCTGGAGGAGTGAGGGGCAGCCTGCGTAGCCGCGGCTGCCCCCTCACCCTGACCCTCTCCCCCGGCGGGGGAGAGGGGACGATCCTCATGGTGGGTGCCGGCCGCCGCGCGCGTCGTTCAACAGCCTGTCTAGTGCCGGAAGTGCCGCATC
>DATIVK010000140.1:0-3960 GCA_035465955.1 Anaeromyxobacteraceae bacterium | reverse complement strand
GTGTCGGCTGCCGTCCCGTACTCGTAAGTCACCGGCGCCGAGGACGGGTAGTTGATCGTCCGCAGCTGGTCGAAGACGTAGCCGTACGTGATCCACTCCGACTTCGCGTACAGGTTGGCGTCCTGCTTCTGGATGAGGTTGACGCGTCGAGGCTCACGACGGCATTGAGCGCCGCGGACGTCGTCGGTGAGACGTGACAACTGGGGCCGATCGCGCGGATCCGCCGCCCTGGGCCTTACATCAGGGCCGCGCGGGGCGGCCCTCGGCGCCGGCGAGTCAGTTCACGAACCGCCGCATCGCGATGTTCGCGAGGAGGCCGATGGCGATCATGATCGTCATCACCGACGAGCCGCCGTAGCTCATCAGCGGCAGCGTCACGCCGACGACCGGCAGGAGCCCGATCACCATCCCGACGTTGATGAAGGCCTGCCAGAAGAGCATGCCCGCCACGCCGATCGCGGCGTAGTGACCGAACCGGTCGCGCGCGCTGGCGGCGATGGAGATCGCCGACGCCACGAGCGCGAGGTAGAGCGTGAGCAGGACGGCGCAGCCGAGGAAGCCGTGCTCCTCGGCCCAGACCGAGAAGACGAAGTCGGTGTGCTGCTCCGGCAGGAACCGCATGTTGTTCTGGGTCCCCTGCCCCCACCCCTTGCCCGTCCCCTCCCCGGAGCCGACGGCGATCATCGACTGCGTCGCGTGGTACCCGGCGCCGCGCACGTCCCCCTCCGGGTTGACGAAGGTCTCGATCCGCTTCTTCTGGTACGGCTTCAGGTGCGGGTAGGCGGCCGTCGCGCCGACGACCGCCACCGCGCCGAGGATCGCGATGGTGCGCCACCGCACCGGCGCGAAGAGGAGCATGGTGAAGCCGGTGCCGGCGACGATGAGCGCAGTGCCGAGGTCGGGCTGGAACTTCACCATCGCCGCGGGCACCAGGATGATCGCGAGCGGGAGCGCGAGCCCCAGGAGGCCGTAGGGCTCCTTCCGCCGCTCCGCGTCGTCGTGGAGCCAGCGCGCGAGCGCGAGCGTCACGGAGAGCTTGGCCAGCTCCGAGGGCTGGAGGCTGAAGGGGCCGAGCGCGATCCATCGGCGCGCCCCCATGACCCGCTTCCCCTTGAGCGCCACGAAGACCAGCAGCAGGATCACGAGGACGTAGAAGACCCAGGCGATCCGCTGGTAGTTGCGGTAGTCGAGCAGCGTCAGCGCGAGGGAGAGGAGCGCGAAGGCCGCCATGAAGAGGAGCTGGAGCTTCCAGATCGGCGTCGCGCCGGGGGCCCCCGTGTTCCGCGACGCGCTCGCCAGGTTCCAGACGCCGATGGCGCAGATCGACACCACGAACCAGGCGACGTGACCCGGGAAGTGGGCGAACGTCCGCCGCTCCGGCGACGCCGTGAAGGACAGCTCAAGGGCCACTGGCCACCCCTCCCGGCCGCGCGGCCGCGGCGTCCTGCGCCTTGAGCTCCAGGTACTTCTTCACGAGCGCGCTCGCCGTCGGCGCGGCGTTGGACGCGCCGAACCCCGAGTGCTCGTTCAGGACCACCACCACGATCTCCGGATCCTGCGCCGGCGCGAACGCGGCGAACCAGGCGTGGTCCCGCTGGAAGTACGGCACGTCGGCGGCCCGCAGCCGCTTCGCGCCGAGCGTCACGACCTGGGCCGTGCCGGTCTTCCCGGCCATCGTCGTCTCCTCGAGCCGCGAGTACCAGCCGGTGCCGTACGGCTCGTTCACGGCCGCAAGGAGCCCCTTGAGGACGGTCTCCCGCGTGCTCTCCTTGATGCCGAGCTTGCTGCGCGCCTCGGGCGCGAACTCCTGCACGACGCGGCCGTCGGCGTCCTCGACGCGGAGCACCACCTGGGGGCGCCAGACCGTCCCCGTCGCCAGGGCGCCGTACATGACGACCTCCTGCATCGGCGTGACGTTGACGTCCCCCTGGCCGATGGCGAGGTTGATCGCCATGCCCCGCTGGTAGCCACCGCGGATCTTCGCGTCGTGCCAGGCGACGTCCGGGATGGTCCCCGGCACCTCGCCCGCGATGTCGAAGCCGGTGAGCTGCCCGAGGCCGAGCGCGCGCGCCCACTTCGCGAGGGCGTCCGCCCCGAGGTTCGCCCCGGCGGCGTAGAAGAAGACGTCGCAGCTCGCCCCGAGCGCGTGCTCGAAGTCGACGGGGCCGTGGCCCGACTCCTTGTCGCAGCGCCACCGGTGGTTGCCGTACGCGTAGTAGCCGGGGCACATGACCGTCGTGGTCGGCCGGTAGAGCCCCTCCTCGAGCGCCGCGATGGACGTGACCACCTTGTACGTCGACCCCGGGTGGTAGTGCTGCTGGATGGCGCGGAAGAGCTCCGGCTGGAGCGGATCCTCGTGGATCGCCTTCAGCTCCGCCGCCGAGATGCGCCCCGACATCTTGTTGGGATCGGGCGCCGGGCGGTCGACGAGCGCCAGCAGGAAGCCGGTCTTCGCGTCCATCGCGGCGACGACGCCGGCCGTCGCGGGGAAGGTCTTCTCGGCGAACTCCTGGAGCCGCCAGTCGATCGAGAGGACCAGGTTCTGGCCCGGGCGCGACGGGACCACGCGCCGCTCCTCCGCGCCGAACGCGTTCGCGTCGAGGGCGCGCCCCTTCGAGTCGACCGGCACGAAGTGGACGCCGTCGACGCCGCGGAGGTTCCGCTCGAAGCGGCGCTCCAGGCCGCGGCGGCCGACGTAGTCGCCCAGGGAGTACGGGACCTGCTCCGACCCGGAGCGCTTCAGCTCCTGGTTGAGCGTCTCCATCTCCTTCGCGCCGACCTCGTTCATGTAGCCGATGAGGTGGCCGCCGAGCCCGGCGTAGCGGTAATCGCGGTGCGGCACCGGCTGGACGTCCACGCCCGGGAGGTCCTCGTTCTGGGCGTCGATCACGTCCACGTCCTCGCGCCGGACGTCCACCCGCACCACGAAGGGCTTGAAGCGCGCGTTCTTCTTCCAGCGCGCCTCCGCCAGCCGGTCGAGCGCCGCCTGGTGCTCCTCCGGCGTCATGCCGAGGATCGTCGCGAGCCGCCCGATGATCTCCTCGCACTGCTTCCCGCAGTAGTTGGCGGTCAGGGTGACGTCGAAGCTCGGGCGCTGGTCGACGAGCACCACGTGGTTCCGGTCGAAGATCAGCCCCCGGTCGGCCGGGATCCGCACCTCCTTCAGGTAGTTGTCCTCGGCGCGGACGCGGTACTCCTCGCCGCGGACCACCTGGAGCCAGAAGAGCTTGCCGAAGAGGGCCATGAAGGCCGCGAAGACGAAGAGCGTCGCCCAGGCCAGCTTGGGCCTGAACTCGCTCTGGGTGGCGCCGGGCGCCGAGCCGGGGAGGAGCGACATCCCGTGACCTAGGGCATCAGCTCCGGCTCCTCGCGCCCGAGGAGGACGCCGAGCCGGTTCATGCCGAGCAGCACCAGCGGCGCCGCGAGCGCCGTCAGGAGCGCCTCGACGAGCAGCCGCGGGACGAGCAGCGAGCCGGGTGCCGCCTCCGCGTCCCCGGCCCAGCGCTGCAGCAGCACGGCCCCGACCGAGAGCACGAGGCAGCCCGCGCCCGACAGGAGCGCGAAGCCCGCCTTGCCGCGCAGGTCGACGGCCATCCCCGCCGCCCGGCTCGCGAGGAAGAGGACGACCCCGAGGAAGGTGAAGAGCCCGCCCGGCGTCGCCGCGAAGACGTCCATCGCGAAGCCGATGGCGGCCGCGGACACCACCCCCTCGACGTTCTCGGCCTCCAGCGCGAGCCAGACGATGCAGGGGGCGAGGAGCTGGATCGTCACGGCGCCGCCGCCGAGCCAGCGCAGGAGGACGGCCTGGACGGCGGCGAGCAGGAGGCCCGCGAGGACGAAGGAGGCCGGGCGCACGTCAGTTCCCTCCCGGAGGCGCCGGCGGCGGGGCGGCTGGCGTGGGCGGAGGCGCCGCGGGCGGGGGCGGCGCGAGGACGGGCGGCGCCACGGGCGCGGTCCTCG
>DATIVK010000139.1:0-10996 GCA_035465955.1 Anaeromyxobacteraceae bacterium | reverse complement strand
CCGCCGAAGCCGGTCCCGGCGGCGAAGCCCGCGCCCCGCAAGGCCACGCGGCCCGCGAAGAAGGGGGCGCGGCCGGTCCCCGCCGCGCGGCAGGCCGCCCGGAAGGCGGCGAAGAAGCCAGCGGGCAAGAAGGCGGCCGCGAAGAAGAAGCGCTAGTGGCCACCGCGCGTCTCCTCGCCGTCGCCCTCGCGCTCGCCGCCTGCGGCCGGCCCTCGACGCCGGCGGAGGCCTACGCCGCCCCCCCGCCGGATCCGTTCGCGACGGCGCTCGCCGACGGCGACCGCGCCTGGGCGGCGCGCGAGGAGCCGGCGAGGCTCGACGCCGCGCTGGCGGCCTTCCGCAAGGCGGCCTCCCTCCGGCCGGGGGACCCCGACGCGGAGCTCCGGCTCGCCCGCGCGGAGGCGCTGCGGGCGCAGCTCGCCGCCACGCCCGCCGAGGCCCGGGCCGGGTGGGACGCCGCCTCGCGGGCGGGCGAGCGCGCGCTGCGGTCCCGCGCCCCTGCCTTCGCGGCGGCGATCGATCGCGGCGACGACGCGGTGACGGCCGCCGCCGTCGTCGAGGCGCTCGGCGCGGAGCCGCTCTACTGGCTGGCCGTCGGCCGCCTGCGGGTCGCGCAGGCGACCGGGCCGATGGCGGTCATGGTGACGAAGGACGTGGTGCTCGGGCTGCTCGAGCGCGTCGCGGCGCTCGACGAGAAGGTCGATCGCGCCGGTCCCCACCGGTGGCTCGGGGCGCTCTGCGCCGCGCTGCCCACGGCGGCGGGCGGCGGCGTCACGCGCGCCCGGGAGCACTTCGAGCGGGCCCGCGCGCTGGCGCCCGAGGATCCGTTCCGTCCGGTGCTCGAGGCGGAGACGCTCGCCGTGTTGCTGCAGGACGGCGCGCGCTTCGACGCGCTGCTCGCCGAGGTGACGGCGCGGGATCCGGCCGCCGAGCGCCCGCTCGCCGCGGAGATCGGCGCCGCGAAGCGCCAGGCCGCCGCGCTGGCGGCGCGGCGCGCCAGGCTCTTCTGATCACGGGCGGGGCGTGCCGCCCCGCGCCTACTTCGTCCACGCGGCCTTGCCGGCCGCGTCGCGCAGGACGATCCGCTCTCCGCCGCGGACGATCTCGCCGGCGACCACCGCGGGCTCGCCGGAGAAGGTCACCCGCGATCCCTTCACGTCGAGCGTCTGGCCGGCCGCGAACGCGAGCTTGCGCTCGGCGACCCACCAGTCCGGCGCGACACGGATCTGGAGGAGCCCGTCGGCCGTCCGCAGGCGGAGCCGCACGCAGCGCCACGCCTCCCCCATCTCGATCCGCTCGACCGCCTCGACCGTCCCCGTGACCGTCGCCACGGTGTCGGGGTTCCAGAGCCTCGGGGCCTTGCCCGCGCCGGCGGCGGCCGCGGGGAGCGTGGTCAGCGCCAGCATCGCGAGCAGGGGCCTCAGGACGAGTCGCCTCATGTGCCTTCCTCCCGGTGACGGCCCATCGTGCGCCTTCCCGCGGTCCGGATCCACGGAGGCCCCCTTTTCGATATCGGGCGGGACCGGCCGCCGGACGCCGGGCCGGACCGGCGGGGACGCTCGACATCGGGCGGCCATCGGGCTAAACGGCCGGGATGGCTTCGAACCGCGCCCCGGCGCCGGCGACGCGGCTCCGCGCCGCCCCGCTCGTCGCGCTGCTCCTCTCGCTCGCCGCCGCGGCGGGCTGCGTGCGCCGCGCGCCCCCGCCCGACCTCTCGGCGGATCCGGCGGCGCTGCTGGCGGAGGTCGAGCGCGCCCAGGCCCGGGTGGAGCGCGTGCGCGGCGAGGCCCGCGTGAAGGTCGCGTCGCCGGACGGCGGCGGCACGGTCACGCAGTACGTCGCCGCCGCGCGGCCGGACCGGCTGCGGCTCGACGCGCTCGACTTCTTCGGCAACCCGGCCGCGGCGCTCGTCACCGACGCCGGGCGGTTCGCGCTGCTCGACCTGCGCAAGGGCGTCTACTACCGCGGCGCCGCCACGCCGGAGAACCTCGCGAGGCTGCTCCCCTTCGCGATCCCGGCGGAGGAGCTGGTGGCGCTCCTCTGCGGGGCGGCGCCGATCGCGCCGGGCCGCCCGACGGCCGTCGAGCCCGGCGACGGGGTCCTGCGGCTCACCGTCGAGGCGGAGGATCGGGTGCAGCGGCTCGACGTCGGCGCCGGGGCGGCCGTCCACGCCTCGACCCTCTCGGCGCGACCCGGCCTCCCGCCGCCCCCGGAGCGGTACGACGTCACGTTCGATCGCTTCCGCGAGCGGGCGGGGAGGAGCTTCCCCGGGCACGTGCGGCTGGAGGCGCCCGCCTCCGGGGTCACCGTCGATCTCACCTGGAAGGAGATCGAGGTGAACGCGGTTGTTCCCGAAGGCACCTTCACCCTCGACCCCCCGCCGGGGGCGAGGATCGTCGACCTCGACGGGGCGCGCTGAGCGCGCGGGAGCAGGAGAGCTTGGAGACCCACCTCGTGCAGGCGAGCCACGTCAGCGTCACGCTCTGGATCATCATCGCGTGCTCGGTCATCGCGATCGCGGTGGCGGTCGAGCGAGCCGTCGCGCTCTGGCGCTTCGGGGAGCGGACCCGGCAGCTCGGCGAGGCGGTCGCGGCCGCGCTCCGGCGCGGCGACCTCGACGCGGCGAGGCTGGAGTGCGCGCGCTCCCGCTCGCCGATGGGCGAGGTGCTCCTCGCCGGCCTCGCCCAGGCGCGCGGGCGCCCCGGGCGCGCGGCCGCGGCGGTGGAGCGCGCGCGGCAGGAGCTGGGCTGGCGGCTGCGGCGCGCCCTCTGGATCCTCGCGACGGTCGGCGCCACGGCGCCGTTCGTCGGGCTCTTCGGGACGGTGCTCGGCATCATGTCCGCCTTCGGGGAGATGGCGCGGACCGGGCAGGGCGGGTTCGCGGTCGTCGCGGCCGGCATCTCCGAGGCGCTCGTCACCACCGCGGGGGGGATCGCGGTCGCGATCGAGGCCGTCGTCCTCTACAACTTCCTGAACACGCACGTCGCGCGGCTCGCCCAGCGGGCGCGGCTCGCGGGCGACGAGTTCCTGGAGGCCCTCGAGGAGGCGCCCGCCGCGCCGCGCGCGCCGGGGAGCGGGGGCTAGGCGATGGCGGTCGGCGGACCCAGCGGCGCCCCGGGCGACGGCATGGAGGACGGCGACGTCTTCGCGGACATCAACATCACGCCGCTGACCGACATCTTCCTCGTCCTGCTGATCATCTTCATGGTGACCACCACGGCCATCCACGAGGCGGATCGCGCCGGCTTCGAGGTGAACCTCCCGCGCGCCGGGAAGGGGGCGCCCCCGGCGCAGGTCCAGGACCTCGCCGTCGCGATCCTCGCGGACGGCAGGACCGTGCTGGGCGGGCGCGCGGTCGACGCCGAGGAGCTGGGCCGGGCCTTCGAGGTCGCGCGCGGCCGCAGCGCGGCGACCGTGGTGCTCGTGCAGGCGGACGAGCAGGTCGCGCACGGGCGCGTGGTCGCCGTGATGGATCTCGCGCGGCGCCACGGCCTGACGCGGCTCGCCATCGCGACCCGCGCGCCGCCGGACGCCCGCTGACGCGGGGCGCCGGCCGGGTGCTCGACGGGGCCCGCTCGCTCCGCGTAACATCGCCCCGATGGCCGTCAAGAAGCGGTTGGGAGAGATGCTCGTCGAGGCGGGCGTCATCGGCGAGACGCAGCTCCACGCGGCGCTGGGCCACCAGCGCCAGTGGGGCGGGCGCCTGGGCGGCATCCTCGTCGAGCTCAAGCTCGCGAGCGAGGAGGCCATCGTCGACGCCCTGGCGGTCAAGTTCGGCTTCGAGGTCGCGCGGCTCGACCGGCTCGAGCCCTACGCCTTCGGCCAGGCCAGGGCGCTCGTCCCCCGAGACTACGCCGTCCGCAACCACGTCTTCCCCATCTCGGCGGACACCGGCGTCCTCGTGGTGGCGATGTCGGATCCGACCAACCTGGCGCTCACCGACGAGCTGGCGTTCAGGACCGGCCGGCGCATCAAGGTGTGCATCGCGGGCGAGAACGCCATCGGCGCGGCGGTGCGGGCCCACTACGGGGCGGACGCCGGCGGCGGGCGCGAGGCGATCGCGCTCGACGTCGACGACGACACCGCCGTGGAGCCGCTCTACGATCCGATCGGCGCCACCTCCAGCGAGGAGCTGAACCGCTTCTTCCACCAGCCCGTCGCGACGCCCCAGGCGCCCGCGCAGCCCCGCCCCCGCGCGCCCTCGCCCGGGAGCGAGCCCGCGGCGGCGCGGCGTCCCGCCGCCTCCGCCGACCTCCAGCTCGAGGACCAGCCGACGGGGAGCCTCCCGATCGAGGGGGAGCTCATCCCGGAGGAGACCACCGAGGAGCTCCAGCCGATCCCGCTCGAGCCCGAGGGCGCGGCGCAGGGCGGGCCGGCGTGGGGTCCGGCCGCCTCCTCCTCCCCGCCGGGGAAGGGGACGGCGACGGCCCTCCGTCACGAGCACACGTCGGAGGAGTCGCTGATCCTGGCCGCGCTCGACAAGATGGCGGCCGGGGACGACGCCGTGCCCACGGTGGTGCGCCCCACGCAGCTCGTCGCGGCGGTCGTCCGGCTCATGATCCGCAAGCAGCTCATCACCGAGCAGGAGCTCCTGGACGAGCTGCTGCGCGGCTAGAAGGCGGCCGTCGAGCGAGGTGCGTCTGCGCCGGGGCGCGGCCGGGAGGAAGATCATGCGGATGACCTGGAGGTTTGGGCTCTCGCTCGCCGTCGCGATCGTCGGCGTCGGCGCCGCGGCGGCGCCCGCGGCCGGCGGCGTCACGCTCCGCTTCGCGTGGCCGGAGCGGCTCGAGGGCAAGCGGGTCGAGAAGCGGCAGGGGCGCGCCGCGGCCGAGCCGGCCCGCCGCAGCGCCCTGAAGGTCGAGCGGCGCGGCGCGGAGACCGTCCTGACGGTCCGGCCCGCCGACGCCGACGAGCAGAAGGCCGCGGAGGAGCGCGAGGAGGATCCGGAGCTGCCGGTGGTCGTGGCGGCCGACGGCCGCTTCCTGCGGCTCGACGGGGTCGACGCGTGGGTCGAGGAGCAGGCGGCCGGCGACGTCCCGGAGGCGGCCCCTCGCGCCGAGCGGGACGCCGCGAGGCGGGAGGCACGGGAGCGCGCGGTGCGGCTCGAGGCCGAGGCGCGGGAGCAGTGGAGCTACCAGGTGGAGGCGTGGCTCGGCCGCACGCTCGAGCTCGGCCGGACCCAGGAGATCACCGGCCGCGTCCCCATCGCCGCGGTGCCCGGGCTGGAGGTCGAGCAGCGGGTCACGCTCTCGGCGCGCCGCTGGGTCTCCTGCGCCCCCGGCGGGATCGACCGGCGCTGCCTCGAGCTGACGCTCACGGCCGCCGCCGGCCCCGAGGCCTTCCGAAAGGGGCTGGCCGCGGCCGGAGGCAAGGAGGCGAAGGGGTTCGAGGACGGCGCGATGGCCGTCGAGATGGTGCTGGTCACCGATCCGGAGACGCTGCTCCCGTGGCGCTACACGTTCACGAAGAAGCTCCGGCTGGTCTTCGCGGGGCGCGGGCTCTCGGTGGACCAGGTGGAGCGGCGCGAGCGCGAGTACCAGTGGTGGAAGGCCTGAGGCGTCAGCCGGCCAGCAGCGTGATCCGCGTGATCTCCGGCGGGAAGCCGAGGCGCATCGGCGGGCCCCAGTAGCCCGTCCCCTTCGACACGTAGACGTGGGCGCCGTCCTCCACGGCGTAGAGGCCGCGGACGTACCGGAAGGCCGCGTGGACGGCGAGGTTGAACGGGAAGATCTGGCCGCCGTGGGTGTGGCCGGAGAGCTGGAGGCCGACGCCCTGCCGGACGCCCGCCTCGACGCCCAGCGGCTGGTGGGCGAGGAGGACGAGGGGGCGCTCGGGATCGTGCCCCGCGAGCGCCTTCGCGAGATCGTAGCCGTGGCCGCGTCCGTAGCGCCCCGCGTGCCAGTCGTCCACGCCCGCGAGCTCAAGGGCCCCGCCGGCGTCGCCGATCGTCACGCGCTCGTTCCGGAGCACGCGCATCCCGAGCCGCGGCAGGAAGCGCAGCCACGCGTCCACGCCCGAGAAGTACTCGTGGTTCCCGGTGACGAAGTGGACGCCCCAGCGCGAGCGGAGCCGGCCGAGCCCGGCGACGATCGGCCCCAGCTCGCCCACCGTGCCGTCGACGAGGTCGCCGGTGACCACCACGACGTCCGGCCGGAGCGCGTTGGCCTGCTCCACCACGCGGTCCACCTCTCGCTGGCGGATCGTCGGCCCCACGTGGAGATCCGAGATCTGGACGATCGTGAGCCCGTCCAGCGCCCGCGGGAGCCTCGGCAGGCGCACCGGCACGTCGGCGATCTCGGCGGGGCCCCCGGCGGTCCGCACCGCGGCGCCGGCCGCGGTCGCGACGACGGCGAGCGTGGTCCCCGCGACGGCGCGGGCGATGAGCTGGCGTCGCTCGGGGTCGGTCGGCGGCGCGTCGGCCCGGGCGAGCCACTCGCGCACCTGCGCGGCGGCGCCCGCGACCAGCCGCAGGAGGTCCACCGCGAGCAGCGCCGACACGAGGAGGAACGCGATCCCGAGCCAGGCGAAGGCGGCCCAGGGCAGGACGCCCGCGAGCGGCGTGCCGCTGCGCCGGGCGAAGGCGATCGCCGCGGGGATCGCGAGCGCCGCGGCGGCGAGGAGGATCGTCGCGATCCGCCGCCACGGCGCCGGCAGGCCGGTGTCCCGCACGAGGCGCGCCCAGATGTAGGCGTGCATGCCGCCGAGGACCAGCAGCGCGATGGCGACGAAGACGAGGAAGGAGAGGGTGCGGGCCACGGCAGGTTCTTAGCGCCCCGATCCCCGGGCCGCCAGCCAGCTACGGCTCGTACGAGAGCGGGAGCCCTCGCGCGACCCACCACATGATGCCGCCGTCGAGGTTGAAGACCTCGGCGACTCCCGACGACTCGGCCGCGACCCCCGCCGTCACGCTGCGCAGCCCGTGGGCGCAGACGAAGACGGCCCGGGCGCCCCGGACGTTGCCGCGCGGGTCCCGCAGGAAGAGCCCGAGGGGGACGAGCCGCGCGCCGGGGAGGTGGCCGCCGATCCACTCGTGCGGCTCGCGCACGTCGATCACGTCGACGCCTCCCGCCTCGGTGAGGGCGCGCACCTCGTCGGGCGAGAGGCTCTTCATCGGCCCGGACTCTATCCGACGCACGGTCGGGAGGGGAGCCTCGGTGCGTCGAGCGCCCCCCGGCCGGGAGGCGCTGCTGTAGACTGCCCGGCGATGGGGGACCCCGCGCTCCGCTACCCGCCGCAGATCCGCTTCGTCATCGGGAACGAGGCCCTCGAACGCTTCGCGTTCAACGGGATGCGCTCCATCCTGACGTCGTACCTCGTCACCTTCGTCGTCCTGCCCGAGCGCGACGCCAAGGGCTGGTTCCACGCCTTCATGATGGCGACGTACCTCACCCCGCTCGTCGGCGGCTGGCTGGCCGACCGCTTCCTGGGCCGGTACGCCACGATCCTGCGCTTCTCCCTCTTCTCGGTCGCCGGCTACGCGACGCTGGCGCTCTGGCAGGCGCCGGCGGGCGTCGTCCTCGGCGCGGGGCTCGTCGCGGCGGGCGCCGGCGGGATCCTCCCCTGCGCCTCGGCCTTCGTCGGCGAGCAGCTCCCGGCGGGCGACCCGGGGCTGCTCGAGCGCGTCTACGGCTGGTTCTACTGGGTCATCAACCTGGGTGCGGCGGCCGCGAACCTGGCGGTCCCGTACCTCCTGCAGCGCTTCGGCCCCGCGGCCGCCTTCGCCGCGCCGCTCGGCGCGATGAGCCTCGCGACCGTCCTCTTCTGGTCGGGGCGCCGCCACTACGTCGCGTCGCCGCCGTCCGGCCCGAAGCCGCACGGCTTCGTGCGCGTGCTCGCGAGCGCGGTGCGGCGGCTCGGGACGCACCGCGCCGGCGAGCACTGGCTGGACGCGGCGCGGGACGCGCACCCCGCCGCCGCCGTCGAGGGGGCGAAGGCGGTGCTGCGCGTGCTCGGGATCTTCGCCTCCGTGACCGTCTTCTGGGCGCTCTTCGACCAGACGGGGTCGAGCTGGGTGATCCAGGCGGAGAAGATGGACCTGCAGCTCGGGGCGTGGGAGCTCGCCCCGGCGCAGCTCCAGGCGCTCAACCCGGTCCTCGTGATGCTCCTCGTGCCGCTCTTCACGGTCGCCGTCTTCCCCGCGCTCGAGCGGCGCGGCAGGCTCCTCGGGCCGCTGGCGAAGATGCGGGCCGGGATGGTCGCGACGGTCCTCGCCTTCGTCGCCGCGGCGGCGCTGCAGATGGTGCTCGACGCCGGCCGCGCGCCGAGCGTCCTCTGGCAGTTCCCGCAGTACCTCCTCCTCACGGCCGGGGAGGTGCTCGTCTCGGTGACGGGCCTGGAGTTCAGCTACACGCAGGCGCCGCGCTCCATGCGGAGCGCCATCATGTCGATCTGGTTCCTCACGGTGTTCCTCGGCAACCTCCTGACGCTCTCGGTCCTCGCGCTGGTCGAGCTCGGCGACGCCGGGACGCTCTGGTTCTTCGCCGCGCTCATGCTCGCGGCGACCGTGGCCTTCGGCGCGGTCGAGCGGCGCTTCCCCGTGGCGCGCGCTCCGCGCGGCGCCCCGACACCCCCGTTGGCGGGGCCCGACGTCTGATCCGGCGGCGGAGCGGCCCCCTTTCGCGCCGGTCGCCATGTGATCCGCCGTCGGCGCGAGTGGGCGCGGGTAGGACCTCGCGCGGGCGTGAAAGGTGCGGCGGTGGCGCTGCGTGTGGTCCGCACTCGCAGTAACCTGAGAAAGGTACAGGGGGGATCGGGATCTGTCCGGACGTTCGTGTTAAGAGATCGGCCATGAAGCGGATCGCCCTGCTCGCCGCACTCCCCGCGCTGCTCTCCATCGGCTGCGCCACCGGCAACTCCACCAGCTACTCCGTGACGCCCGACGTCTCGGTGACGGTGAAGGACCAGCGGAAGAAGGCGAAGTCGCCGTACGTGCAGAAGCAGGGCGAGAAGTCCTCCGTCGCCGGCGCCGCCGGCGGCGCGAACCGCTAGGCCGCTCGCCTCCAGCAGACCGAAGCCGGGATCGCCCCAGGGCGGCCCCGGCTTTCGTCGTCTCTGGGGGTCACCCCCGGTCTCCCTAGGTTCGTGGAGGGGAGGCGCGAGGGACGCCGCGGCGGGGCGTTCGTCGGGGCCGACGCCTGGGGCTATGCTCGCCGTCGATGCTCCTGCGCGAGACCCTCTTCGTCCGGCTCTTCTCGCTGCGCGTGCCGGTGCTGCTCTTCCTCGGGCCGCGCGTGGAGCGGCTCGACGACGAGCGCTGCGAGGTGACGATCCGGCTGCGCTGGCGATCGCGCAACCACGTCGGGTCCATGTACTTCGGCGCGCTCTGCGCCGGGGCGGATCTCGCCGGCGGACTGGCGGCGGCGCGGCTCATCCGGACGCGCCACCCGCGGGTGGGGCTCATCTTCGCCGACGTCCAGGGGAGCTTCCTGAAGCGGGCGGACGGCGACGTGCGGTTCACCTGCGCGGACGGGGCGCGCGTCGCGGCGGCGGTGGCGAGCGCCGACGCGACGGGCGAGCGCGTGACGCTCCCGGTGGACGTCGTCGCGACCGTCCCTGCGCGCTACGGCGACGAGCCGGTGGCCCGGTTCACCCTCGGTCTCTCCCTGAAGCGGCGATGACGCGGCGCGCCGACGCCGGATTCGTGACCGTCCGTCAGGCCCTTGGTACGTTCGTCCGGCTGCTCGCCGCGCGAGCGCTCAACTCCTGGGGGAACCTCACATGCGGACTCGTCTCCTTCGCCTCGCGACGCTGCTCTCGCTCGCCTTCGCCGCGGGCCGCGCCGACGCCGTCGTGCTGCTCGACGGCAAGCTCAACCTCTCCGGCTACGCGTACTGGGCCTACGCGAAGACGAACGGCAACCAGTTCCAGCTCGGGACCCAGGACGGCTACTACGACAACGCGGCGCTCGCGCTCGCCGTCCGCGTGCAGCCCACCGAGGACCTCTCGGCCGCCTTCCAGTTCACGCAGGACGAGGACTACACGCAGAACGGCGTCGACTACGCCTTCTTCGAGTGGAAGGTCTCGGACGCCGTCCGGCTGCGCTTCGGCATGCCGAAGCTGCCGATCGGCCTCTCGTGGGACGTGAACGACGTCGGCACCGTGCGGCCGTTCCTGCGGCTGCCGAGCAGCGTCTACAACAACACCAGCTTCGGCGGGTACTCGTACCTCGGCGTCGGGGCGACCGGCACCTTCCTGCTCCCGAAGGGGAACGAGCTCTCCTACGACCTCTTCGCGGGCGGCATCTCGCAGTTCGTGACCACGCCACAGGACGCGGTCCTCGTCCAGGAGGAGCGGGCGACGCCGGGCGCCAACGGCATCGACACCTACTACCCGGGCACCTGGGTCGAGATGCAGGACTGCGTCGGCGGTCGGCTCACGCTCCTGACGGCCGTGCCCGGGCTGCAATTCCGCGGCTCCTACTTCTGGGGCCGCACCCCCGCCGAGGCCGGCCTCATGCCGACGTGGGTGGCGGGGGCGTCGGTCGAGTACGCCGACGAGCGGTGGCTGCTCCGCACCGAGTACTTCCACGGCTACGAGAAGGGGAACGGGAACACCGACGCGGGCTACGTCGAGGGCGGCGTCCGGTTCGGCGAGCACCTCCAGGTGGTCGCGAAGGTCGAGGCGACGAAGCTCGACTGGCCGGACTTCGACGGCCCGCAGTCGCTGCTGCGCCACCGCGAGGCGGCGGTGGGCGTGAACTACTGGTTCACCCGCGACTTCGTCGTGAAGGCCTCGTTCCACGCCGCGGACGGCAACCGCTTCACGCTGCCCGACAACGCCAACGAGCTCCGCGAGCGGACCAACGAGGTCATGGTCGGGTCGCAGTTCAGCTTCTAATCAACGGGGGCTGCGCCCCCGGGGGGCGACGCCCCCCTCCCCCTCACCGAGGGGGAGGGCTGGGGAGAGGGAGCGGGCGTCGCGGCGTCGACGTTCCCATCGCGCCGCGATCGCCCCCTCACCCTGCCCTCTCCCCCGGTGGGGGAGAGGGTGGTCTGCC
>DATIVK010000138.1:0-12368 GCA_035465955.1 Anaeromyxobacteraceae bacterium | reverse complement strand
CTGGTCGGTCGGCTCCGGCTACGGCGGCAACGCGCTGCTCGGCAAGAAGTGCCTCGCGCTCCGCATCGCCAGCTACCAGGCGCAGGACGAGGGCTGGCTCGCGGAGCACATGCTCATCCTCGAGGCGCAGAGCCCCGAGGGTGAGGTGAGCTACATCGCGGCCGCGTTCCCGAGCGCCTGCGGCAAGACCAACTTCGCGATGCTGATCCCGCCCGCCTCCTTCGAGGGCTGGAAGATCCGGACGATCGGCGACGACATCGCCTGGATGCGCGTCGGCGAGGGCGGGCGGCTCTGGGCCGTCAACCCCGAGTCCGGCTACTTCGGCGTGGTCCCCGGCACGAGCCGGAAGACCAACCCGAACGCCATGGACTCCATGGAGAAGAACACGCTCTTCACCAACGTGGCCCGCACCGCCGGCGGCGACGTCTGGTGGGAGGGGCACGACGATCCGGCGCCGGTCGAGGCGATCGACTGGAAGGGCGCGAAGTGGGTCCGCGGCTCGACCGAGAAGGCGGCCCACCCGAACAGCCGCTTCACCGCGCCGATGCTGAACAACCCGGCGCTGTCGCGCTTCTACGACGATCCACCGGGCGTGCCGATCTCGGCCCTCATCTTCGGCGGCCGCCGCTCCACCACGATGCCGCTCGTCATGCAGTCGTTCAACTGGCTGCACGGCGTCCAGCTCGCGTCGACCCTCGGCTCCGAGACGACCGCCGCCGCGACCGGCGCGGTCGGCGTGGTCCGCCGCGACCCGATGGCCATGCTCCCGTTCATCGGCTACGACGCCGGGAGCTACCTGCAGCACTGGCTCGACATGCAGTCGAAGATCCCGAACCCGCCCAAGATCTTCATGGTCAACTGGTTCCGGAAGGGCCAGGACGGCAAGTTCCTCTGGCCGGGCTACGGCGACAACATGCGGGTCCTCAAGTGGGTCCTCGACCGCGCCCACGGCCGCGTCCCGGCCCGTGAGACGCTCGTCGGCTGGGTGCCGCGCCAGGAGGACATCAACCTCGCCGGCCTCGACATGAAGCTCGACAACCTCAAGGCCGCGATGCGGGTCGATCTCGGCGAGTGGGAGCAGGAGCTCGAGTCGCAGAAGGAGTGGTACGAGAAGCTCGGCGGGACGCTGCCCCGGTCCCTGGAGCTCACCCGCCAGGCGCTCCTCGAGCGCGTGAAGGGCGCCCTCCGCGCGGAGTCGAAGTAGCCTCCGCTCCCCGTCTCCTCCCCCCCCTCTCCCCCACCGGGGAGAGGGTCGGGGTGAGGCGGCAGCGAAGCGGAGCTGGCAGAGCGTCCCCCCGGACCGGCGAGGGGGCGCGCGCCGTGCTAATGAACTGTCATGTGCACCCTCGCCGTGGCGTTCCAGGCCGACCGGCGCTGGCCGCTGGTCGTGGCCGCGAACCGCGACGAGCGGCTCCACCGCTCGGCGGAGGGCTGGGGGCTGCGCGACGGAGTGAACGGGATCCGGTACGCCGCGCCGCGCGACCTGCTCGCGGGCGGCACCTGGATCGGCCTCTCGTCGCGCGGGATCTTCGCCGGCCTCACCAACTACCACGCGCCGTTCGACTGGTACCCCGACTCGAGCCGGCGCTCGCGGGGCGAGATCGTCGGGCTCGCCCTCGCCCACCCGACCGTGGGGGCGGCGCGCCAGGCGCTCGCGGCGCTCGACGCCGCGGCCTTCAACCCCTTCCACCTGGTGGTCGCCGACGCCGGCGAGGCCTTCCTCTGGTGGTACGACGGGGAGCGGGCTGCCCTCGAGCCCCTCGCGCCGGGGCTGCACCTCGTGACCGAGAGCTCGCCCCACGGGGATGGCCCCCGCGGCGATCTCATCCGGGGGCGCTGGCCGATGGACCTCTCCGTCCCCCGCCTGCGCGAGGTGATGTCGCTCCACGCGGCGGATCCGGGCGCGCGGACCTCCACCTGCATCCACATGGACCCCGTCTACGGCACCCGCTCCGCCACCTTCCTGCGGCTCGCCGCCGACCTGGGGGCGTCGGAGCTGTTGGTGGCCGACGGGCCGCCCTGCCGGAGCCCCCTCGACGACCGCGCCGACCTCGTCGCGGCGCTCGCGAGACCGACTTGACGCGGCGCCCGCCGCGCGCCATGAACAGCGCTGCATGGGCCTGCTCGACCGCATCGACTTCAAGCGCAGCCACTCCGCCCCGCCGGAGGAGATCACCCTGACCGCCGACGGCCGGCTCCGCGTCGCCTGGGGCGGCGAGCCAGCGGTCGAGATCCCCTTCAAGCAGGTGCGCGACCACTGCCCGTGCGCCGAGTGCGTCGAGGAGTGGACGGGGCGAAAGGTCCTCGACCCGGCGACGATCCCGGACGACATCCGGCCGCTCCGGATCGATCCGGTGGGCAACTACGCCGTCCAGATCACCTGGTCCGACGGCCACAACGCCGGCCTCTACACCTGGGACACGCTGCGCAAGGCGGCGGGCGGGTAGCCGCCTACGGCGAGGCCGCCGAGACGAGCCGCGCGATCAGCTCCACGACCTTGCCGATCTCGTCGCCGCGGATCGGCCCGCGGCCGGCCCAGGCGACCTTCCCGTCCGTCCCGATCACGACGACGACCGAGGTGTTGTTGCAGTCCCCGAGCCCCCACGCCTTCGCGAGCCGCCGGTCCGGATCGGTGAGGATCGTCGACTTGTACTTCGCGATCTTGTCGCGGACCGCCTTCCGGATGAGGAAGTTGGGCGCCTTCGAGTCCGCGAGGTTCACGACGCCGAGGCCGCGGTAGCGCTGCTCGTCGAGCTTGCGCGCCTTGATGGCGTCGGCGAGGGGGTCGTTCATGTCCTTCTCGTCGGCGTCCGTGTAGAAGAGCGCGATCACCTTCGCGCCCAGGTCGGGGATCGTCGCCGGGTGGTCCGACGCGTCGCGCAGCTCGACGTTGGTGACGGGGGCGCCGACCTCGACGGCCGCGGCGCGGCTGGCGGGGAGGAGCGGCGCGGCGGCCAGCAGGCAGAGGGCGAGGAGGGACGGGGTACGCGGCGGGGCGAGCGTCGTCATGACGCCTCCTGGAATGGGTGGATGGCGCAGGGAGCCGTCCCGCGATCCTACCCTCTCGCCGCGCCCGGGAGGGCACCGTCGCACCGCGACCCGCAGGGGGCGTGAGGGGGTGTGCTGGCCATCCCGCCCGCTTCCGAAATATCGTTCACGTCCATGGGTGACGAGTACGTGTACAACCCGCGGCGCGCGCCGCGCGCGCTCGTGGGCTGCGAGGCGCACGTGCAGCGGGAGGTGGGGACCTCCTTCGGCGGCACGGTCATCGACTGCGGTCCCAGCGGCGTCCAGCTCGTCACGCCCGCGCCGCTCGGCGTCGGCGAGCGCGTGGTGCTGGAGCTCCGCTCGCCCGCGCTCTCCGGCGTCCGCGTCCTGCGCGGGCGGGTCGCCTGGAGCGCCGCCGAGCCGCCGTTCCGGGCGGGCGTGCACTTCGACGCCGCCGCGCTCGACGAGGCCGCGCTCCTGTACGGTCACCTCGCCGCCGCGCACCCCGAGCTGGTGGACGTCGACGAGGTGCCCGACCGGCTCCCGCTGGGCGCGCGGATCGTCCCCTGGCGGCGCGAGGAGGACGCCGCGGTCCTCCCCGGCGAGGAGGCGGTGCTGATCGCCGTGGGGCCCGGCGTCCGCCTCGCCGAGCTGCGCGAGAGGCTGGGCGCCCGCTGGGGGGCGGCGCTCAACCCGCTCTTCGCGCTCCTCGCGCGCAAGCTGCTGGTGGTGGAGGAGTAGCGGGTGCCCGGCGGGGGAGAGGGGAAGACCCTCACCGCCGCCGGCTCTTCGCGATGGCGCGATCCATCTCGCGCTTCGACTCGCGCTCCGCGATCGCGTCGCGCCGGTCCTCGTGGGTGCGGCCGCGGCCGAGGCCGAGCTCGACCTTGGCCCAGCCGTCCTTGAAGTAGAGCTGCAGCGGGATGAGCGTGTAGCCGCGCTGCTCGACCTTGCCGCGCAGCTTCTCGATCTCGCGCCGGTTGAGGAGCAGCTTGCGCTCGCGCAGGGGGGCGTGGCCGAAGTGGGCGGCCTGCTTGTACTCGCCGATCCGGCAGTTGACCAGCCAGAGCTCGTCCCCCTTGAGCTGGGCGTAGGCGTCGGCGAGGTTGACGTTGGCCTCCCGCAGCGACTTCACCTCGCTGCCCGTGAGCGCGAGGCCGGCCTCCAGCCGGTCCTCGATCTCGTACTCGAAGCGGGCGCGCCGGTGGGTCGCAACGACCTTGACGCCCTCGGGCGGCCCCTTGCCGCCGCCGGCCGCGCGTCGGCTCATGGGAGCTTCACGTTGTCGATGAGCCGCGTCTTGCCGACGTAGGCCGCCACGAGCGCCATCGTCCCCGGCGCGACCTGCGCGACCGGGGCGAGGGTGTCGGGGTGGACCAGCTCGACGTAGTCGATCCGGTCGACGCCGCCGGAGAGCGTCCGCTCGATCCCCGCCCGCAGCGCCGCCGCGTCGCGCTCGCCGCCGGCGACCCGGTCGCGCGCCTCGTGGAGCGACCGCGAGAGCGAGAGCGCCCGCTCGCGCTCCGCCTTCGAGAGGTAGGCGTTCCGGGAGGAGAGGGCGAGCCCGTCGGCCTCCCGGACGATCGGCATCCCCGCGACCTCGACCCCCATGGCGAGCTCGCGCGCCATCGTGCGGATGACCTGCAGCTGCTGGTAGTCCTTCTCGCCGAAGAGCGCGACGTGCGGCCGCGTCAGGTTGAAGAGCTTCGCCACGACGGTGGCCACGCCGCGGAAGTGGCCCGGCCGGCTGGCGCCGCAGAGCCCCTGGGAGACCCCCGTGACCTCGACCCAGGTCTGGTGCGACGGCGGGAAGACCAGCTCCGGGGAGGCCGGCGCGAGGACCCGGTCGACGCCGGCCGACGCGCACTTCGCGAGGTCGCCCTCGAGGTCGCGGGGGTAGCGGGAGAGGTCCTCGGTGGGGCCGAACTGGGTCGGGTTGACGAAGATCGACACGGCGACGAGGCCGCGCTTCCCCTGCTCGTCGGCGCGGGCGCGGGCCTCGCGCATCAGGGAGAGGTGCCCTTCGTGCAGGAACCCCATCGTCGGGACGAGGACGACGCGGGCCCCGCCGTCCCGGGCGGAGGCGCAGCGCGCCTGCCACTCGGCAGGATCGGTGAACAGCTCTGGCTTCATGGTGCGCGGAGTCTACACCGGGGCGCCGAAGGCGGCGGCCTCGTCGTGGTGCTCCTCCTGCGCGTCGGAGACCGGCACCAGCCGGACCGCCGACGCGTGGTACGAGTGCGCGTCGTCCGGGAAGCTGCGGGCCTTCACCTCGCCGACGTACGCGCCGACGGCGCCGGTGATCGCCGGGCCGATCTCGGCGAAGCGCTTCACGAACTTGGGGACGAAGCCGTCGTCCATCCCGAGGAGGTCGTTCAGGACGAGCACCTGGCCGTCGCAGTGCGGCCCGGCGCCGATGCCGATCGTCGGGATCGAGAGCTGGCCGCTGATGATCCGCGCCAGCTCCGTGGGGATGCCCTCGAGGGTCACCGCGTAGCAGCCGGCGGCCTCCAGCGCCCGCGCGTCGCGCAGGAGCTGCTGCGCCTTGTCGGTGTCCTTCCCCTGGACGACGTAGCCGCCCATCTTGTGGACCGACTGCGGCGTGAGGCCGATGTGGCCCATGACCGGGACGCCGGCCCGGACGATCCGCTGGATCACGCCGACGAAGTCCTGCCCCCCCTCGAGCTTCACCGACTCGACGCCGCCCTCGGCGACGAGGCGCATCGCGGCCTTCACCGCGTCGTCGGCGCTCGCCTGGTAGCTGCCGAACGGCATGTCGCCCACCAGGTGCGGCCGCCCGCCCGCGCGGCCGAGGCCGCGCCGCACGGCGGCGCAGTGGTGGATCATCTGGTCGAGCGTGACCGGGAGGGTCGACTCGTAGCCGAGCAGCGTCATGCCCACCGAGTCGCCCACGAGGACGACGTCGACGCCGGCGGCGGCGACGAGGCGCGCGGCGGTGGCGTCGTAGGCGGTGACGACGGCGATCGGCTCCGCCGCCTCCTTCATCCGCTTCAGTTCGTGGATGGTGACGTGCCGGCGGGGCGCGGTCTGGACGGACATTCGGTTTCCTCCGGTGCAGGCCCCGGCGTCGGGGTCCCGCCCACTGGGAAAGTGAAAGGCTATCAGGTCCGGGTGCCCAGCGGAACGTAGTGCTGGGTCCCCTTGCGGTGGCGGCGGATGACGCCGAGCAGCGTCTCCACGTCTTCTGCGCTCCCCTCGAGGTCGATGTCGCTCGTGTTCACCACGAGGAGGGGGGTCTCGTCGTAATGGAAGAAGAAGTCGTTGTACGCCGTCGCGAGGCTCTCGATCCACGCGGGATCGAGGTGGCGCTCGAGCTCGCGCGACCGCCGCCGGATCCGCTGGACGAGCACCTCGGTGCGCGCCTGGAGGTAGACGACCAGGTCCGGCTTGACGACGCGCGGCCCGAGCAGCTCGTACAGCCGGTCGTAGAGGCCGAGCTCGGTCGGCGCGAGCGCGTGGGCCGCGAAGATGCGGTCCTTCGCGAAGAGGTAGTCGGAGATCGTGGACTGGCTGAAGAGGTCCTGCTGGAAGAGCGCCTGCTGCTGCTGGAAGCGCGACAGGAGGAAGAAGAGCTGCGTCTGGAACGCATGCTTCCTCCGGTCCGCGTTGAAGTCCGCGAGGAAGGGGTTCTCCTCCACGGCGTCCGCGATGAGGCGCCCGCCCAGCCGCTCGGCCAGGATCTGCGCGAGCGTGGTCTTTCCGACCCCGATGGGGCCTTCGACCGCGATGTAGCGGGGCCGCTCGTTGTGCATGGCCAAGAGGAGCGCGAGAGCTTGCCACGCGACGTCCCGCGTGTAAACGAGCGACCCGCCGAAGAACCACGACAATTGGATCGCAGTAACCCTGATCCAATGATCACAGTTTTGTTGACGTCACATGGCTGGTCACGTATCGTCGCCCCGTTTCCTGGAGAAGGTCGGGGACGGGAGGAGCGGATGGCTGCGGGGCGAAAGATCGCGACGACGGTGATCGAGGCGACGGAGGAGGGCGGGATCGACCCGGCCTTCCAGCGCGCGATCCTCAAGATCGCCATCGAGCTGCGCAAGCCGAACGCCCGCGACTACGACGAGGTGGTCGCCGAGACCGTGCAGCGGATGCGGCTCGATGGCCACGCCTTCCGGCGCTACCTCGGCGAGAACGGCGCCCGCGGGATGGGGCTGCTGCTCGCGAGCGCGAGGGTGCGGCCGCACGAAGGCTAGGGGTGGGTGAAGGGTTTCGAGGGCGCCCGTTCGACTGATGGGTGGGGCGGGGCGAGGGTTTGCGGACGGGCGCCTCTCGGATTTCCGACCGGAGCGATGAAGCGGTGGGCCGGCGGTTGGGCATCCCCAAGGGGTAGGTGGGGCTGGGATCGCGCTGCGGCGTCCGGTCGCGGTCGCCCATTCGCGACATAGGTATTCGGTCCTATCGCGCGGCGCTGGAACGGAACACAATGGAGCCTCGGTCCGGGGTCCTCCATGCTCACGCTGCGTCACCGCCGGCTCGTCGCCCCCTTCGCGCTCCTCGTCCCCGCGCTGTTCGCGTGCCCATCGGCCCCGTACCCCGAGGCGCGGGTGGAGGAGGCGGCCCAGGTCGCCGTCCCCGCCGCGCAGGCGCCGGGCGGCCAACGCGCCGCGACGCCCGAACGGCTCCGGTTCTCCGTCGCGGCGATGCTGTCCCCCCAGGACACCTTCGAGTCCTACTCGCAGGCCTTCGCGCTGATCGCCAGGCGGCTCGGCGTCGAGATCGAGTTCGTCCAGCGGCAGAGCTACCGCGAGGTGAACGACCTGATCCTCGCCGGCCGGGTGGACGCGGCCATGGTCTGCACCGGGGGATGGATCGAGCTCGAGCACCGCGCCCCGGCGAAGGTGGAGCTGATCGCCGTGCCGTCCGTGGGCGGGGTCACGACCTATCGCTCCTACGTGATCGTGCCGGCGACGAGCCGCGCGACGTCGCTGGCCGATCTCGCCGGCCGCCGGTTCGCCTTCACCGACGAGCTGTCGCTGACCGGCCGGGCGTACGCCGTCTACTGGCTGAAGAAGCACGGGGCCGACCCCGCCACCCACTTCGGCAGCGTCCAGCTCACGCGCAGCCACGACCGCTCCGTCGAGGCGGTCGCCAGGGGGGTGGTGGACGGGGCGTGCGTCGACAGCCTGATCTACGACGAGATGCTGCGGTCCCGGCCGGCGCTCGGGAAGGCCGTCCGGATCATCGACACGTCGCCGCCGTTCGGCTCCCCCCCGGTCGTCGCCGCCACGACCCTCCCCGCGCCGCGCCGCGCCGCGCTCCGCGAGGCGCTCGTGGGCCTCTCCCGGGACGCGGAGGGGGCGAAGGCGCTCGCCGCGATCGGGATCGACGGCTTCCTGCCCGTCCAGCCGAGCCATTACGACGGCGCGCGCGCCGTCGTGGAGTCGACCTGGTGAGCGCCGCGTGGCCCGCCGAGGTCCGCGGGATCCGGCTCTGGGTCAAGCTCGCCGCGTTCGGCGCCGTCGCGATCGTCGCCACGCACGCGGTGCACCTCGCCGTGGGGAGCCGCGTCGCGAGCGGGGCGCTCGCCCGCGAGCAGGCATCGCTCGGGAGCGCGGTCGCCCGGCTGGTGGCCTCCCAGGCGGCCGACGCCATCCTGACGAACGACGCGGTCACGCTGAACGAGCTGATGGCGCGGACGGCGGCGGACGAAGGGATCGCCTACTGCTTCGTGGTGCGCGACGGGAGGGTGCTGGCCAGCTCGCTGCCGAACGGCGGGGCCCAGCGCCTGCTCGGCCTGCGGGGCGCTGGGAGGACGGGGCCGGTCGTCGCCGTCGACGGCGATCGACGGACGCTCGACATCGAGGCGCCGATCATGGGCGGGCGCGCGGGGGCCGTCCGGCTCGGGATCGACATGTCGATCCTCCAGTCGACCCGCCGGGCCATCGGGCAGCCGCTCACCCGCGTCGCCCTCGCGATGATCGCCCTGTCGGCCGCCATCGCCGTCGTGACCGCGCGCCGGGCGACCCGTCCCATCGAGGAGATCATCGGCGCCGCCGATCGCTTCGACCCCGCGGTGCAGGGCCGGCCGATCCACCCGCGCGGCGGCCGTGAGATCGCCGCGCTGGCCCGGCGCTTCAACGGGATGACCGCGCGGCTCCGCGCCGCGCACGAGGAGCAGGAGCGGGTCCGCGTGCGGGCGCTCGCGAACGAGCGGCTCGCCACGCTCGGCTCGCTCGTGGCGGGCGTGGCGCACGAGGTGAACAACCCGATCGCGTCGCTGAAGGGCGCGGTCGCGATGCTGCGCGAGGACGTGAACGATCCCGCGGCGCGCACGGCCGATCTCGACCTCATGGAGCGCGCGCTCGATCAGCTCGCCGGCGTGGTGCAGCGCCTCCTCGACTTCGGGCGCGCCCGCCCCCTGGACGTCGCGCCGGTCTCGGTGGCGGCGCTCGCCCGCGACTCGGCCGGGCTCGCGGCGATGTCCCTCAAGCGCCGCGGGATCGTCATCGAGGAGCTGGCGGAGCCCGGCTTCGACGACGCCCCGGTCCTCGCGGATCGGAAGGAGATCGGCCAGGCGCTGCTCAACCTCCTGCTCAACGCCGCGTTCGTCTCGAAGGACTACGGTCGCCTGCGGCTGCGCCTGCGACGGCGCGGGCCGCTCCGGGGGATCGCCGTCGAGGACGACGGCCCGGGGATCCCCGCCGGGATCCGCGACAGGATCTTCGATCCGTTCTTCAGCACCAAGCCGGCGGGCCAGGGGACCGGGCTGGGGCTGACCGTGGCGCGCGCCGTCGCCGACCGGCACCACGGCGCCCTGGAGTTCGACTTCCCGGGGTCCGGCGGGACGGTCGCGACGCTCTGGCTGCCGACGGCGAGCGCGCCGCCCCCCCGCGTCGGCGAAGGGGGGCCGGTCGTGGCTACCCCGGCGCCGGCAGCGCGCGCTCCAGCGCCGCCCACTCCCGGAGCGTGAGCGTCTCGCCGCGCCGCTGGGGATCGATCCCGGCCGCCGCGAGCGCCGCGGCGAGGGCGGCAGGGGACGCGATCCCGGCGGCGCCGAGCGCCTTCCCGAGCGTCTTGCGGCGCTGGGCGAACCCGGCCTTCACGAGCTTCCGGAAGCGGGCCGCGTCGACGACGGGATCCGCGGGCGGCCGGAAGAGGGCGCAGAGGACGGCGCTGTGGACCTTGGGCGGAGGGAGGAACGCGCCGGGCGGCACGATCCGCTCGATCGACACGTCCGCCTCGCGCTGCAGCAGGATCGAGAGGAGGCCGCCCTCGCGGTCCCCCGCGGGCGCAGCCAGCCGCTCCGCCACCTCGCGCTGGAGCAGGAAGACGGCGCGGGCGACGTGGGGCGCCTGGTCGATGAGCGAGAAGAGGATGGGGCTCGTGAGGTGGTACGGGAGGTTCCCCACGACGGCGACCCGCCCTCCGCCCACCTCGCGCGAGAGCGCCGCGACGTCCAGCCGCGCTGCGTCCGCCTCGCGCAGGTCGATCCGGTCGCCGAGCTCGCCGCGGAGGACGCGGGCCATGTCGCGGTCGCGCTCCACCGCCACGACGGAGGCGCCGTGCGCGAGGAGGCGCGCGGTCAGGTGGCCGAGCCCGGCCCCCAGCTCGACGACGCGCTCGCCGGGGCGCGGCGCGGCGAGCCGCGCGATGTGATCCAGGATCTCCTCGTCCCCGAGGAAGTTCTGGCCCCAGCTCTTCTTGGCGCGCAGGCCGTACTTCTCGAGGAGCGCGCGGGGGGATGGGTAGGCGCCGGTCATCAGATCCGCCACGCCGGGTCGGCGTTCAGGTCGAGGGAGGCCCGCTCCCCGCGGAGGAACGCCTCGGTCCCGGCCACCGCGATCATGGCGGCGTTGTCGGTGCAGAGCCGCGGCGGCGGGAGGAAGACGTCCACGCCCTCGTAGGTGGCCGCCTCGGCGGCGAAGGCGGCGCGGAGGCGGCTGTTCGCGGCGACGCCTCCCGAGAGGACGAGCCGGGGGAACTGGAGCCGCCGCGCGGCCCGGAAGGCCTTCTGCACGAGCGCGCCGACGATCGCCTCCTGGTAGCTCGCGCAGAGGTCGGCGAGGGCGCGCCCCTCGGGGACGCCGTGCTTGCGCACGTGATGGAGCAGGGCCGTCTTGAGCCCCGAGAAGCTGAAGTCGAGGTCCGCGCCCTTCACGATCGCCTTCGGGAAGCGGACCGCCTTCGCGTCCCCCTCCTTCGCCAGCCGGTCGATCGCGACGCCGCCGGGGTAGGGGAGCCCGAGGAGCTTCGCCCCCTTGTCGAACGCCTCGCCGGCCGCGTCGTCGCGCGTGGCGCCGAGCCGCTCGTAGTCGCCGAAGCCGCGCGCGGCGTAGAGCGACGTGTGGCCGCCCGAGACCACCAGCCCCAGGAACGGGAAGGTGGGGGGGCGCTCCGAGAGGAACGCGGCGACGAGGTGCCCCTCGAGGTGGTTCACCCGGACGAGCGGCTTCCCCCAGGCGGCGGCGAGCCCCTTCGCGGCCTGGACGCCGACGAGCAGCGCGCCGACCAGCCCCGGCCCCGAGGTGACCGCGATCGCGTCGAGCGCCCCGGGCGTCACGCCGGCCTGCCGGAGCGCCTCGTCGACGACCGGCATCACCTGGACGACGTGGTTCCGGCTCGCCAGCTCCGGCACCACGCCGCCCCAGCGCCGGTGGATGTCGATCTGCGTCGACACCACGTCGGAGAGGGGCCGGCGGCCGTCCTCGACGACGGCCGCGGCGGTCTCGTCGCAGCTCGACTCGATCCCGAGGATCCGGACGGTCATGGGCGGCGCGGCGCGCGCGTCCCCGCCAGGCGGGGAGCTCGTGAAGGGGGACGGCTCACTTGAGCTGCTTCGAGAGGATCTCGCGGACGGCCCGCGCCTGCTCACCGGACGGCGAGAGGGTGAGGAAGGTCTGGTATGCGGCGCGCGCCTCCGCGTTGCGCCCCTCGCCCTGGTGGATCTCGCCCAGCAGCAGGAACGCCGGTGCGTACTTCGGGTCGACGCGCGTCGCGGCCTTCAGCTCGGAGAGCGCCTCGCCCGCCTTGTTGGCGTCGTAGAGCGCCCGGGCGAGGCCGACGTGGGCCGGCGCGCTGGGCTGGATCGACGCGGCCCTCCGGTAGTCGGCGATGGCGGCGAGGAAGTTGCCGCCGTTGTACTTCCGCTCCGCGCTCGCGAGCAGCCGCGCCTGTTCGTCGTCGTCGTTGCGGACCGGCGCGGGGGGCTTCGGCGCCGGCGCCTTCGGCGCGGCGGCCGGCTTCACGGCGGGCGCGGGCGCGGGCGCTGGCTCGGGGGCGGGCGCTGCGGCAGGCTCCGGCGCGGCCGGGGCGACCTGGATCGGGACGGTGACGGTCGGTGCGGGAGCCGGAGGCTGGGGCCGTGCCTGCGGCGCCGGCGCCGGCGCGGGCGCCTTGCGGCCGAGCGCGAAGAA
>DATIVK010000137.1:0-11051 GCA_035465955.1 Anaeromyxobacteraceae bacterium | reverse complement strand
CGCGGCGCCCTAGATCTCCCCCGCCCGCATCCGGCGCCACGCCTCGCGCCGATCCGGCGGGAGGAAGTCGGCGGTGAGGCGCCACGCGTCGTGCAGCCAGCGGAGCTTCTGCTCGGGCGTGAGCGCCGCGTAGGCGCGCAGCTCGTCGTCGGTGTGGCGGTGCGCGAAGCCCCGCCGGGGGCGGTCGGCGGTGCGCATGGCGGCGCTCAGGCCTTCAGGGACGCGCCGTCGAGGAGCCGCTCGCAGAGCTCAGGGAAGGGGATGCCGTTGCCGGCGGCGATCTTCGGGACGAGCGAGGTCGCGGTCATGCCGGGGAGGGTGTTCACCTCGAGGACGTACGCGCTGCCGTCGTCCACGAGGATGAAGTCGGTCCGGGTGACGCCCGCGCACCCGAGGGCGCGGTGGGCCTTCTCGCCGCTCTCCATCAGCATCCGCGTCGCGGCCTCGGGGATCCGGGCCGGGTAGAAGTACTGCGTCGTGCCGGCGGTGTACTTCGCGGCGTAGTCGTAGAAGGCGTTGGCCGGGACCACCTCGATGACGCCGAGCGCCTTGCCGTCGAGGACGGCCACCTGGCACTCCTTCCCCTTCACGAACCGCTCGACGATCACGTCCCCCTTCCACTTCGCCGCCTCGAGGCAGGCGGCCGCGAGCTCCGACTCCTGCTTCACGAGCGAGACGCCGACGGAGGAGCCCTCGTTGGCCGGCTTCACGATGCAGGGGAGGCCGAACGGGAGGTCGGCGACGCGGATCTTCGCGGCGTCGGCGGCCGGGAAGACCCGGTAGTCGCAGACCTGGAGGCCGACGCTCCGGAAGAGGAGCTTCGAGAGGATCTTGTCCATCCCGATGGCCGACGCGGTGACGCCCGAGCCCGTGTACGGGATCTCCATCGCCTCGAGCAGCCCCTGGATGCAGCCGTCCTCGCCGAAGCGGCCGTGGAGGGCGTTGAAGGCGACGGCGACCTCCTCGGCGCGGAGCCTCGCGGCGACGTCGCCGTCGACGTCGACGAGGGCGACGTCGTAGCCCTTCTCGCCGAGCGCCTTCGCGATCGCGGCGCCCGTCTTGAGCGACACCTCGCGCTCCGACGACCTGCCGCCGTACAGCACCGCCACCCGCTTCCCCGTCCACTTGCCCATGCGTCGATCTCCTTCCGGGAATCCTAGTCCAGCCGCTCGTCGTCCGCGAAGTCGCCGACGAGGCGGACCTCGGTCTCCAGCGTCACGCCGAAGCGCTCGCGCACCGCGTCGCGCATCTGCCGCATCAGCAGGATCACGTCGCGGGCCGTCGCGCCGCCGCGGTTCACCACGAAGTTGGCGTGGAGCGCCGACACCTCGGCGCCGCCGATCCGCGCCCCCTTCAGCCCGGCCTCCTGGAGCAGCCGGCCGGCGAAGTCGCCCGGGGGGTTGCGGAAGGTGGAGCCGAAGCTGGGCAGCTCGAGCGGCTGGGTGGCCGACCGCCTCGCCCAGTCGTCGTCCATGGCGCGCGCCGCCCGGGTGACGTCGCCGGCGCGCAGCAGCAGCCCGATCCGGGTGACGACCGCCCCCGGCGGCAGCCGGCAGGTCCGGTAGGCGAAGCCCAGCTCCTTCGCCGGCAGCTCGCGAGCGCCGTCGGCGGACGCCAGCTCGACGTGCGTGACCACGTCGCGCATCTCCCCCGCAGGCGTGCCCGCGTTCATCGCGAGCGCGCCGCCGAGCGTCCCCGGGATGCCGCGCAGGAACTCGCAGCCGACCAGCCCGAGGCCGTGCGCCCGCTGGACCACCCGCGCCGTCGGCAGCCCCGCCGGGAGGACGAGCCGCGGCGCCTCGAGGGTCTCGCCGCCGAGCTCGGCGGGCAGGCGGACCACGACGCCGCGCACGCCGCGGTCGGCGACGAGCGTGTTCGCGCCGCCGCCCAGGACGTGGACCGGCGCGCCCAGCTCGCGCGCCCCGCGGAGGCAGGCCACGAGATCGTCGGCGTCGGCCGGCCGGACGAGGAGGTCCGCCGGGCCGCCGACGCGGCTGGAGGTGCGGGCGGCGAGGGGCGCGTCGCGGAGCGCCTCGCCCCGGAGCCGCGGGGCGGGGCCGTCGCGCCAGTCCGGTGCCACGCTCACGCCTCCAGGAGCTGCAGCAGCTCCGGGCCGACGTGGGTCACGTCGCCGGCCCCCAGGGTGATGACGATGTCGCCCGGCCTCACCAGCTCCCGCGCGCGGACCGCGAGGTCCGCGCGGGGGACGTAGGAGGCGGCGCGGTGGCCGCGCGCGCGGATGGCCTCGACCAGCGTCTCCGGGGAGACGCCCGGGATCGGGTCCTCGCTCGCCGCGTAGATGTCCGAGACGAGGAGCACGTCGGCGTCGTTGAAGGCGGTGGCGAACTCGGCGAAGAGGTCGCGGGTGCGGGTGTACCGGTGGGGCTGGAAGATGCAGACGACCCGGCGGTGGAAGGCCTCGCGCGCCCCGAGGAGCGTCGCCTTCACCTCGGCCGGGTGGTGGCCGTAGTCGTCGACGACGGTGATCCCCTTCTTCTCCCCCTTCACCGTGAAGCGCCGCTGGACGCCCCGGAAGCCGGCCAGCGCCTCGCGCGTGACGACCATCGGGATCCCCATCTCGTCGGCGAGCGCCACCACGGCGAGCGCGTTCAGGGCGTTGTGGCGCCCCACCATGTGGACCTCGAAGCGGCCGAGCGGCTCGCCGCGGCGGTACGCGTCGAAGCGGACGGCGTGGCCCGAGACCTCGATCCGCTCCGCGCGGTAGTCGGCCTGGTGGCTCTCGCCGTACGTCACGAACCGCTTCTCCAGGTCGGGGATGAGCGACTGGACGATGGGGTGGTCGATGCAGAGGATCGAGATCCCGTAGAACGGGACACGGTTGACGAAGTCGACGAAGCCCTGGCGCAGGGCCTCGGGCGTCTTCCAGTAGTCGAGGTGCTCCGGATCGATGTTGGTGACCACCGCGAGGGTCGGGGGGATCCGGAGGAACGAGCCGTCCGACTCGTCCGCCTCGACGACCATGTAGTCGCCCTTGCCCAGCTTCGCGTTGGAGCCGAAGGTGTTGACCTTGCCGCCGACCACGGCGGTCGGGTCCAGCCCCGCGTGCGCGAGCAGGTGGGCGGCGAGGGAGGTCGTCGTGGTCTTGCCGTGCGAGCCGGCGATGGCGACCCCGTACTTGAGCCGCATCAGCTCGGCCAGCATCTCGGCGCGCGGGATCACCGGGATCTTCCGCTCCCGCGCGGCGACCACCTCCGGGTTGTCCTTGCGGACCGCCGTGGAGATGACGACGACGTCCGCCTCGGTCAGGTTCTCTGCCGCGTGGCCCACGAAGATGCGGCCGCCGAGCGAGGCGAGCCGGCGCGTCGTCTCGGACTCGCGGAGATCGGATCCGCTCACGCTGTAGCCGAGGTTCAGCAGCACCTCGGCGATGCCGCTCATGCCGATGCCGCCGATGCCGACGAAGTGGAGCTGCGCCGGACGGGAACGAAAGAGGCTCATGGGGGCGCATTATGCCCTCTCCCCCGCGGCCGTGCCGACGTTCATCTCGGCGCGGCGATCGCGGTGGCGCCCGGGCGCCGGCGCGGCGCGTCCTCCTCGGCGGGCGGGCCGGCGAGCGGCGGCGGCACGAACGTGTAGCCGAGCCGCTTCACCCCCTCGACGATGCGGCGCAGCGGCTCGGGGCCGAGGTTCGGGTGGTAGTAGAAGCTCGCCCAGCCGTCGCGGACGACGCGGTTGAGCCGGGCGCACCGGAGGAGGTCCTCCACGCTCCGCGCCGGGTCCTTGGCGTTGCCCACGGGCCGGTACGGCCCGCAGTTCTCCGGGATCATCGCGAAGCCGTACACGTCGCGCGCCTCGTACGGGAAGATCTGGCCGATCTGGCGCGTGAGGTCGCGGTCCTCGCCGGCGAGCGCCCCTAGGAAGTAGAGGCCGCGGTGGTAGGCGGCGCCGACGAGGGGGGCGACGGCCCGGGCGTCGGTCCCGGAGCCGGCGTAGTGGGGAAACTCGAAGATGCGCGGCCGCGGCAGCCCGGCCCGATCGAACTCGCGCAGGGCGCCGCGCACGCGCTCGGCCGCCCACTCCGCGGAGTCCCCCGGGACGGGGCCCGTCAGGATCACCTGCGCGCCGGGACCCGCGCGCGCGGTCCAGAACTCGAAGTCGTCCACCGAGGTGCCCGAGTAGGGGTTCGGCCGGCTCCCGTGCTGGTGGGTCGCGCCGTGCAGGACGAGCGTCCCGCCCTTCGCGACGGCGTAGCGGAGCGCCTCCACGAGCGCCGGCGCCTCGGCGAGCGCCGTCGTGCCGGCGCCGCCGGGGCGGTAGAGCCCCTTCGGATCGACGAAGAGCGGGGTCACCCCGACCGAGAACGGGACGCCCGCCGCGGCGAGCACGTCGACGGCCGCGCGCACGTCCTCCGGGCGCGCCACCGGCGAGACGTCCTCGAGCCGGACCAGGGCGCGGTGGCGCTCGGGCGTCCCCGGCGCGAGCGCGTCGAAGAGGAGGTCGGCGAAGGCGAGGTAGCGGTCCTCCTCGTCCACGAAGGTGAAGGGGTTGTCGGCGAGGTAGGTCAGGTGGCCCGCGCGCACGGCCCACGGCACCCGCCTGCCGTCGGCCGCCACCGCCTCCCCGAGCACCTCGAAGCGGTCCGCCCTCACCGTCGCGAAGGACGCGATCCCGGCCACGCCGCTCGTCGCCCGCCCGAGCCGCTCCCCCTTGTACCGCACCTCCGACGCCCCCCCGATCTCGGCCGCGACCGGCTCGAAGCCGTAGGCCGCTCCGAAGCCGGGCGATCGCCGCGCGAGCTGCCAGAGGTTCCCCTGCACCCAGACGACGGGCCTCGATCCGCCGAGGACGTCGTCGAGGAGGGCGTCGGGGAGCGGCTCCTCGTAGGTGGAGCCGACGTAGACGAGGGCGTCGAAGCGGTCCTGATCCCCCGCCCGGTAGCGGCGCGCAGGGCGCGCCTCCCACGCGCCGAAGTGGGAGGCGAGGTGACCGGTCGAGAGCGCGTAGAGCTCGCCGAGCCAGCCGTGCGGTCCGGTCTCGTCGTAGAGGACGAGCGTCCGTCGGGAGGCCGCCGCGGCGGGCCGCTGCCGTGGCGCGACGCAGGCCGAGAGCGCCGCGACGAGCAGGACCGCATGGGCAAGGGGCAGCGAGCGCACGTTCCGTCTCCCTCCCGGCTCGCGGATGCTACCGGAAGTCGAACGCCCGATCGCGCCCGCCGGTCACGGCCCTCCGTAAGGGTCGTGCGCTCCTTCGGTCAGACCGGCGATCAGCCGCTCCATCCGCGCGTGGTGCGTGCCGGGCCAGTAGACGCGGCCGCAGCCGTCGCAGCGCCGGAAGGTCGCCTGCCGCTCCCGGACTCGCGGCGGCAGCCGGTCGGCGACGAGCGCCTTCTCGACGGGGAGCAGGGCGCCGTTGCAGCGGAGGCAGCGCGTGAAGGGCGCGATGGCCCGCAGGAGGTCGAGCCGCCGGAGCACCTCGTCGAGCTGCCGCCGCGGGTCGCTGGCGCGGACGCAGTAGCCGTGCGTCACCGCGCGCCGCTTGAGCAGCCCTCGGTCGCGCGTCAGCAGGATCCGGTGCTCGGCGGAGGACGCGGCCGCGAGCGTCGCGTCGTCGGCGTCGGCGGACCAGCGCGCGTCGAAGCCGAGCATGCGGAGGTGGCGCGCGAGCCGGCCGAGGTGGACGTCGAGGACGAAGCGGGGCGTGCGCAGGGGCGCCGCGAGGACGCGGGTGAGCCCGCCCACGTCGAGGGACTCGAAGACCGGGTAGACGCTCACGCGGGCGCCGTCGCGGAGGCGCCAGGCGAAGTCGACCGACTGGCCGTCGGCGAGGATCAGGTCGACCTCCGTGTGCGGGACGCCGAGCGCCTCGATGACGTCCTTCACGGCCGGGGTGCCCTCGAACGCGTGGTCGAAGGCGACCCCCCGGCGCGTGGCGGGGAGGAGGTCGCTCAGCTCGGCGTAGAAGCGGAAGGTGGCGTGGCGCACGTCGCTGCCTCCCGCGCGGCGGTCACTTCCTGCGGGGCCCCCCGGGCGCGTCGGGCGGGCGGACCGGCTCGAAGCCGGGCGGTCGCGCCTGGCCCCTCGCGGCGCCCCAGCGGGCGCGGCAGAGCTCGGCGCACACGTCGACGATCTCCCGCGCGGCCTGCGGCGCCCCCAGCCGCCCCGCGGCGCGCGCCATCTGCCGGCGCCGCTCCGGGTTCGCGAGGATCGCGCGGATCTCCCGGGCGAGCACCTCGCCGGTCAGGTCGCGCTCCTCGATCATCACGGCCGCGCCGGCCTCGACGAGGCTGCGCGCGTTGAGGACCTGGTGGTTGTCCGCGGCGAACGGGAAGGGGACGAGGATGGACGGCTTCTGGCAGCAGGTCAGCTCCGCCAGCGTGGTCGCCCCGGCGCGGGCGACCACGAGGTCCGCGGCGGCGTACGCCGCGCTCATGTCGGTGATGAACTCCTTCACGTCGGGGACGAAGCCGGTCGCCTGGTAGCCCTTCTCCACCGCGTCGCGGTCCCGGTGGCCCGTCTGGTGCGTGAGGGTCAGCTTCTCCTTCACGTCGGCGAGGTGCGGCAGCGACTCCACGATCCGCATGTTGAGGGCGTGGGCCCCCTGCGATCCGCCGCAGACCAGCACGTGGAGCCGGTCGTGCGGCGTGGTGGGGCGCATGAAGTTGTCGAGGAGCCGCCGCCGGATGGGGTTGCCCAGCTGCTGCACCTTCCGCTTCGGGAAGTACGCGGCGGCCTCCGGGAAGGCGGTGAAGACGGTCCCGACGACCCGCCCGAGCAGCCGGTTGGTGAAGCCCGCGGCGGCGTTCTGCTCCTGAACGGCGGTCGGGATCCGCAGGAGCCACGCCGCGAGGACCACGGGGCCGCTGGCGTAGCCGCCGACGCCGATGACGACGTCGGGGCGCCACCTGCGCAGGACGAGGAGCGACTTCAACAGGGCGCCGGGGACGAGGAGGAGGTTGCCGAGGGCGCCCGCGAGCCCCTTCCCCTTGAGCCCCTTCACCTGGATGAGCTCGATCGGGTAGCCCGCCGCCGGCACCACCTTCGCCTCGAGCCCCTGGGCGGTGCCGACGAAGATCGCGTCGTTCTCGGCCTGGCGGCCCACGGCCTCCTCGGCGAGGGCGATCCCGGGGAAGACGTGGCCGCCCGTGCCGCCGCCGGCGATCAGGATCCTCATGGGAGCGCCTCCGCCGCCGGGCCGACGCGGACGGCCTGCACGCCCGGAGCGAGGAAGCCGCCGCGGTCGGCGGAGACGGAGAGGAGGACGCCCATCGCGCCGAGGAGGGTCATGAGGGAGCTGCCGCCGTACGAGATGAAGGGGAGCGTGAGCCCCTTGGTCGGGAGGAGGCCGAAGACGACGGCGAAGTTGACGAGCGCCTGCGCCCCGACCAGCGTCGCGAGGCCGACCGCGACGTAGCAGCCGAACGGCTCGGCGGCGCGGCGCGCCGCCCGCAGCCCGCGCCAGACGAGGACCGCGTAGAGCGCGAGGACGGCGGCCACGCCGAGCAGGCCGGTCTCCTCGGCGATCACCGCCGCGATGAAGTCGGTGGGGGCGGCGAACAGGTAGTAGAGCTTCCCCTTCCCCTCGCCGAGCCCCTGGCCGAGCCAGCCGCCGTTCCCGATCCCGAGGAGCGACTCGACGAGCTGGAAGCCGGCGCCGTCGCGGTGGCCCCACGGGTCCAGGTACGCGAGGAAGCGCTGGAGCCGGTAGGGCGTCGAGGCGACGAGGTACCAGAAGAGCGGCGCGGCGAGGATCACCGCGCCGAGGAGCCAGCGGAGCTGCACGCCCGCGGCGAAGAGCATGGTGAAGAGGACCATGCACATGATGACGACGGTGCCGAGGTCCCGCTCGAGCAGCACCAGGGCGGCCATGAGCGCCGTGACGGCGGCGTGCGGGAGGAAGCCGATGCTGAAGAGCCGGATGCGATCCTGCTTCCGCGAGAGCGAGCGGGCCAGGTAGAGGACGAGCGCCACCTTGGCCGCCTCGGCCGGCTGGAAGCGGAGGAGCCCGAGGTCGATCCACCGGCGCGCGCCCCCGGCCACCTTGCCGATGCCCGGGACCAGGACGAGCAGCAGCAGCACGAAGGCGACCGCGAGGAGCGGGTAGGCGAGCGCCGCGACGCGCCGGTAGCCGAGCTTCAGCGCGGCCACGAGGAGGGCGAGGCCGATCCCGCCGGCCACCAGCTGCCGCTTCAGGTAGTAGAACTGGTCCCCGAGCCGCTGCTGGGCCGTCATCGCGCTCGCGGAGTAGACCATCACCGCGCCGACGGCGGCGAGGGCCACGACGGCGAAGAGCAGGATCCCGTCGAAGGGAGGGGCGCCCGCCGGCGGGCTCGTGTCCCCCCGCGCCCTCACGGGAGGGCCTCGGCGAGCTGCCGGAAGACGTCGCCGCGGTGCTCGTAGTCGTCGAACTGGTCGTAGCTGGCGCAGGCCGGGGAGAGGAGGACCGCGTCGCCGGGGCCGGCGAGCGCCGCCGCGCGCGCGACGGCCCTGTCCAGCGTCCCGCAGCTCTCGGTCGGGGCGAGGTCGCCGAGGTCGCGCTCCACCGCCGGCGCGTCCTCCCCGAGCGTCAGGAGCGCCTTCACCCGCCCGGCGAACAGCTCTCGGAGCGGCGTGTACGGCGCCCCCTTGCCCAGCCCGCCCATCAGCAGGACGACCCGCGGGCGGCCCGGCGCGAAGGCGGCGAGGGCCACGGTGGTGGAGTCGACGTTGGTCGCCTTCGAGTCGTTCACCCACTCCACGCCGTCCCGCTCGCGCACGAGCTGGAGCCGGTGCGGGAGCCCCGGGAAGCGGTCGAGCCCGCGCTGGACGGCGTCGCCCGGCACGCCGAGCATCCGCGCGCAGAGCAGCGCCGCGAGGGCGTTCTCGACGTTGTGGCGCCCGCGGAGGGCGCGGTTCCGGAGCCGGTAGCGCTCGGCCGACTCGGAGGGGCTGCGCTGGATCCAGAGGTCGAAGGCCGGGTCCTCGCCCGACGCGCGCGCCGCCCGCGGCTCGGCGGGGCCGAAGCCGAAGGTCAGCAGCTCGCCCCGCGAGGTGGACGCCATGGCGACCGCCCGCGGGTCGCGCGCGTTCGCGATCGCGAAGTCGCGCGGCTGCTGCGTGGTGAAGAGGCGCGCCTTCGCGGCGGCGTAGTCCTCGACGCCGCCGTATCGGTCGAGGTGGTCCGGCGTGACGTTGAGGATCGCCGCGACGCGGGCGCGGAAGCGATCGAGCCCCTCGATCTGGAAGGAGGAGAGCTCCGCGACCACGACGTCGACGCGCCGCTCCGAGAGGACCTGCTCGCTGAGCGGCGTGCCGAGGTTGCCGCCCACGAACGCGGCGCGGTCCTCGGCGAAGAGGGCGCCGGCGAGCGCCGTCGTGGTGCTCTTGCCGTTGGTCCCGGTGATGGCGACGACGGGGACGTCGCCGAGGAAGCGCGACGCCAGCTCCACCTCGCCCCAGACCGGGACGCCCTTGCGGCGGGCGGCCTGGATGGGGGCGATCGAGAGCGGGACGCCCGGCGAGACGACGACGAGGTCGGCCCCCTCGAAGTCCCCCTCGTCGTGTCCCCCCAGCACCTTGCGGATCGGGAGGGCCGCGAGCGCGGCGAGGGGCTCCGCGAGCTCCGCCTCGGGGCTCCGGTCGGTGACGGTGACGCTGGCCCCCTCCCGGGCGCAGAGCCGCGCCGCGGCGACGCCGCTGCGGGCGAGCCCGACGACGGTGACCTTCCTGTTCCTGAGCCTGGGTGCGTCCGACACGGTGGCTACCTCAGCTTGAGCGACAGCAGCGCGACGAGCGCGAGCATGATCGACATGATCCAGAAGCGGACGATGATCTTCGGCTCGGCCCACCCCTTCAGCTCGTAGTGGTGGTGGATGGGGGCCATCCGGAAGACGCGCCGCCCGGTCCGCTTGAACCAGGTCACCTGCACGATGACGCTGACGATCTCCACGAGGAAGACCCCATGGAGGATCGCGCTCGCGACCTCGTTCTTGGTGAGGATGGCCAGCGTGCCCAGGCCGCCGCCCAGGCCGAGCGACCCGACGTCGCCCATGAAGACCGAGGCCGGGTAGGTGTTGTACCAGAGGAACGCGATGCCGGCCCCCGCCATGGCCGCGCAGAAGACGCCGAGCTCCTCGGCCCCCGGGATGAAGGGGATCCGGAGGTAGCCGGCGAGGCTGAAGCCGGCGATGGTCGTCCCCGCGACGTACGAGAGCGCGAGGAACGTGACCGACGAGACGATCGTCGGGCCGATCGCGAGGCCGTCGAGGCCGTCGGTGATGTTCACCGCGTTGGCGGTGCCGACCACGACGAGGACCATGAACGGCAGGTAGAGCCAGCCCAGGTCCGGCTCGAAGTAGCGCGTGGGCAGGAACGGCAGGGTGAGGTGCGTGTCCTGGAGCGACCGCACCCAGACGAACGGGAAGTGGCCGTCCACGCGCAGCGCGTGGTCGGTGAGGAAGAGGAAGTAGGCCGCGAGCACGATCGCCGCCTCGAGCAGCAGCCGCTTCCTGCCCGCGAGCCCCTTCGAGTCCCGCTTCGAGATCTTGAGCCAGTCGTCCGCGAAGCCGATCGCGCCGAAGCCGACCGTGACGGTGATCGCGGCCCAGATCAGGCGGCTGCGGAGGTCCGCGAAGAGGAGGGTCGACAGGACGAGCGAGAGCAGGATCAGGATGCCGCCCATCGACGGCGTCCCGGCCTTCTTCTTGTGCGTGTCCGGGGTGTCCTCGCGGACGTTGGAGACGCCGTACTGGATCTCCCGCATCCGCTCGATGAAGAGCGGGCCGAGGAGCAGGCCGAGCACCATCGCGGTGAGCCCGGCCGCCACGATCCGGAAGGAGGGGTACCGCAGGACGTTGAAGAGCTTGAGCTGGCCCGAGAGGGGGTAGAGCAGGAGGTAGAGCATCTAGCGAAGGGCCTCGACGAGCCGCTCGAGCTTCATGCCGCGGCTCGCCTTGACGAGGAGGAGGTCGGCCGGCTGGAGCCGCTCGCGCGCCCAGCCGATGAGGGCGTCGACGTCCTCGGTGTGGAAGATCCGGTCGGCCGGCAGCCCCGCCGCCGCCGCCGCCTCGGCGATGGCGCGGGAGCGCGGGCCGAAGGCGGCGAGCAGCGCCACCC
>DATIVK010000136.1:0-36086 GCA_035465955.1 Anaeromyxobacteraceae bacterium | reverse complement strand
CTCGAGGATCGCCTCCATGCGGTCGGCGTCGGTGACGAAGTACGGCGAGAGGTAGCCGCGGTCGAACTGCATGCCCTCGACGATGTCGAGGGTGGTCTCGAGCCCCTTGGCCTCCTCGACCGTGATCACGCCCTCCTTGCCCACCTTCTCCATGGCGTCGGCGATGATGTTGCCGATCGTCTCGTCGCCGTTGGCGGAGATGGTGCCGACCTGGGCGATGTCCTTCTTGCCCTGCGTCGGCTTGGAGATCTTCTTCTCGTTGATGAGGATGTAGGCGTCCTCGAGGACGGCCTCCATGCGATCCGCGTCGGTGACGAAGTACGGCGAGAGGTAGCCGCGGTCGAACTGCATGCCCTCGACGATGTCGAGGGTCGTCTCGAGGCCCTTGGCCTCCTCGACCGTGATCACGCCCTCCTTGCCGACCTTCTCCATGGCGTCGGCGATGATGTTGCCGATCGTCTGGTCGCCGTTCGCGGAGATCGTGCCGACCTGGGCGATGTCCTTCTTGCCCTGCGTGGGCTTCGCGAGCTTCTTGAGCTCGGAGACGACGGCCTCGACGGCCTTGTCGATGCCCCGCTTGATGTCCATCGGGTTGTGGCCGGCCGCGACGAGGCGGGCGCCCTCCCGGTAGATCGCCTGGGCGAGGACGGTGGCGGTGGTGGTGCCGTCGCCGGCCACGTCGGAGGTCTTGGAGGCGACCTCCTTCACCATCTGGGCCCCCATGTTCTCGAACTTGTTGTCGAGCTCGATCTCCTTGGCGACGGTGACGCCGTCCTTGGTGATGAGCGGGGAGCCGAAGCTCTTCTCGATGACGACGTTGCGCCCCTTCGGCCCGAGCGTGACCTTGACCGCGTCGGCGAGGGTGTTCACGCCCCGGAGGATCAGCTCACGGGCGCGCTGGTCGAAGACGATTTCCTTGGCTGCCATGTCTTGGTTGTCCTTTGGTTGCGAACGACGGGGAGAAGGGAGCTAGCCCTCGATCACGCCGAGGACGTCTTCCTCGCGCATGATCAGGACCTCGTCACCCTCGAGCTTGATCTCGGTGCCGGCGTACTTCGAGAAGAGGACGCGGTCGCCGGCCTTGATGTCGAGCGGGCGGACCTTGCCGTCCTCGAGCACCTTGCCGTTGCCCGCCGCGAGCACCTTGCCCTCGATCGGCTTCTCCTTCGCCGAGTCGGGGATGATGATGCCGCCCTTGGTCTTCTCCTCCTCCTGCACCCGCTTGACGATGATGCGGTCCTGCAGCGGACGAATCTTCATGAGTTGCTCCTTCTCGTGGATGTGCCCGCCCACGGGGCGGGGTGTTGAAAGGGCGTCGAGTGAACGCCGTTGGCAGATGGGAGCCCCGACTGCCAGCGGCGGGCGAACAATAATCACGCGTCCGGGGCTGTCAAGCCACGGCGGTGATTTTGTAAGTGCTCGTCAACGCTGGGGTTTTGTGGGGCTGGCTGGCAGTCGGCGCTGCGGACTGCTCGCGCCGGGGGCCCGGCACCGCCGGCTCTCGCAGGCGAGGCCGCGCTCACAGTTCCCCGCGTCCGCGCAGGGCTCACCGTCCCGGCTGAGGCGCAGGACCGGGGGCTCGGCGAGGAAGGCGTGGAGCAGGGCGACCTCGTCCGCCTCCACGGCGTCGAGGTCCGCCGGCAGGCGCGGCCCCTCCCAGTACCGGAGGGATGGGTCGAAGATCTGGCGGGAGAGGACGGCGACGGCGTGACCCCCGTCCAGCCGGAGGACGTAGGTGTCGCGCGCCAGGCAGTCGCCCGCGCCGCAGGCGGCCTGTCCCTCGCGGGTGCGCGTCAGGATCAGGCCGCGGGCCGCGTCGTGGAACGCGAGCTGGAAGCCGCGCGCCGCGACCTCCGCGAGCGCCCGCGCCGTGGTCGCCTTCCCCTGCCCGGGGTCGTAGACGCCGTGGGCGGGGCGCGGCACGACGCGCGGCGTCGCGCACGCGGTCGACAGCGCGAAGAGGAGGGCGAGGAGCGGATGCCGTCGGATCATGTGCGGGGCTCCCGAACGGCGAAGGGCGCCCGAATCGGGCGCCCCCCGGGATCGGCCGGTCCTGCAGCCTAGCGGAGCGTGCGCGTCTGGCCCGCCGAGACGGTGACCTTCTCGGCGTCGAACTTCCCGGCGAGCGCGTCCTTCACGTTGCGGTCGAACCGGACCTTGCCCGTCGCGATCTCGCGGAGGGAGAGGACGTTCGGCTTGTTCTTGGAGGCCGGGATGAGCGGCCGGGCGCCGGCCATCAGCTGCCGCGTGCGCTTCGTCGCGAGGAGGACGAGCGAGAAGCGGTTCTCGACCATGGGGAGGCAGTCTTCGACGGTTACGCGGGCCATGCGGTCCTTCCTTGGGTGTTCAGCGAAGGCGATACATAGACGACCGGCGCCACGAGATCAACCGCCTGTCCGCCCGTGTGGGCCCCTCCGGAGGTGGTAGCATGCCGCCCGACCTCCCCCCTCCGTGAGTCCATCGATGAGACCAGCCGCCGTCGCAGTGCTCCTGGCCCTCGCCGCCTCCGCCCACGCCGCGCCGCCGGGGGGGAGGGTGCGCGCCGCCGTCACCGACATCAAGAGCGTCCAGGGGGTCGCGCCGGGGACGGCCACGATCCTCACGGACATCGTGGTGAGCGAGGTGGCGCGGAGCGGCTTCGGCGTCGTGTCGCAGAGCGACATCGACGCGATGCTCGGCTTCGAGAAGAAGAAGCAGATGCTCGGCTGCTCCGAGGAGACCTCCTGCCTCGCCGAGATCGGCGGGGCGCTCGGCGTCGACTACCTGTTCACGGGGCAGGTGGGGAAGATCGGCAGCCGCTTCCGGCTCTCGCTCCTCGTCGTCGACGCCAAGAAGGCGTCGGTGGTGGCCCGCGCGGCGCAGTTCACGGACGCGGACGAGGACGACCTCGCGAGGACGGCCGAGGAGATGGTGGGGAAGCTGACCCGGGAGCTCTGGGCGCTGCGGCAGGCGAACCCGGCCCAGCGGGCTCCGGTCGCGGAGCCGAGGCGCGAGCCGGCCCCCGTCGCGGCCCGGCCGTTGCCCGCGCAGGCGAAGCCCGATCTCGCGCCCCGGCCGCCCGCGGACGAGCCCTCGCCGGTCGGCTCCGAGCCGTCGCCGCGCCTCGGCAGGCGGGTGGGCTGGTGGGCGGTCGGCGGCGGCGGCGCGCTGCTCGTGGCGGGGACGGTCGCCGGGTTGTCGGCGCGGGCGAAGGTGAACGCCCTGAGGGACGGCTGGGCCGACTCCAACTACCCGTCGCTGTACGACAAGAAGTCGGGGGACGCGAGGGCGTTCGCGATCATCGCCGACACCTGCTTCGTGGCGGGGCTGGCCTCGGCGGGGTGGGGGACGTGGCTGCTCGTGCGCAAGGATCCGGGGGCGGCGCCGGTGGCGGTGGCGCCGGTTCCCCTCGTGGGCGGCGGGGCGCTCGTCGCCTCGGGCCGGTTCTAGGGGACGCGACGATGACGACGAAGATCCACGCCCTCGCCCTCTGCCTCGCCGCGGCCCTCGCCTCGGCCTGCACGTTCACGATCGACCCCGAGAAGTACGCGCCGAAGAGCGCCGCCGACTGCCCCGGCCAGAAGGCCTGCGGCTACAAGTGCGTCCCGGCCGATGATCCGGCGACGGGCTGCGGGACGCCGAGCTGCGATCCCTGCCCGGGTGCCGCGAACGCGATCACCACCTGCGGGGACACGGGGGCGTGCGCGCTCCAGTGCAACCTCGGGTGGGGCGATTGCGACGCCGCGGTCGGCTGCGAGACGAAGCTCGACGGGACCAACCCCGCAAACCCGTCCTGCGGGGCGTGTGGCCGCACCTGCCTCGGCAGCGCCTGCGACCCCGCCGGCTTTTGTCCGCCCTCGTACGCCGTCGCCGGCTCAACCGTCGGCGCCGTGCGGGCGCTCGCCTCGGACGTGATCAACCCGAGCATCGTCTTCGCTGCCGTCGACGCGCTGACGCCGGCGGCCTCCCTCTGGCAGGCCACCTTCACGGCCACCTCTACGAGCGCCAGCCCCATCTCGTCGCAGGTCACGACGCCCATCCAATGTCTCTCTCACGGGACCTCCCGTCTCTTCTACGGCGCGGACGACGCTGGCGCTGGCAAGGCCACCGTCTCCTCGGTCCCGGACACCTCCACCGGCGTCGCGCCGACGTGGAGCGGAATCACCGCGCCGACCATGGGCCCCTGCCTGCTCGCGCCGGAGAGCCAGACGGCGGTCTGGTGGATCCCGGCCGGCGGCCAGGAGCTCTGGGGCTTCACCTACGACGCGGCGAACGGCTCGGTCGTGCAGTCGGCGCAGATGCCGCCCGGGACCCTGGTGGGGAGATGGAGGGCCCTCACGGTGCTCGGCGGGGGCACCGCCGCGAAGGACGTGTTCGTCGCGGACGACGCCGAGGGCGGTCGGATCCTCCGGCTCCCGCCCGACCCGATCAGCCCGCTGCTCCCCCAACAGGTCGCCACGGGGGCTGGCCAGGTCGGGGCGCTCGCCGTGCGCCAGAATTCACTGGGGCGAGTGGAGGTCTACTGGGGAGACCTCGCCACCGGGAACGTGATCCGCCAGGTCGATGGCGCCCGCACGATCGTCCACCGCGGGAGTGGGCCGACCTCGCGCATGCGGGTGGTGGCCAACGCGCTCCTCGTCGCGTGGCTCGACACCGACGCGATGACGGTGCATGAGCTCATCCCGCCCGACACCACCCCGAACGGCGCGGTCATCCTCCTGAGCCGCGCCAGCGGTCTCGCGGACCTCGCCGCAAGCACGGAGCGGGTCTTCTGGTCGAGATCCGGCGACGCCGCCGTCTACTCGGCGCCGCGGTAGGGCGGCGCGGCTACCGTCCGCTCCAGAACGACCCCGAGCCGGCGCGGTCCTTGCGCAGGTCCATCTTCGGGTCGAGCTTCACGAAGGTGCACATCTCGTTGAGCCGCGAGTAGATGCGGTCGCCGACGCGCTGCGCGAGCGTCATCGCCTCCGCCTCGGCCTGGAAGCTCGCCGAGCGGGTGTTGAAGCGGGTGCCGGGCTGCTCCGGAACGACGCGGGGCTCGATGAAGTAGTTGGTCGCGAAGAGCGTGGCGAGGCCGGAGTTGAAGCGCCGGCTGATCAGCTCGTCGAGCATCGAGCGCTCCCACTCGGTCCCGCGCTCCTTGCCCAGCTCGTCGATGGCGAGGACCGGCACCGCGAGGAGCGGCTTCAGGATCTCCATGTGGCTGCGGCCGCCGTCGAAGCCTGCCTTGATGTCCGAGAGCAGGAGCATGAACTCGACGTAGCGGCCGCCGATCCCCTTCTCGAGCGCGAGGTAGCGCAGGGTCGCGACGATCAGGTGCGTCTTCCCGGCGCCGGGCGTCCCGTAGAGCAGGAAGCCCTTGGTCGGCTTGTCCTTCCGGAACTTGTGGGCGAAGTCGAGCGCGACCGCCTTCGCCTGCTCGTGGCTGGGGGACCAGCTCCGCGTCTCCTCGAAGGAGGCGGTGGCGACCGCCGCCGGGATGCCGATCCTGTTGAAGAGCGCGATCCGCTCGTCGAGGTGGCGGCAGCTGCAGGGCTGCGCCACGTCGGTCGAGCCCGAGGTGACGAGGACGAAGCCGCTCTCGCGGCAGCGGGGGCACTCGGCCTGGCAGGCGCACCGCCGCGCGCGCGCCGCGGCGCCGAGGACCTGCTCGACGACGTAGCCCGACCCGCGGCAGGTGGGGCAGGTCGCGCTTTCGATGGGGCCCGGCATGGAGGGCGGACTCTACACCGATCCCCGCAGGCAGGTGAGCCCCGCCGCCCGGGCGAGGTCCACCAGGTGGGCGCGCAGCGTGTCCCGCCACGCCCTGGGGGTCACGGGGGCGGGGCGCGCGCCCGCGAGGAGCCGCAGCCGGGCCCCCAGCGCCGCCCGCTCCGTGGCCGGCAGGTTCCGCAGCCAGGACGCGAGGATCCGGGCATCGGCCGCGGCGATCGCCGCCTCGACCCGGGCGAGCGGATCCCCGTGCCCCTCGCCTCCCCGCGCGAGGGCTCGCCAGGCCTCGCGGTAGCCCTCCCGGTGCGGCTCCGGCGCGGCCCGGCCCGCCTCCTCCAGCAGCGCTCGCGCCGCGTCGAGCCGCGCGCTCGCGGCCGCCTCCGCCGCCGGCGGGGGAGGGGAGTCGCCGACCCGATCGCGCCGGTAGGCGTGCCACTCGTCCTCGACGGCGAAGCGGAGCGCCCGGATCGAGCGCGGCAGGGGGGCGCCCGGGGGGTTCCGGTCGGCGAGCGCCTCCAGGCCGTGGCGCAGCCCGCGGCAGACCACGGCGACCGGGAGCCCCCGCCGCTCCCACTCCGCCACCAGCTCCTGGTCGAGCGGCGAGATCATGAGGCCGGCGCCACGCAGCCCGAGGAAGTACTCGGCCACGACCGCCTGGTAGGAGAGGGCGCCGGTCGGCAGATCGGACATCGTGTCCAGCTTACGCGGTACATCCGTCGACGGCGCCCCCTTTCGGGGCGGTGCTACAGTGCGCGCCCCATGAGCCGCGTGAACCACCTGACGCACAAGGGCGTCGCCGTCCTCCACCTCGACCTGTCCAACCTCAAGCCCGGCGAGTACGCGCCGGTCTTCGCCGAGGCGCTGCGCGCGCTCGCGGCCGCCGCGCCCGGGTCGGCGCGCGTGGTCACCGACGTCGGGGGGGCGCGGTTCGACCCCTCGACGATCGTCGAGTTCGAGCGGTTCGTGCGGGAGGCGACGCCGCGCTGCCTCGCCAACGCGGTGATCGGCGTGACCGGGATCCAGCGGGTCGCCTGGCTCGGGCTGAAGCCGCTCTACCGCTGCCCGGTGGAGCTCCACGCGTCGCTCGGGGCGGGGAAGGACTGGGTGGCGGGGTACAAGTAGGCCCGCGGCGCCGCCCCCTGACCCCCGGTGGGGGAGTGGGGAAGCTTCACGCTCAGGCGACGACCGCGAGCACCTTCGCGCGGGTCTCGGCCCACGCCTCGAGGGCGTCGGCGGGCATGGGCCGGGCCAGGTGGTAGCCCTGCCCGAGCCCGCAGCGCAGCGCCTGCAGCCGCTCGGCGTGCGCCTCGGCCTCCACCCCCTCGGCGATGACGTCGAAGCCGAGGCTCTCGGCGATCGAGACGATCGCCTTGATCACCTCCTCGCTCTCCGCGTGCGTGGGGATCCCCGAGACGAACGTCCGGTCGATCTTCACGGCGGTGATCGGGAAGCGGTGGAGGTAGCTGAGCGAGGAGTAGCCGGTGCCGAAGTCGTCCACGTGGATCTGGATCCCCAGATCCCGGAGCTGGGCGAGCTTGGCCGCCGAGGCGGTCACGTCGTCCATGATCACGCTCTCCGTGATCTCGACCGCGAGCTGGCGGGGCTCGACCCCCTCCTGCCGGATGATCCGCTTGAGGGCGTCGACCACGTCCGGCTGGCGGAACTGCCGCCCCGAGACGTTGATGCTCATCGTCACCTGGCCGAGCACGGCGGAGCGGGCCTTCCAGGCCTGCAGCTGCGCGCAGGCGGTCTGGACCGCCCACTCGCCGAGGGGGACGATCGTGCCGCTCTCCTCCGCGAGCGGGACGAAGCGGGTGGCGTCCAGCAGGCCGCGCCGAGGGTGGCGCCAGCGGACGAGCGCCTCCAGCCCGACGAGCCGCCGGCTCGGGAGCGCGAAGATGGGCTGGTAGTGGAGGACGAACTCGTCGCAGCGCTCCACCGCCTTGCGGAGGTCGGCCTCGAGCTCCAGCCGATCGACGACGTCCCCGTGCATGGCGGCGTCGAAGACCACGGCGCAGGCCTTCCCCTTCTGCTTCGCCTGGTACATCGCGATGTCGGCGTCGCGCAGGAGCTGCTCGGGGCGCTCGTGCTCGGGGCGCCCCAGCGCGACGCCGATGGACGTGGTGACGAAGACCTCGTGGCCGTCGATCGCCAGGCTGTGCCCGAGCGCCCCCAGGATCCGCTCGGCGACCAGCAGCGTGTCGTCGGCGTCGGAGATCTCGTCGAGGATGACCCCGAACTCGTCGCCGCCGAGCCGCGCGACGGTGTCCCCCGGGCGGAGGCAGCCCTCGATCAGCCGCCCCACGGCGACGAGGAGGTGGTCGCCGACGATGTGGCCGAGCGTGTCGTTGATGACCTTGAACCGGTCGAGGTCGAGGAAGAGGACCGCGAAGCGCTGGTCGGGGCGGCGCTTCGCCCCGTCGATCACGTGCTGGAGCCGGTCGAGGAGGAGCGCGCGGTTCGGCAGCCCGGTGAGGGCGTCGTGGAACGCGTCGTGGAGCAGGCGCGCCTCGGCGTTCTTCCGCTCCTCGATCTCGGCCTGGAGGGCGGCGTAGCCCTGCCGCAGCCCCGCGCTCATGGCGTTGAAGTGCTCGGCCAGCTCCCCGAACTCGTTGCGCTCGCGCACCGGGATGGAGAACCCCAGGTTCCCGGCCGCGATGGCCCGGGTCGCGCGCACGAGCTCCTCGATGGGGCGGGTGATCGACGTGGTGAGCCGGACCGCCACGCCCGCCGCCGCCAGCAGCGTCACGACGATGGTGATCGTCAGGATGACCCGGGCCTGGTCGAAGCGGCGCATCGCGCCCGCGGTGAGCTCGTCCACGCGCCGGGACGCCTCGAAGGCCATGTCCTCCGTCGTCCGGAGGAGCTCGTCGCCGAGCGCCGCGGCGTCGGCCTCCAGCGTCGCGATCCGCCCCCGGTTGGCGGAGGCCGTCATGTAGTAGGAGAGGGCCACCTGGTACTGCCCGATCAGCCCGTTGATCCGGTCGATCCGCCCCGCGATCGCCGGCGCGTGGTGGCACCCGCCGCAGCGCGCCGCCGCCTCCTCGAGGTTGGCCACGTTCTCCGTGATCACGTCCGCGCGCTGGGCGAGCGGGGCGCGCGCCGTGTAGAGGTCGGAGCGGGAGGCCTGGATGGTGATGACCAGGTGCTTCCGCATCTCCTGGATGCGGTGGAGGTCGGTGAGGTGCCTCACCTCGGCGGTGGTCGAGGAGATGTAGTGGACGGCGAGCGCCGCCCCCGTCGTGGAGCAGGCGAAGAGGCCGAGCAGCGATAGGACGATCTTGCGGCGCACGGTCTCCCCTCGGCCTCCCTCGCGCGCTACTGGTTCCGGTAGTCGTACGACTTGAGGTCGATGCCCGCCTCGCGCGCGAGGTCGATCACCGGCCGGTAGTCCTCGGCGGTGGTCTCGATGAAGCGGAGCGCGCCGAACTGCGCGAGGACCTGCGCCCCGTCGGGATCGCGCTCGAGGTCGAGGAGCGCCTTCTTCAGGGAGGCCTGGAGCACCAGGTTCAGGTCGCGCCGGACGCAGAGCCCGTTCGACGGGACCGGCGGGGACTCGGCGATGATCGACAGCTCCCGGTCGACGGCCGGGTTCTCCTTGCGGATCCGGTCGTAGACGCTGTGCTTCGCGGCGCCGGCGTCCGCCTTCCGGTCGAGCACCGCGGCGATGGCCGCGTCGTGGCTGCCGGTGAAGTAGTACTCGCCGAAGAAGCCGTCGGGAGCGGCGATCCCCGCCTTGCGCAGGACCGCGAGCGGGAAGACGTACCCGGCGGTGGTGGCCCGGTCCACGAAGGCCATCCGCTTCCCGCGCAGCTGCTTCACGCTGCGGATCTGGGAGTCGGCCCGGACGAACAGGTGGCCGTGGTAGGTGGACGAGCCGTCGAGGTTGACGGGGCGCGCCAGCGGGATCACGCCCAGCTTCTCGAGCGCCAGCGCGCCGGTGAAGGAGCCGAAGAAGGCCCCGTCCATCCGCTCCGTCTGGAAGGACTCCAGGATGTTGCCGTAGCGGGAGAGGATGGTGAACTCGACCGGGACGCCCACCTTGCGCGTCAGATACTCGCCCAGCAGGTGGAAGCGGGCCTTCTGCTTGAAGATGTTGAGCTCGGGGATCAGGCCGATCAGGATCCGCGGCTTCTGCGCGTGCGCGTCCGCGGCCGCGTGGACCGGGACGAGCAGGAGCCCGAAGAGGAGAGCCAGCGCTAGCCGACGTGTCATGGGCGTCCCTCCGACTGGGAGCGACGATGATACCCGACGGGGTGACCCGAATGCACCGCACCGGGCGTCAAGGGACGCGTTCGTGCGCGCGGGCGCACAGGGGCCAGTGGAGCCTCACGAGAGGGCCGCGAGGACGTCCTCCGCCGAGCGGAACCGCCGGGCGGGGTCCTTCTCCAGCAGCCGGTCGGTGATGCGGGCGAGGCCGGGATCGGCCTCGGGGTTCACCGAGGCGAGGGGAGGCGGCCGCTCGCTCAGGATCTCGCGCCAGAGCTCCGACGGATCCCGGGCCATGAAGGGTGGGCGGGCGGCGAGGAGCTCGTAGAGGATGACGCCGAGGCTGTAGAGGTCGCTCCGCTCGTCGACGAGCTTCCCCTGCACCTGCTCCGGCGACATGTAGCGGTACGTCCCGACGATCTTGCCGGTCCCGGTCAGCGTCGCCTCGTCGGAGTCGAGCGGCTTCACGAGCCCGAAGTCCATGATGCGCGCGCGCCGCTGGTCGTCGACCATGATGTTGGTCGGCTTGAGGTCCCGGTGCACCAGGCCGCGGCGGTGGACGTAGCCCAGCGCCGCCAGCACCTGGCTGACGGCGGCGGTCAGCCGCCGGATGCGCGCGGGGCGGTTGAGCACGAGCGACGCCTCCGGCGGCAGCGGGAGGCGGGCGCACGGCGCGCCGGAGCCCGTGTCCGGGCGGGGCAGGTGGAAGTCGCGCTCCGGCTGCGTGTCGGGCTCGTCGAGCATCTGCGCGAGCGCCCGCAGGGCGTCGGGGCCCGGGACGGCCGAGCCGTCGCTCGATCCCGAGGGGCCGGCCGGCGCCGTCACGCTGGGGCCCGAGGCCGACGGCGCGTCGCGCTCCATGACGCCGTCGAGGCGGACGAGCGGCTCGTCGTCGTCGAGGGTCGGGGAGAGCCAGGTCCGGAGATCGAGCCCCTCGACGAGCTCCATGGCGAGCCAGGACCAGCCGTCGTGCACGCCGGTGTCGAAGACGCGGACGACGTTCGGGTGGTCGAGCCGGCGCAGGACCTCGTACTCGCGCGCGAGGCGCCGCGCGGCGTTGCCGTCGAGCACGGGCGCCGGCCCCAGCACCTTCACCGCGGCGGCGCGGCCGCTCCTCCGGTGCTTCGCGCGGTAGACGGTCCCCACCCCGCCCCGGCCGAGGACGGACTGGATCATCCACGGGCCGATCGCGCGGGGTGGCATAGACCCTCTGAGCTTAGGACCGCGGGAAAACGCCCGTCAAACCGTGATCCCTCGCATGGGGTAGGTCGTTGACCCGGGAGGTGGCTCCAGCGTGCTATAAGCCGCGCGTGACCGCCCCCGCCGACATCGCGGCCGTCCGCGAACGCGTCCGCGCCCGCCCCCTCCCGCGCCACGTCGCCATCATCATGGACGGCAACGGCCGCTGGGCGGAGGGGCGCGGCCTGCCGCGCGTCGAGGGGCACCGGGCCGGCGCCCTCGCGGTCCGCGTCGTCACCGAGGAGGCGCGCCGCGTCGGCCTCCCCGCGCTGACGCTCTACGCCTTTTCGATGCAGAACTGGCAGCGTCCGAAGGAGGAGGTCGACGCCCTGATGCTCCTCCTCGGGGACTACCTCGAGGCCGAGCGCGAGACGATGCTCCGGAACGGGATCCGGTTCAACGTCGTCGGAGACGTGGCCCGCCTCCCGGAGGCGCTGCAGGCCCGGATCGCCGGCGTGATGGCCGCGACGGCGCACGGCCAGGGGATGATCCTGACGCTCGCGCTCTCCTACGGCGGGCGCGAGGAGCTGGTCCACGCCGCGCGCGCGGCCGCGGCGCGCAAGGGCGCGGCCCTCGACGCGGAGGACCTCGAGGCGTCGCTCTGGACGGCCGGGCTGCCGGAGCTCGACCTCATGGTCCGCACGAGCGGCGAGCACCGGATCTCCAACTTCCTCCTCTGGCAGGCCGCCTACGCCGAGATCCTGTTCACCGAGGCGCTCTGGCCCGACTTCGGCGAGCGCGAGCTGCTCGCCGCGATCGAGGACTTCCAGGGGCGCGAGCGCCGCTTCGGCCTCACCAGCGCCCAGCTGGCCGACCGGGGCCGGCCGGCCTGACCCCTGACCCCCTCTCCGGAGCCCGGCGACCGCATGGACCCACAGCGTTGGAAGAGCCTTCAGGAGAGGGTCGCGTCGGCGGCGATCCTGGTGCCGATCGTCGTCGGGCTGACGTGGCTCGGTGGGTGGCCGTTCGCCGCCCTCGTGGCGGTCGGGGTGGCCGTGGCGGCGAGCGAGCTCGTGCTCATGTTCGCCGAGCTCGGCGTCGCCGAGGCCCTCGGCGTCGCGGTCGCGGCGGCGATCCCGCTGGCGGCGGCGACGGCGGGCGACGGCCTGCTGCCGGCCTGGGCCCCGCTCGCGCTCGCCGGGGCGACGGTGGCGGTGCTGGCGGCCTTCCTGTTCCGCCGCAAGGAGCTCGCCTACCTGCCGCGCGGCGCGGGGGCGGTCGCGCTCTCCTGGCTCTGGGTGGGCCTCCTCGCCGCGACGGTCGTGCGGCTGCGCGCGCTCGACGGCGGCGGCCGGGCCGGCTTCGGCTGGGTCCTCATGGCGTTCGCCGTCACGTGGGGCAACGACACGTTCGCCTACTTCGCGGGGCTGAAGTTCGGGAGGCACCGGCTCTACGAGCGGATCTCGCCCAAGAAGAGCTGGGAGGGGGCCGTGGGCGGCGTCGCCGGCGCCCTCGTGGGCGCCTTCCTCGTGCGGGCGCTCCTCCTGCCGGGGCTCGACGCGTCGACCGCGCTCGCGGCCGCCCTCGGGGGCTCCGTCGTCGGGCCGCTCGGCGATCTCTCCGAGTCCATGGTGAAGCGGGCCGCCGGGGTGAAGGACTCCGGGAACGTGATCCCGGGCCACGGCGGCGTGCTCGACCGGATCGACGCCCTGCTCTTCGTCGCGCCGTGGGTCTACGCCTGCGCGCTCCTCCTGCGCTGACGCTCCGGTTCGCATGGCGCGCGGGAAGTCCATGGGCGGCAGGACCGAGGCGGGCGCCGGCGCGCCCCGCGGCGGCCGCGCGCTCCGGCTCGCCCCGGGCGACGTCGTCGACGACCGCTACCGGATCGAGTCGCTGCTCGGCGAGGGCGGGATGGGCTCGGTCTACGTGGCCCGGCACGTCCACATCGGGCGGAAGGTCGCGCTCAAGGTCCTGCACCCGGAGCGCTGCGAGGGGAAGGACGACCGGGAGCGGTTCCGGCGCGAGGCGGCCGTCGCGGTCCAGCTCCGCTCGGAGCACGTCGTCGAGGTGCTCGACTTCGGCGAGGATCCCCGCGGCCTCGCCTACTACGCGATGGAGCTGCTCGAGGGGGAGTCGCTCCGGGCGCTGCTCCAGCGCGAGGGGCGCCTCTCCCCGGAGCGGGCCGTCCGCCTGCTGCGGCAGCTGCTCACGGGGCTCGCCGCGGCCCACGCGGCGGGCGTCGTCCACCGGGACCTGAAGCCGGAGAACCTCTTCCTCGTCGGGACCGGGCCGGACCCGCGCCTCAAGATCCTCGACTTCGGCATCGCCAAGTTCCTCCAGCCGGGGGCGAACCTCGACCAGACCTCCGTCGGCGTGGTGGTCGGGACGCCCGAGTACCTCGCGCCGGAGCAGGCGGTCGGCGGGGCCGTGGACGCGCGCGCCGACCTCTACGCCGCCGGGATCCTCGCGTTCGTCCTCCTCACCGGGCGCCACCCGTTCGACACCTCGGACGTGCGGTCGCTCACGCGGGCGCACGCCTTCCAGAAGGTCCCGAGCCCGACCACGGTCGCGCCCGAGCTCGCCGCGTGGCCGAAGCTCCTCGACTTCGTCGCGCTCGCGACCCGCAAGGATCGCGAGGAGCGGGCCCAGAGCGCCCAGGAGCTCCTGGACCTGCTCGAGGGGGCGGAGCACGCCGAGCACCTCCCGGCCGCCGCGCCCGACGGCGCGGCCGCCCGCAAGAGCATCACGGGCGGCGCGGTGCTCGTGGGCAAGCGGCCGGCCTCCAACCTCACGCTCCTGCTCGCCCGGATCGACGGCTTCGAGGAGCGCGCCCCCGCGGGGGAGGCGGAGCGCGCGAGGATCCTCGCGGACCACGACGCCGTGGCGCTGCCGGCGATCGGCGCGTTCGAGGGGCGGCGGCTGCGCGCCGCCGACGACGCGCTCCTGCTGGCGTTCACCTCCCCGACCGACGCCGTCCACTGCGCCGCGGCGCTGCACGACCTCTTCGCGCGGACCCCCGTCGCGTGCGGCGACCGCCCCCTCGCGCTCCGGATCGGCATCCACCAGGCCGAGGTCCGCTTCGAGGGGGGCGAGCTCACCGGCCCGGTGATGGAGGCGCTCCGCTCGGTCCAGGAGACGGCGGCGCCCGGCGAGGCCTGGCTGTCGCGCCCGGTCTACCTGACCATGAGCCGCAGCGAGGTGGCGCTGGAGCAGATGGGCGCCTGGCCGCTCGAGGGGCTCCCCGAGCTGGCGCCGCTCTACCGCGTCGTGCGCGAGGCGGGCGACCTGCCGTACGGCGGCCGGCACCTCGAGCGGGTGGAGAGGGGCAGCCCGCTCGCGCGCGGCCTCCTCGCGCCGTTCGCCTCGGGGCTCGCGAGCATCGAGACCGCCGGCGTGAACGAGGGGCGGGGCCGGGCGGCCTTCCGCGTGTCGCTCGCCGGCGCCTCCATCGCGCTGCTCGGCCTCCTCCGGGCGATCGTCTGGAGCACCGAGGCGCTCGTGATCCTCGTGACGTGGATCGGCTGGGCCCGGCGGCCGGCGCCCCGCCCGCTGGCCGCCTCGCGCCAGGGCCTCGCGAGGGTGCGCGAGCACCTCGAGGAGCGGACGACGATCCGCCAGCTCGCGATGCACCGGCCCGGCCGCATCCCGACGGGGATCACGGGGCCGGTGGAGAAGGTGGAGCCGGCCGGGGGCGCCGACCAGGACGGCGGCGGGGACCGCTGATCCGCGGGCGCCCCGTCGGCACGTTCACCCACGGTCTCTCTGGATCGCGTACCCTGCGGAGGCTCGGGCGTCTCCCGGGTCCACCCGTCGGAGGAGGGCGCGATGAAGGCAGCGTTGGACAAGGCGGCGCTGGCCGTCGTGGGGGTGGTCGGCAGGCTCCTCTTCACCTTCTACGGGGTCTTCGCGTGGGCGCTGGCCCTGAGCGCGCCCTTCGCCCTCCTCGGGCTCTTCGGGCTCGCCCTCCGGCGGGTCCCCTGGGCCCTCGGGGCGCTGGCGGGGCTGGTCCTGGTGAGCGCCGGGCTGCTGTACCGGCACGGGGAGGGAACGCTGCCCGCGTCGGTCGGGTCGGGCGGCTTCCTCGAGCGGCTGACGCACCGGTTCATCGCCTGGCTCGGCACGCTCAAGTTCTTCACGTCGCCCCTCTCCCTGGTGGAGGACCCGGGCACCTACCGCATCACCGGGAGCGACATCCGCGCGCTCCTGGACGGCCAGCGCCCGCTCCTCCAGCCGGGCGACATCCTGCTGCGCGGCTACCGCGGCTACCTCGACGGCGAGCTGATCCGCCGCACGGGCGGCGCCCGCGGGGCGGGGCGCTACCTCTCGCACGCCGCGCTCTACGTCGGGCCGCTGAACGGCATGCGCGACCGGGAGATCGCCGCGCGCCGGCTGAAGGTCATGGGCGACGACGGCAGGTTCCGCGACGCGACCGACGAGGAGAAGGATCGCTTCCGCGGGGACCCCGGCTACTTCCAGCCCGGCAGCGAGATGGTCGTCCACTCGATGGCGAAGGGCGTCCACGTCGAGGACATCCTGACCTTCGTGCGCTGCGACTACCTGGTCGTCCTGCGCCTGCCGGCCGAGCTGGAGCTGGCCGGGCGCGAGGCCGAGAACCGTCCCCTGGTCCCGTTGAGCGGCGACGCCCTCGGGATCGACCGGCGCCTGACGGCGAGGCAGAAGGTCTCGCGGGCCGAGATCGTCGCGGCGGCGCACGACTCGGCGCTCGGCCAGATCGGGTCCGGCTACGACTTCCTCTTCGACAGCTACCGCGCGTTCCACCGGTTCAGCTGCTCCGAGTTCGTCTACTACTGCTTCAAGAGCGTCCACCGGCACATCGGCCTGGAGCCCAGGAGGCACTCCGTCGCGGGGCTCTTCCAGCGCACGACCGTCACCCCGGCCGACATCTGCGCGGCGTGGGAGCAGGACCGGAAGCTCGAGCTGGTCTGGTCCAACGTGCCGAAGGGGTGAGCGGGTCCCTTCCCCTCTGGGGGAAGGGGAGTCCTCCACGGCCCGTCAGCGCCTCCCCTCGAGCCGCTCCAGCGCGCGCCGCGCCACGTCGCCCGCGTGGCAGTAGCCGTCGGCGCCGAGGGAGCGCTTGAGGCGGCCGAGCGCGGTCGGGGGCTCGGGCGCCGGCGGATCCTTCGCGGAGATGATCTTCAGGGCCGGGATCCCCGCCTTCGTCTCCGCCACCGCGAGCGCGCGCGCGGCGAAGGTGCGCCGCTCGCAGGTGGCCGCCCGCCCCTGCTCGGCGAGCAGCCCCAGGGCGCCGGAGTGGTCGCTCGCGGCGGCGCGCGCCAGGTCGTCGAAGCCGCGGACGAGGTTCACGGGGCGCCCGGCGTCGGCCCGCGCGATCTCGAGCATCCCGCGCAGCCACAGGATCCGGGGATCGCCGGGGGGGAGCGCGCGCGCCTCCGCGTCGATCTGGACGGCCGCCTCCTCGAACCGCTCCCGGGCGATGAGCCGCTCCGGCGAGCGGGAGAAGAACCAGAGGCCGGTCCAGGCGGCGGCGGCGAGCGCGCCCAGCACCACGGCGGCGCGGACGAAGAAGGAGTCGCGGATGCGCCCCAGCCGGACCGCGAGCTGGTCGAGCCCGGCCTCGGGGGTCGACACCTCGGAGAGGGCGGCCGGGTCCGCCGGCTTCAGGCCGCGCACCCGGGTGAGCGCCGCGTTCCCGTAGGGCGGCTCCGCGACCGCGTCGACCGGGACGCCCGGCGCCCCCGAGGTCGCCGGCGAGACCCGGAAGATCCGGACCGGCTCGGCGATGCCGCGGAGCGTCCGGCTCCCGATCTCCTCGATCGCGAGCTCGTCGCGGTCGGCGGTCAGCCACGCCGCCTCCGAGAGCCAGATCTCCCCGGCGGTCGCCTCGCGCTCGATGCGGGCGGAGAGGTTGACCGCCTCCCCGTAGACGTCCAGCGTGCCGCCCGAGCGGACCAGCGTGACCTCGCCGAGCGTCACGGCGATCCGCACCTCGATCCGGCGGTCCGGCTCGACGCGCCGGTTGTAGTCCCAGAGGCGATCCTGGATCGCCATCCCGCACAGGAGCGCGCGGGTCGAGGAGGAGAAGAGGACGAGGTAGGCGTCCCCGATGCTCTTCACGCGGTGGCCGTGGAAGACGCGCAGCACCGGGGCGAGCAGCGCGTCGTGGAGCGCCACCATGCGCGCGTTCTCGTCGCGCGTCTGGCGCGCCGTCGCGGCGGTGAAGCCCTGCATGTCGGTCAGCATGACCGCGAGGTTCTCGGAGCGCATCCGCTGCCGAGGATGCACGCGCCGGAGGGCCGGTCAAGCGCCGCGTGTCCGTGCTATGGGTCGGGGCCGTGAAAAGAGTCGCCATCCTGGGGTCCACCGGATCCATCGGCGTCCAGGCGCTGGACGTCGTCGCACGCTTCCCCGACCGCTTCCAGGTCGTCGGGCTCGCCGCCGGCCGGAACGGCGCGCGGCTCGCCGAGCAGGTCGCCCGCTTCCGGCCCCGCGTCGTCTCCGTCGCCGACCCGGCCGCCGCCCGCGAGCTCCGCGGGCGCCTCCCCGCGTCCGTGGAGCTCCTCTCGGGCGAGGACGGCGCCGTCGAGCTGGCGCGCCGCCCCGACGTCGACTTCGTCCTCGCCGCCATCTCCGGCGGCGCGGGGCTGCGCTCGACCGCCGCCGCGGTGGAGGCCGGGAAGCCGGTCGGGCTCGCCAACAAGGAGTCGCTGGTCCTCGCGGGGGAGCTGCTCATGGCGCGCGCCGCGGCGAAGGGGGTCGCGATCCTCCCGGTCGACAGCGAGCACTCCGCCATCCACCAGTCGCTCCTCGGGCACAACCGGGCCGAGGTGCGCCGCCTCATCCTCACCGCCTCCGGCGGGCCGCTCCGCGCCGTCCCGGCCGCCGAGCTGGCCGGCGTCACGCCCGCGCGGGCGCTCAAGCACCCGAACTGGTCGATGGGGGACAAGATCACCATCGACTCGGCGACGCTGATGAACAAGGGGCTCGAGGTGATCGAGGCGCGCTGGCTCTTCGACGTGGAGCCGAGCCGGATCGACATCCTGGTCCACCCCGACTCGGTCGTGCACTCGATGGTCGAGTACGTGGACGGGTCGGTGGTGGCGCAGCTCGGCACCCCCGACATGCGCGGCCCCATCAGCTACGCGATGGGCCACCCCGAGCGGCTCCCGCTCGACCTGCCCCCGCTCGACCTCGCGCGGCTCGGCCGGCTCTCCTTCGAGGAGCCCGACGCGGAGCGCTTCCCCGCGTTCACGCTCGCCTACCGGGCGCTGGAGCGGGGCGGGACGGCGCCGGCGGTCCTCTCGGGCGCCGACGAGGCGGCGGTCGCCGCCTTCCTCGCGGGGCGCTGCGGCTTCACCGAGATCGCCGCCGTCTGCGGCGAGGTGCTCGCGGCCCACGTCCCCGAGCCGGTCCGCTCGGTCGAGCAGGCGCTCGCGGCCAGCGAGTGGGGCCGGGCCGAGGCGGAGCGGCGCGTCGCGTCACGATGAGTACCCCCTTCGAAGGACGGAAGCGGTCCGGCCGCCGATCGGTTAGGTAGGAACAATGGACTTGCAGGGCATCGGCGCGTTCATCCTCGTGGTCGGCGGGCTCGTCTTCGTCCACGAGCTCGGCCACTTCCTGTTCGCGAAGTGGCTCGGCGTGAAGGTCTTGCGCTTCTCGATCGGCTTCGGCCCGCGCCTCCTCTGGTGGACGGTGGGCGAGACCGAGTACCGCATCTCCGCGCTGCCGCTGGGCGGCTACGTGAAGATGGCGGGGGACGTGCCCGGCGAGGATCCCGCGCCGGAGGATCGCGGCCGCGGCTTCTACGAGCAGCAGCCGTGGAAGCGGATCGCCATCGGCGTCGCCGGCCCGGCCTCCAACTTCGCCTTCCCCATCCTGCTCTTCGTCGCGCTCGGGCTCGCGCAGAACGGCGAGTGGACCGCGGCCTCCGCCATCGGGACCGTCGCGCCCGGCTCGGCCGCGGAGCGCGCCGGGCTCCAGCCGGACGATCGGATCCTCTCGGTCGCCGCCGAGGGGCGGCCCGCGGTCGCGATGCGCTGGTGGGCCGATCTCGTGGACGCCATCTCGACCCACCCGGGCGTCCCGCTGCGGCTCCTCGTGGAGCGGGGCGGGCGCCGCGTCGAGGTCGCCGTGACGCCCGAGGCGGAGGAGCGCCCCAACGGCGTCGAGCAGGAGCGGCGCGGCGTCCTCGGCATCATGGCGACCTGGCCGGCGGCCATCGTCGCCCCCGTCGCCCCGGGGACGGCGGGCCCCGTCGCGCCGTTCGACGAGGTCACGAAGGTCGCCGGGAGGCCGGTCGCGCACTTCGGCGAGCTCTCGAAGGCCTTCGCGTCGGCCGGCTGCGCCCCGGTGGATCTCGAGGTCCGGCGCGGCCCGCCCGAGGCGCGCGCCACCGTCCGGCTCGCCGGCGTCCCGACGTGCGCCGACGGCGGCCCCAGCGTCCTCGCGGTCGATCCGGTGGTCGCGGCGGTCGTCGCGCGCGTGGACGAGGGGAGCCCGGCCGCGGAGGCGGGGCTGGCCCGCGGCGACGTGATCACGGCCCTCGACGGCAGGCCGGTCCGCTCGTTCCGCGACCTCGCCGGCCTGGAGCAGGGGCTGAAGGCCGGGGTCCCGCTGGAGCTGCGGCTCGCCGGGGGGCGGGTCGCGCGCGTGGTCCCGCGCGAGGAGCTGCGGCGGGATCCGGTCACGGGCGAGAAGGTCCCGCGGCTCGTCCTCGGGCTCTACGGCGAGCGCGCCCCGGGCGGCGCCGACGCCGCGCTCGAGGTGGCGAAGGTCCGCTACGCCCGCGGGATCGGCGAGATCGCGCGGGAGGCGCTGCAGGAGACCTGGCGGATCACGCGGATCACGGCGCTCGGCATCGCCGGGATCGCCACCGGCAAGCTGAGCCACCGCTCCGTCGGCGGGATCATCACCCTCTTCGACCAGTCGCGGGACGCGGCCGCGGCGGGGTGGGGGACGCTCTTCTTCTGGATGGCCCTCGTGAGCGTCAACCTGGGGCTCATGAACCTGATGCCGATCCCGGTCCTCGACGGCGGGCACGTCGTCGCGGCGCTCGTGGAGCAGGTGACGCGCCGCCCGCTCTCGCTGCGCGTCCGGGAGGTCGCCACCTACGTCGGGCTCGTGCTCCTCGGCCTCCTGATGATCCTCGCCTTCCGCAACGACATCGCGCGGCTGATGGGGTAGCACCTCGTCCGCATGCTCATCGCCGCCGTCGACTCCGCCTCGCTGACGCTCTCCTGCGCCCTCCTCGAGGCCGCCCCGGGGGCGCCGCCGCGCGCCCTCGCCGCCGCCGCGGAGCGGGCCCCCGCGAAGGGCGCCCAGGGGGGGCACAGCGCCCGCCTCCCCGGCGCCCTCCTCGACCTGCTCGCCGCCCACGGCCGCAACCTCGCCGACGTCGAGGGCTGGGCCGTCGGCATCGGCCCCGGCTCCTTCACCGGCCTGCGCATCGGCCTCGCGACGCTCAAGGGGCTCGCCTACGCGCAGCGGCGGCCGATCGCCGGTGTGTCGAGCCTCGCCGCCATGGCCCTCGCCGCGGCGCCGGACGCCCCGGCGGGCGCCGTCCTCGTCCCGCTCCTCGACGCGAAGAAGGGGGAGCTCTACGCCGGCTTCTACCGGGCCGCGCCGGGCGGCCTCGAGCGGCTCCAGCCCGACGCCGCCCTCCCCCCCGACGCGCTCTGCGAGCGCGCGCACGCCCTGCTCGCGGCGACCGGCGCGCCGCCGCTCCTCTTCGGCGAGGGGTTCGAGCCGTTCGCCGCCGCGCTGTCGGGCCGGGTCGACCGGCTCGACACCGCGGTGCACACGCCGCCGGCCGCGGCGGTCGCGGCCCTCGCGGCGCCGGGGCTCCTCGCGGCGCCCTTCGACCCGCAGCACCTCTTCGCCCTGGAGCCCCACTACGTCCGCGCCAGCGAGGCCGAGGTGAAGTTCCCCCACGGCCTCGGGCCGGGGGCTGACAGGCCCCCGGGCGCTCCTTAAGTCTCCTCACGTGCGCGTCTTCGTCACCGGGGCCACCGGGCTCGTCGGGCGTCCGCTCTGCGCGGCCCTCCTCGCGAGGGGGCACGAGGTCGTCGCGCTCACCCGCGCCGCGCCGGCATGGGGACGGCTCCCCGAGGGCGTGCGCGCCGTCGTGGGCGACCCGACCCGCGCCGGGCCGTGGCTCGAGGAGCTCGCCGGCTGCGACGCGTGCGTCCACCTCGCGGGGGAGCCGGTGGCCGGCGGGCGCTGGAGCCCCGCCCGCAAGCGCGCCATCGAGTCCTCGCGGATCGACTCCGCCGCCGTCGTGGCCGGGCTCCTGGCCGCGCGCGGTCCGCGGGTCCTCGTCCAGGGGAGCGCGGTCGGCTACTACGGCTCGCGCGGCGACGAGCCGCTCGACGAGTCGTCCGGGCCGGGGGACGACTTCCTCGCGGGGGTGACGCAGCGCTGGGAGGCGGCCGCGGCGCCCGCCCGCGGCCGCGCCCGCGTCGTCCTCCTCCGGACCGGGATGGTCCTCGCGCCGGCGGGCGGCGCGCTCGGGGAGCTGGTGAAGCCCTTCCGGCTCCTCGCGGGCGGCCCGGTGGGGAGCCCCGCCGCCTGGAAGCCCTGGATCCACCTCGCCGACGAGGTGGGGCTCGTCCTGTGGGCGCTCGAGGACGCGCGCGTCGACGGGCCGCTCAACGCCTGCGCCCCGCACCCCGCGCGGAACCGCGACCTCGCCGCGGCCATCGGCGCCGCGCTCCGCCGGCCGAGCCTCGTCACCGTGCCCGACCTCGCGGTCCGGCTGCTGCTCGGCGAGCTCTCCTCGGTCGTCCTCGCGAGCCAGCGGGCCGTCCCGGGGAAGGCGCTCGCCCTCGGCTACCGCTTCCGCTTCCCCGAGCTGCGGGCGGCCCTGGAGGACCTGCTGCGTTAGCGCGCGCGGGCCGGTTCTGCTACACAGCGCCTCCGCAAGGAGGAGCCCCCAATGCACACCCGCCCGCTTCGCATCGCCCTCGCTGGCGCCACCGGCGCCGTCGGCCGCGCCGTCCTCCAGGTCCTCGAGGACCTCGAGGTCGAGGTCGCCGAGCTCCGCCTCCTCGCGTCCGCGCGCTCGGTGGGGCAGGAGCTGGAGCTCGCGGGCGAGCCGCACCGCGTCGGCGAGGTGAGGGCGGGCGCCTTCCGGGGCTGCGACGTGGCGCTCCTCGCGACGCCGCGGGAGGCCTCGCGCCGCCTCGCGGCGCAGGCCCGCGAGGAGGGGTGCCTCGTCGTCGACGACTCCGACGCCTTCCGCGCCGACGCGGGCGTGCCGCTCGTCGTCGCGGACGTGAACCCGGGCGCCCTCGACGTCGCGCCGCCCGGGGGGATCGTCGCGAACCCCAACTCGGTCGCGATCCTGCTCGCCCACCTCCTCGCCCCGCTGCGCGCCGCGGCCGGCCTCGCGCGCGTCCACGTGACGGCGCTCCAGTCGGTGAGCGGCTCGGGGCAGCGGGGGGTCGCGCAGCTCGAGGGGGAGGTGGCGGCGCTCATGAACGGGCGCGAGCCGGACGCCCCCGGCGCCTTCCCGCACCGGATCGCCTTCAACGTGCTGCCGCAGGTCGGCCCGTTCACCGAGGACGGCACGGCCACCGGCGAGCAGAAGATCGTCCGCGAGACCCGGACGATCCTCGGCGCCGGCGACCTCCCGATCCAGGCGACGGCGATCCGCGTCCCGGTCTTCTACGGCCACTCCCTGGCCCTCAACCTCCGGACGGAGCGGCCGCTCGGCGCCGATGGGGCGCGGGAGGCCCTGCGCAAGGCGCCCGGCGTGAAGGTCCTCGACGATCCCGCGCAGGGGGTCTACCCCATGCCGATGCTCGCCGTGAACGATGACGCCGTCCTCGTGGGGCGTGTCCGCGAGGACCGCACGCAGGAGCACGGGCTCGACCTCTTCGCCGTCGGCGACAACCTCCGGACGGGCGGCGCCGCGAACCTCGTCCGGGTCGGGCTGCTGCTCGCCAGCCGCCACGCGAAGCGCTGACAGTTTGTCAGGGCGCCGGCCGGCCGGCGCGCCCTCCGTTGCCAAAGTGTCCGGCGCGCCCCGCCGCGCACGCCTCCCCCCTCGGTTTCGACCCTGCGTACGGGGGGTTGCCGCCTTGCTTCACCGGCAGGGCGCTTGCACAATCCCGGACGCCATGCGCCGCCTGCTCGCACTCCTCCTCGCGCTCTCCCCGGCCGCCGCGCGGTCGCAGAGCGCCGGCCAGATCCTGTTCGACGGCTACACCGCGGGCACCATCAACAAGGCCGCCTGCCAGTCGACCAACACGGTCGACCTCTCGTGGAAGGTGAGCGAGCAGACGACCGGGGCCTTCGTGTCGGGGACCGGGAAGTACGAGGTCCACTCGGCGAACCAGGACAAGACCACCTCCGGGTCCTTCCCCCCCTGCTACGTCGCGGGGGACGGCTCGGCCGCCACGGCCGGCCTCGTCGCCACCCTCCTCGCACCCACGGGCACCTCCGTCACGGCGCAGCCGGTGAAGATGGCCGACCTCGTCACGGCGGCCGGCTACACCTGCGCGGACAACGACAAGACGCTCTACGTCTGCGTCGTCTGGAGGGACGACTCCTCGAACGTGAAGGCCTACGCGAAGGGGTCCCTCCGCCTGCTGGTCATCCCCCCCGGTAAGCCGACCATCACGTCGGTCACGGCGGGCGACGGCGCCCTCAACGTGGCGATCACGCCCGCCGCGGCGGACGCGGCGGCGGGCGTCCCCGCGGCGGTGACCTGGATCGCCGCGGCGCGGGCGGTCGACACGACGGCGGACCCCCTGTGGCATTACTCGAAGGAGGTGTCGGTCGGCGAGAAGGCGCGGATCGAGGGGCTCGTCAACGGCCGCACCTACAACGTCACCGCCGGGGCCCTCTCGGAGGAGCGGAACGTGAGCGCCGACGCCGACTGGGTGCAGGGGACGCCGGAGCAGGTGGAGGACGCCTGGCGCCTCTACAAGGACTCGGGCGGACGCGACTCGGGCGGCTGCGCCTCGGGGCCCGCCGGCCTCGCGGCGCTGCTCGGCGCCGCCGCCCTCCTTCGCCTCCGGAGGCGCCCGTGAACGCGCTCCGCGCCCTCTCCGTCGCCGCGCTCCTCCTGCCGCTCGCCGCGGCCGCCGACTCGCCGAAGTGGGGCACGTTCGAGCTGCGCGTCGCCAACTACCGGCCGGACATCGACTCGGAGTTCGGCGGCGCGAAGACGCCCTACGCCGACGCCTTCGGGACGAAGCGGGGCTGGTTCCCCAGGGCCCTCGCCTCCTGGACGCTCCTCGACCGGTTCGTGCAGGTGGACGCGGGGGCCGGGACGGGCTGGTTCCGCGCCAAGGGGAAGGGGCAGTACCGGGATCCCGCGACGGGCGCGTGGGTCGCCTCCGGTGACAACACGACCTTCAGCATCATCCCCGCGACGCTCGCGCTCACGGTCCGCGTCGACGGCGTGGCCGACCGCTGGCCCATCCCGCTCGACGTCTACGGGCGCGTCGCGCTCGAGCGCTACCACTGGCTCGTGACCGACGGCGCCGGCAGCGTCACGGAGAAGGGGGCGACCAACGGCTGGAGCGTCGCCGGCGGCGTCGGGCTGCTCCTCAACTTCGTCGATCCGATGCTGGGCCGCGAGCTGGACGCCGACTCGGGCGTCAACCAGACGTGGCTCTTCTTCGAGGTGGAGCGGAGCCGCGTGGACGACTTCGGCTCGACGCGGAGCTGGAACCTGTCCGACGAGAAGCTGACGATGGCGGGGGGGCTCCGTCTGGTGTTTTGACGCGCCCCCTCACCCTGGCCCTTGCGCTCCCCCGGTGGGGGAGAGGGATGGCCGAGCTCAGCCCATCTTGCGGTGGTTGAGCGCCGGGATCTCCCGGCGGCAGCGTTCGAGCCGCTCGCGCCGGAAGGGGGCGACGCAGACCCCCTCGCCGTCCGCGCAGCGCGCGAGCACCACGCCCCACGGGTCCACGATCATCGCGTTCCCGAACGTCTGGCGCGTCGAGGAGTGGCGCCCCACCTGCGCCGGGGCCATCACGTAGGCCAGGTTCTCGATGGCCCGCGCCCGCACCAGCACCTCCCAGTGGTCCTTGCCGGTGAAGAGGGTGAAGGCGGCGGGGAGGGTGAGGATCTCGGCCCCCAGCGAGGCCAGCTTCCGGTAGAGCTCCGGGAAGCGCAGGTCGTAGCAGATCGTGAGGCCGATCCGCCCGAGCGGCGTCGGCGCGAGGATGGCCTTGTCGCCGGGGAGCACCACCTCGGACTCGGCGTAGCGGGCGCCGTCGGGGATGTTGACGTCGAAGAGGTGGATCTTCCGGTAGGCCGCCAGGATCGAGCCGTCGTCGCCGATGAGCGCGCTCGTGTTGGCCGTCTTCCCCGGCACGTCGACCCGCTCGGCGATGGAGCCGGCGACGACGTAGATGCCCCGCCTCCGCGCGACCTCGCGGACGGCGGAGAGCGTGGGCCCCTCGAGGGTCTCGGCCGTCGCCTGCCGCTGCTCCTCGGGCCCCATGAAGATGAAGTTCTCCGGGAGCCCGACGAGCTTGGCGCCGAGGTCGGCCGCCTCGTTGACGAGCCGGAGTGCGGTGTCGAGGTTCTTCGCGCGGTCGGCGGTGGAGGTCATCTGGACCGCGCCGACGAGGTAGGCGTGGAGGGGCATGGATTTCCATTAGCACGCCTCGCCGTTAGACTTCCCTACGATGACGTGGGCCCTCCTCCTCGCAGCCTCCCTGCTCGCCCGGAACGGCGCGGCGGCGGGGGCGCCGCCGTCCCCGGGAGGGGGGGCGCCCGCCGCCCGGCCGACGGACGCGCCGACGGCCCAGGCGGAGGCGCGGGCCCCACGGATCGTCTCTTCCCGAGCCATCGCCCACTACCTCTCGGCGCGCCTGCTGGAGATGCAGGGGGACCGGGACGGGGCCGTCGCGGCGCTGCGGCTGGCGGCCGCGCACGACCCGCAGAGCCCCGAGATCCGCGTCGCGCTGGCCGAGGCGCTCTCGCGCGCCGGCCAGGCGGAGGAGGCGGAGGAGCGGGCGCGGGAGGCGATCGCGCTCGGGGCGGGCACGCGCGCCGCCGCGGACGCGTACGGCGTGATCGGCCGGCTCCGCGCCGCGCGCGGCGACGTCCGGGAGGCCTCGGCGGCCCTCGAGGCCGCGCTCGGCGTCCAGCGGGCCCTCGCGGCGCGCGGCGTCCCGGTCGATCCGCTCCCCTGGCGGCTCCTCGGCGAGGTGCGGCTCGCGACGGGCGACGAGAAGGGCGCGCTCGCGATCTTCGAGGAGCTCTCCGGGCGGCTGCCGGGGGAAGGGGAGGGGTTCCGGCTCGTCGGGATGCTCCACGAGGAGCGGGGCGACCTGACCGGCGCCGAGCGCTGGCTGCTGCGCTCCCTCCAGGCCGATCCGACCGACGCCGACGCGCGGCGCCGCCTGGCGCGCGTCCACGAGGCGCTCCGCCGCCTCCCCGAGGCGCGCGACGACCTCGTGGCGCTGCTGCGGTTCGATCCCGACGACGAGGAGGCGCTGCTCTCGCTGGGCCGGCTCGCGCTGCGGGGCGACGATCTCCAGGGCGCGCGGGAGTGGTTCGCCCGGCTGCGGCGCTCGGCGAACGACCCCGCGGACGCCGGGCTCCGGATGGCGCTCGCCTGGATCGACGCGGGCTGGGCCGAGGAGGGGCTGGCGGCCGCGAAGGGCGCGGAGGCCGACGCGGGGCCGCGGCCGCGCGTGCGGTTCGCCGAGGGGCTCGCGCTCCAGGAACTGCACCGCTTCCGCGAGGCCGCCGCCGCGCTGCGCGGCGTGCCGGCGGACGCCGGGGAGCTCTACCTCCTCGCGCGTGACGCGCTCGCGAGCGCGCTCTCGCGCGACGGGCGCCACGCCGAGGCCGAGCGGGCGCTCGAGCCGGCGCTGTCGGCCCACCCGGCCGACGCGCGGCTGCTGGTGCGCCGCGCGTGGGTCCTCCAGCGCGCCGGGCGGGCGCCCGAGGCCGTGACGCTCCTCCAGCGCGCGCTCGCCGATCGGACCGCCCCCGCGTCGGGCGAGGGGGACGGGGAGGAGAACGACCTGCTCGAGGCCCTCGGCGAGGCCCTCGACTGGGCCGGCCGGCCGGCGGAGGCGGTCGAGGCGCTCTCCCGCGCCGCGCAGCGCCGGCCGCGCGACGTCGAGCTGCTGTACGCGCTCGGCTCGGCGTACGAGCGCGACGGGAACCCGGACGCGGCCCTCGCCCAGATGCGGTCCATCCTCGTCATCGACCCCGACAACGCCGGCGCGATGAACTTCATCGGCTACTCCCTCGCGGAGCGGGGGGAGCGGCTCGACGAGGCCGAGTCGCTCGTCCGCCGCGCGCTCGAGCAGCGCCCCCGCTCGGCGGGCTTCCTCGACTCGCTCGGCTGGATCGCGTTCCGGCGCGGGGACTACGCCCGCGCCACCGAGCTCCTGGAGCGGGCGGCGCGGCTCGCCGGCCCCGACGCCGTGATCCTCGACCACCTCGCGGACGCGTACCGCGCAGGGCGGCGCCCGGGCGACGCCGAGGGGGCCTGGCGCCGCGCGCTCCGCTGCCTCGCCGAGCAGAGCCCCGCCGAGGCGAGCCGCCTGCGGGCGGTGATCGAGCGCAAGCTGCGCGGCGTCGAGGCCGCGGCGGCGCCGGCCTCGCCTTGACTCCGCTGCCCCCCGGCCCTAGCGTCCGGCGCGGATGAGCATCCCCACCTTCCCGGCACCCGATCGCGCGGAGCACCAGGAGGGGTTCCTCCATGCGCGCGACCACCTCCGGCTCTTCTGGCAGCGGTACGTCCCGCGCTCCCCGCGCGCGACGGTGATCGTGCTCCACGGCGCGGCGGATCACTCGGGGCGCTACCCCGCGCTCGTCTCGGCGCTGGTCCGGGAGGGGTTCGAGGCCGCGCTCGTGGACCTGCGCGGGCACGGCCAGTCGGACGGTCGCCGCTGGTACGTCGACGCGTTCGACGACTACGTGTCGGACTTCGACGTCTTCTACGAGAAGCTCCGGCAGGAGCACCCGGACCGCCGGCGCTTCGTCGTCGCCCACAGCCAGGGCGGGCTCATCGCGGCGCGCTGGGCCACCGGGCGGGAGCACGACGTCTCGGGCTTCGTCCTCTCCTCCCCGTTCTTCGGCTTCGCCACGCGGCCGCCGCTGCTGAAGGCGCTCGCGGCCCGGGTCGTCGGGAAGGTCGTCCCCTGGCTGCCGGTCGCGGCCGGCATCGGCTTCGACGCCCTGACCTCGGACGAGGAGCTCCAGGGATGGACGGCGCGCGACCACCTCTACGGCCGCGCGACCACACCGCGCTGGTTCGAGGAGGTGAAGAAGGCGCTGGCGGAGGCGCCCGTCCGGGCGCCGGCGTTCCGGGCGCCCCTGCTCGTCCTGGCGGCGGGCGCGGACTCACTCGCGGATCTCGACGCGACCCGGCGCTTCGTCGAGGCGGCCGGTTCGACCGACAAGCGGCTCGTCGTGTACGACGGGTTCCGACACGAGATCTTCAACGAGCGGGATCGCACACATCCGATCGGCGAGGCCTGCGCGTGGCTCACACGCCACGACGACGCCGCGCGCGGTGAAATGCGTTGACGTTCGCGGGAGCGGGCTTCTATCCTGCCGCACGCCTCTTCTAGGAAGGAAAAAATGGCTGATACCAGCGGCATCATCGGGCGCGGCACCGTGGTCAGAGGAAATCTGTCGGGCTCCGGCGACGTCGTCGTGGAGGGCCAGATCGAGGGCACCGTCTCGCTCAAGGACGGGCTGACCATCGAGCAGGGTGGTCGCGTGCTCGCCGACGTCGAGCTGACGGACCTCGTGGTCCACGGCCAGATGAGCGGCGACATCGTCGCGGGAGATCGCGTCACCATCTCCTCGTCCGCGGCGGTGGTTGGAGACATCAGGGCCCCCCGCGTCGTCATCGAGGACGGCGCGCGGTTCAAGGGCTACATCGAGATGGAAGTTAAGCTCCCGGAGGACATCTAGATGGCAGCGATCGAAAAGGTTTCGGCGTCGCGCGGCGGCGCACAGACGGTGATCGGCAGCTCGATCGTCATCGACGGAGAGATCTCCGGTGACGAGGACCTGGTGATCCAGGGCACGGTGAAGGGCAAGATCAGCCTGAAGGAGAGCCTCTTCGTCGAGAGCTCGGGCGTGATCGAGGCCGACATCGAGACGGCGAACGTCGAGGTCTCCGGCCAGGTGACCGGCAACATCGGCGCGAGCGACAAGGTCGAGCTGAAGACGGACTGCAAGGTCGTCGGCGACATCCGCGCGCCGCGCATCCTCATCGCCGACGGCGCCATCTTCAAGGGCAACGTCGACATGGACGTCAAGGAAGGGCGGGGCAAGTAGGCCGTGGCCACCCTCGACGGCAGCACCATCATCGGCGAGTCGATCCTCATCAACGGCAGCCTCTCGGGCGACGAGGACCTCACGGTCCGCGGCCGCGTCGAGGGCACCGTCACCCTCACCAAGACCCTCGTCGTCGAGCCCACGGGCATCGTCAAGGCCGAGGTCCAGGTCCGCAACTGCGTGATCTCGGGGGTGGTCGTCGGCAACGTGACGGCCAGCGAGAGCATCGAGATCACCCGCGAAGGGCGGATGATCGGCGACATCAACGCTCCCCGCGTCATCATCGTCGACGGCGCCAGCTTCCGCGGCCGCGTCGACATGGGCGAGGTGGACGTCGGTGGCGAGCGCCCGGCTCGTCCGGCCGTCGTCGCGCGCCCGGCCGCCGCTCCGGCGCGCCCCGCGCTCCCCGCCCGGCCCACCTCGATCCCCGCGCGCCCCGTGGCCAAGCCCGAGGTGAAGAAGGTCGAGGAGAAGATCCCCGCTGCCCCGCCGCGGCCTCCGGCTCCCCCGGCGCCCGTCGCCATGGGCGCGGTCAAGAAGAAGGTCGTCGTGAAGCGCAAGTAGCGCCTCGCGGCCTCCCCTCGTGGAGCTCGAGCCTCGCACCACGGCGCCTCGTCAGCCGACGGGCGCCGTGGTCTACGTTCAGCTCGACGAGATCGCCGACGACGCCACCTTCCGCCTCCGGGAGGAGGGGGACGTGTCGGCGCTGGCCGCGTCCCTGGGGCGGCTCGGCCAGCTGGTCCCCGTCGAGCTCCGCCCGCTGCCGGGGGCGGGCCCCGGCGGGCCGCGCTACCAGCTCGTGTCGGGCTTCCGCCGGGTCGAGGCGCTCCGCTGCCTCCTCCGCGAGCGGGTGCTCGCGCGCGTCCACCCCGAGCTGGGCGACGAGGACGCCTGGGCCATCGCGCTCTGCGAGGCCCTGATCCACGAGCCGCTCGACGGCGCGGCGCTCGACGCGCTCCGCGCGAGGCTCGCCGAGGTCCGGTCGGTGGCCTGGGCCGACGAGCTGATCGGCGAGGCGCGCGCGCGGGCCCCGGTCGACGCCGGCCAGCGGGAGGCCTTCCTCGCCTGGCTGCGCGGGGAGCCGCCGCCGCGCGGCCGCGCGGAGGGCGTGCCGGAGACCGTCGAGATCACGCCCGAGCAGCTCGCGGAGGAGCTCGCCGCGGGCATGTACGACGTGAACGCGGACCTCGCGCTCGCGTTCGAGTCGTGGGACCACTTGCCACCCGAAGGCCGCCGGGCGATCGTCGAGCAGGCCCGCTACGTGGCCGCCCTGCTGCCGCACCTCAAGCTCGACGAGGACTGAACGAATGAGCCTGGAAGCCGATCGGAGCCGCCTCCTCGAGATCCTGCGGACGCTCTCCTTCGAGCGCCGCAAGGTGGTCCTCGCCTCGGGGCGCGAGAGCGACTTCTACATCGACTGCAAGCGGACCGCGCTCACGGCGGAGGGGCACGTCCTGATCGGGCGGCTGCTTCTCGACCGCGTCCGCCGGATCCAGCCCCTCGTCCGCGGCGTCGGCGGCCTCACGCTCGGCGCCGATCCGATCGCGAGCGCCATCGCGCTCACCAGCTTCCTGGAGGGCTCGCCGGTCGACGCGTTCATCGTGCGCAAGGAGCCGAAGGGGCACGGCACCGGCCAGTGGATCGAGGGGCGGAAGACGATCCCGGACGGCAGCCGCGTGGTCGTCCTCGAGGACGTCGTCACCACCGGCGGGAGCGCGCTCAAGGCGATCGAGCGCTGCCGCGCCGAGAACCTCGTCCCCGTCGCCTGCCTGGCGCTCGTGGACCGCGCCGAGGGGGGTCGGGAGGCGATCGAGGCGCAGGGCGTCCCCCTGCAGGCGCTCTTCGAGCGGAAGGACTTCATCGCATGATCGCCCGGCCGATCTCCGCCGCGCTCGCCGCGGTCGCGCTCCTCGCGGGCTGCGGGATGCTCCCCCACGCGCCGGAGCCGGAGATCGACCAGGGGGCCTGGCCGGAGGCGCGCGACCGCGCCACGCGCTTCGCCGACCTCTACGACGGCTTCGAGCACCGCGCGTCCCTGTGGGCCGTGCGGCTCACGCGCGAGGTGCGCGAGGAGCGCGCCCGGCGGGTGGCCCAGTGGCTCTCCTGGACCCAGGCGGAGCTCGACGCGAAGCTCGCGGAGGAGCGGGCCGAGGCGGCGAAGTGGGACGACTTCGTCCTGTTCCTCTACACGGAGGACCGGAAGTGGAACGATCTCGACGCCCCGGAGAGCATCTGGCGGGTCGAGTACGACGTGGGGGGCGGCGAGGCCGTCGCGCCCCGCGCGACGGCGATCGGGCGGACGGCCACGTTCGACCAGCTCTTCCCGATGGGCGGCCCCTTCGACACGGCCTACCTGCTCCGCTTCCCGCTCGCGGCCGAGGGGACGGCGCCGCTCCCCGGGTTCCTCCGCGTCTCGAGCGCGCTCGGCGAGATGCTGCTCACCTACACGCCGGGGTCGCAGCCTACGCCGGCACCGCGCAAGGTCGAGTAGGCCGGCGCGCCTGCTCCCTCACCCTGGCCCTCTCCCTCGGTGAGGGAGAGGGGAGGGCGCACGATCACTCCACGTCGCCGCGCGCGACGACCGTGTCCTTCAGCCACTTGTCGTCGGGCTTCGGGTGGTCGAGCAGGTAGTGGAGGCCGCGGGACTCCTTGCGGCGCAGCGCGCACTCGACGACCAGCATCCCGACGTCCGCGAGGTTGCGCAGCTCGACGAGGTCCGGCGTCAGCTTGTACTGCCAGTAGTAGTCGCGGATCTCGTTCCGGAGCATCCGGATCCGCGTCCGGGCCCGCTCGAGCCGCTTCTCGGTCCGGACGATGCCGACGTAGTTCCACATGACCCGCCGGACCTCGTCCCAGTTGTGCGCGACCACCACGCCCTCCTCGGGGTCGAGGGCGGAGCCGACGTTCCAGTCGGGGATCGGGTAGGGGGTCGCCGGGACCTGGCCGAGGTCCTCGATCGCGCGCAGCGCGGCGCGGCGCCCGAAGACGAGCGCCTCGAGGAGCGAGTTGGAGGCGAGCCGGTTGGCGCCGTGGAGCCCCGTGCACGAGGTCTCCCCGGCCGCGAAGAGGCGCGGGATGCTGGTCCGCCCCTGGAGGTCGGTGAGGACGCCGCCGCACATGTAGTGGGCCGCCGGCACGACGGGGATGGGCTGGACCGCCATGTCGATCCCGAACTCCTTGCACGTGGCGTAGATGTTCGGGAAGTGCTCGAGCAGGAACCCCTTCGGCAGGTGGCTCATGTCGAGGTAGGCGCAGTCGTCGCCGCGGCGCTTGGTCTCGGCGTCGATGGCGCGCGCCACGATGTCGCGCGGCGCCAGCTCCTTGCGCGCGTCGTAGCGGGCCATGAAGGCCTCGCCCGCGGCGTTGCGCAGGATGCCGCCCTCGCCGCGGAGCGCCTCGGAGATGAGGAAGCTCTTGGCCTGCGGGTGGAAGAGGCAGGTGGGGTGGAACTGGTAGAACTCCATGTTGGCGATGGCCGCGCCCGCGCGGAACCCCATCGCCACGCCGTCGCCCGTCGCCACGTCCGGGTTGGAGGTGTACAGGTAGACCTTCCCGCCGCCGCCGGTGGCGAGGACGGTGAAGCGGGCCTCGACGGTGGAGATGTCGCCGGTGTTCCGGTCGAGCAGGTAGGCGCCGAGGGCCGCGTTGGGCCCCGCGAGGCCGAGCTTGCCGGTCGTGATGACGTCGATCGCCACCACGTCCTCGACGATGCGGATGCCCTTCGCCTCCGCGGCGGCGAGCAGGGTCCGCTCCACCTCACGCCCCGAGGCGTCCTTGGCGTGCGCGACCCGTCTCCGCGAGTGGCCCCCCTCACGGGTGAGGTGCAGCTGATCCGGCCCCTCGCGGTCCAGCTCGATGCCGAGCGACTGGAGCCAGCGGATCCGGTCGGGCCCTTCCCGCACGGTGACGTCGACCGCGTCGCGCCGGCAGAGCCCGGCGCCGGCCACCAGCGTGTCCTGGATGTGGAGGTCGAAGTTGTCGTCGGGACCCAGGACGGACGCGACCCCTCCCTGGGCGTAATGGGTCGAGCCCTCGAAGCGCTGCCGCTTGGTGAGCACGAGCACCGAGCCGTGATCCGCGGCATGCAGGGCGAACGAGAGTCCGGCGGCTCCACCGCCGAGGACAAGGAAGTCGACCTTCTCGCGAGGATTGAGCGCAGACATGGGGCCCATCATGTAGCACACGGTGCGCAGGAAAGTTGTCGTCAACCCGCCGCCCCTGTTAGCTTTCCCTGAAGATGTCCCGGTGGTCGACGCTCCGGCTCGCAGCCGCGCTGCTGGCGACCGCCCCCCTGCTCGCGCAGGCGGGCGACCTCTACTCCTACGTCGACGCCGACGGCGTCCTCCACTTCTCGAACGCCCCGAGCGACGGGCGCTTCCGGCGGGTGACGCGGGCCAACGACGTCGCGGGCGTCTACCGCAGCTCCGCGCCGGCGGTCCGCAGCCGGCCGATCACGGCCGTCTCCTCGGGGTCGCCCTGGGTCGGCGCGGTCCGCGAGGCGGCCGCCAACAACAACCTCCCCGAGGCGCTGATCCTCGCGGTCATCGCCGTCGAGTCCAACTTCGACCCGCGGGCCGTCTCCGAGAAGGGGGCGGCGGGGCTGATGCAGCTCATGCCGGGGACGGCGCGGGAGATGTACGTCGCCGACGTCTTCGACCCCGAGCAGAACATCCACGGCGGCACGCGCTACCTCCGCGTGCTGGCCAACCAGTACGGCGGGGACATGGTCCGCATGCTGGCCGCGTACAACGCAGGGCCCGACGCCGTGCGGCGGGCGGGCGGGACGGTCCCGAACATCCCGGAGACGCGGGAGTACGTCCGCAAGGTGGTGGCCCTCTACCGCGCCTACAAGGCCGGGCGGTGACGCCTTGATGCGGCCCGGCGCGGACGACGAGGTCGAGGGGCTCGACGAGGAGCTCCTCTTCCACCTGCGGCGCGGCTCCGACCTGCTCGGGCGGGGCGACGCCGAGGGCGCGCGGGCGGCGCTGGAGCGGGCGCGCGAGCTCCGGCCGAAGGACGCCAAGGTGCTCGGGCTGCTCGGGCAGGCGTACCACAAGCTCAACCGCTTCGACGAGGCGGCCGACGTCTGGCACCGGGTGGTGGACGACAACCCCGTGGAGCCCGCGGCGCGCGTCAACTACGGGCTCTCCTGCCTCAAGGCCCACCGCTACCCCGAGGCGATCAAGCAGCTCGAGATCGCGGTCGACCTGGCCCCGGAGCACCGCAAGGCGATGGGCTACCTCGGGCTCGCGTACCTGGAGGCCGGCTACCCGGCGGAGGCGCGCGGCTGGTTCATCAAGGCGGGCAGCGGCCACATGGCCGCCCGCTGCGACGAGATGATCGCGAAGGGCGAGGTGAGGCGGCCGGAGGCCGCGCCTCGCCCCGCTCCTCCTCCGCCGCAGGCGGCTCCGCCCCCGCCGCCCGCCCCCCCTCCCGCCCCGGAGGCGCCGGTCGCGCCGGTCGCGCCGGTCGCGTCCGGGGCCGGCGGCCTCGGCGCGTGGGTCGACTCGCACCTCGTCCGCGCCGCCGGCGCCGAGACCTTCTCCGTCCAGGGCGACACGCTGGTCGTGGCGGTGAAGGGGGTGGCGCTCTGCCGCCTCGAGGGGCTCTTCGCCCAGAAGGGCTCGCTGCAGCTCTCGCTCGAGATGAAGCGCTTCCGCGGGAAGGCCACCGAGAAGCCGTTCGGCGGGGGGGCGGGGCAGATGCGCCGCGTCTCCGGCGACGGCCTGCTCCTCCTGCGCGCCGGCGGGCGCCGCTTCACCGCGCTCGACCTCGGCGGCGAGTCGGGCTACTTCCGCGAGGAGGCGGTCTTCGGGCTGGAGCAGGGGATCGGCTTCGAGAACGGCCGCGTCCCGTCGCGCCTCGACGCGGAGCTGAACCTCGTCCACCTGAAGGGGCGCGGCCGCTTCCTGGTGGTCAGCCGCGGCGAGCCGGTCACGGTGGACGTCGCCCCGGACCAGCCGGTGCAGGTCCCCCTCGACGCGCTCGTGGGCTGGACCGGGAACCTCACGCCCCGCCTCGCGCTCCTGTCCGACGGCGGGGGCGAGGGGCCGATCGCCGTGGAGCTCACCGGGGAGGGCCGCGCGATCACCGATCCCGGCGCGGCCGAGGAGCACGCTTGAGCAGGACCCTGCGGCAGGAGGCGGTCAACCTCCCCAACACGATCACGCTCGCGCGGATCGCCCTCATCCCGGTCTTCCTCTGGTTCACCTTCTACGAGTCGCGCGTCGACAGCTTCCTCGCGGCGCTGCTCTTCACGGTGACGGGGGCGACCGACTTCCTCGACGGCTGGGTGGCGCGCCGGAACAACCTCGTCACGGTCATCGGGAAGTTCCTGGATCCGCTCGCGGACAAGCTGATCGTCATGGCGGCGCTCGTGATGCTGGTGCACCTCGGCCGGATCGCGGCGTGGGTCGTCATCGTGATCATGGCCCGCGAGTTCATCGTCACGGGGCTGCGCTCGATCGCCATGAGCGAGGGGATCGTCATCGCGGCCGGCCAGGAGGGGAAGTACAAGACCTCGCTGCAGATCGCCGGCATCGCGTTCCTGCTCCTCCACTACACCTACCCGATCGACTTCATCTGGTTCGCCTTCGACCTCGACACGAACCGCGTCGGCACGTGGCTCCTCTACGTGTCGCTCGTCTTCTCGGTCTGGTCGGCGTGGAACTACTTCGCCGGCTTCGTCCGCGCGGTCTACGCGAAGGCGCCCGACGCGAGGCCCTGACGCCGGCGCGCAGGCTCGCCATCACCCT
>DATIVK010000135.1:0-31300 GCA_035465955.1 Anaeromyxobacteraceae bacterium | reverse complement strand
TCCTCGACGAGCGGGTGGAGCAGCTCTGCGCCAGGCTCCTGCTCACCTTCCCGGACTGCACCACCAAGACCATCCAGGAGCTCCGCAAGCCGAAGCTCGAGGCCTGGAACGCCAACAAGGAGAACAGCCGCGACTGGCTCGGGCTCAACATGATGACGGAGGCCCGCACGGGCTTCCGGGCGTTCAACGAGGGGACGAAGGAGGACCGGGAGGCCGACTTCGTGGCCCTGCGGCAGGCGCTGGCGAAGGCCGCGCCCTGGACGCCGGAGCTGGTGGAGAGCCTGCTGCCGGCCGGGAAGGGGAGCCGGTGATGTCGGCCCCTCCCCTCAAGGCCTGGCGGGAGCGCGACGGGCGGCTGCTGCGCCTGCGCCTCTCCCGGCCCAAGGCCAACATCGTCGACGCCCAGATGATCGCCGCGCTGGACCAGGCGTTCCTCGAGGCGGCGAGGCCGGCGAACGGCGTCCCCGCGCTGCGCGGCATCCTCCTCGACGCCGAGGGGAGTCACTTCAGCTTCGGGGCGAGCGTCGAGGAGCACCTGCCGGCCTCCTTCGCGAAGATGCTCTCGTCGCTCCACGCCCTGGTGCTCCGGATGCTCGACCACCCGGTACCGATCCTGGTCGCGATCCGCGGCCAGTGCCTCGGCGGGGGGCTCGAGGTGGCGATGGCGGGCCACGTGCTCTTCGCCCACCCCGACGCGAAGCTGGGGCAGCCCGAGATCGTCCTGGGCGTCTTCCCCCCCGCCGCCTCGGCGCTCCTCCCCGAGCGGGTGAGCCGGGCGGCCGCCGAGGAGCTGCTCCTGTCGGGGCGCTCGATCGACGGCCGGGAGGCCCTGCGGATCGGCCTGGTCTCCGCCCTGGCCGAGGACCCCGAGGCGGCTGCCCTCGCCTGGTTCGACGCGCACGCCGCGAAGCACTCCGCCGCCACCCTGCGCCTGGCCGCCGTCGCCGCGCGCGGGGACCTGGTCCAGCGGGTGCGCGGGAAGCTGGCCGCCTTCGAGGAGCTGTACGCCAGGGAGCTGATGACCACACGGGACGCCGTCGAGGGGCTCGGCGCCTTCATCGAGAAGCGCCCCGCACGTTGGGAGGACCGCTGACATGATCGACTCGAACAAGACCACCGCGGCGATCGTGGCGCGCTGCCAGGCGCTCTTCGATGACCTGCAGTTCACCGCGGCGCGGAGCTGGAAGGAGGCCCAGCCGGGCCGCCACGTCGTCGCCTACATGCCGGTCTACGTGCCGCGCGAGATCATCCACGCGGCCGGGATGCTGCCGCTCGGCATCCTCGGCGGCGGGGAGGATCTGGAGGTCATCCACGGCGACGCGTACTACCAGAGCTACATCTGCCGGATCCCGCGCTCGACGCTGGAGCTGGGGGTGACGGGACGCCTGGACTTCGTCTCGGGCTTCCTCTTCCCCTCCATCTGCGACGTCATCCGGAACCTCTCCGGGATCTGGAAGCTCCGGTTCCCGAAGGTCTGGGTCCGCTACTTCGACGTGCCGCAGAACTACGAGGACGGCGTCGGCGGCGAGTACTACGTCCACGAGCTGAAGGAGCTCAAGGAGGGGCTCGAGCAGCTGGCCGGCCGGCCGATCACCGACGAGGCGCTGCGGGCGTCGATCGCGGTCTACAACGAGAACCGCCGGCTGACCCGGGAGGTCTACGCGCTCCGGGCGGAGGCCCCCTGGTCCGCGCCGACCTCGGAGGTCTACCTCCTGATGCGCGCCGGCATGGTGCTGCCGGTCGAGGAGCACAACGAGCTGCTGCGGGCCTGGCTCGCCGCGGCCCGGGCCGAGCCTCGCCAGCGGCGGGACAACACCCGCATCGTGATGAACGGCCTCTTCTGCGAGCAGCCGCCCCTCAACCTCATCAAGGCCATCGAGCTGTCGGGCTGCTACGTGGTGGACGACGACTTCATGCTCGTCAACCGCTGGCTCCTCGACGAGGTCCCGACCTCGGGCGATCCGATCCAGGCCCTCTCGGCCGCCTTCCTCCACCGCTCCGCCGAGACCTCGGCCAAGTACCAGCCGAAGCTGGCGGAGAAGGGGAAGTTCCTCGTCGACTCCGTCCGCGGCAACCGGGCCGAGGGGGTCATCTTCGCCGCCCCCAGCTTCTGCGACCCGGCGCTCCTCGACCGGCCGATGCTGGAGGACGTCCTCGACCGGGTCGACGTGCCGCACATCGGGTTCAAGTACGCGGAGAACTCCGGGCAGATGCAGCCCGTCCGCGAGCAGGCCGGCACCTTCGCCGATTCCATCAAGCTCTGGAGCACGCCATGACCACCAGGATCCCGTCGCCCAGCCCCGCGTCCGCCGGCCGGAAGGAGGTCGCGAAGGAGGCGTCGATGCTCAAGCAGAAGGAGATGATCGCGCGGAACTACGATCTCCTCACCGACACGGCCCGCAACGGCAAGAAGGTCGCGTCGACGTTCGTTCCGGGGAACCTGAACGAGCTGATCATGTGCTTCGACATGCTCAACAACCTCCCGGAGATCAACGCGATCCAGAACGGGATGAAGAAGCTGTCGGGGGACTACATCCAGGAGGCGGAGAAGCGCGGCCACTCCGAGGACGTCTGCACCTCCGTGAAGGCCGACCTGGGAATGATCGCCAAGGGGAACGTGGCCCCCAACGGCAAGCCGATGGGGAGGCCGGATCTGCTGCTCCTCTCCTACACCGGCTGCTTCACCTTCATGAAGTGGTTCGAGCTGCTCCGGGCCGAGTACCAGTGCCCGACGGTCATGCTCCACGTCCCCTACCAGGGCGACGGCCACCCGACGAAGAACATGCGCGACTACATCGTCGCGCAGCTCAAGACCGAGGTGATCCCGGCCCTCGAGCGGGCCTCGGGGGTGAAGTTCGACATCGACCGGCTCCGGGAGTACCTGCGCGAGTCGGCGAAGGCCGAGGACGACCTCGTCAAGGTGCTGGAGAGCGCGAAGCACAAGCCGGCCCCCATCGACGCCTACTTCGGCGGCGTCTACTACATCGGGCCGATCTTCACCGCCTTCCGCGGGACGAAGGACGCCACCGAGTACTACCGGCTGCTCCGCGCGGAGGTCGAGGATCGCGTGCGCCGCGGCCTCGGCCCCATCACCCCCGACGGGGACATGAAGGAGCAGAAGTACCGGCTCGTGGTGGAGGGGCCGCCCAACTGGACCAGCTTCCGCGAGTTCTGGAAGATGTTCAGCGACGAGGGGGCCGTCGTGGTCGCGTCGTCCTACACGAAGGTCGGCGGCCTCTACGACCGCGGCTTCCGCCACGACCCCGACCACCCCCTCGAGTCCCTCGCCGACTACTGCCTCGGGGTCTACACGAACCACTCGCTGCCCCAGCGCGTGGCCCTCCTCGAGCAGTACGTGAACGAGTACGAGGCGGACGGCCTGCTGATCAACTCCATCAAGAGCTGCAACAGCTTCTCGGCCGGCCAGCTGATGATCATGCGCGAGATCGAGAAGCGCACCGGGAAGCCCGGCGCCTTCATCGAGACCGACCTCGTGGACCCCCGGTACTTCTCCGCGGCGAACGTGAAGAACCGCCTCGAGAGCTACTTCCAGATGATCGACCAGAAGCGGCGCGCCGTCCCGTCCGCCGCCTGAGAGAGGACCCGACCATGAAGTGCTTCATCGGCATCGATCTCGGCTCCACGACCACCAAGTCGGTGGTGATGGACGAGCAGGGCAACGTCCTCGGGCGCGGGATCACCAACTCCCGGTCCAACTACGACACCGCGGCCGCCGTCTCCAAGCAGGAGGCCCTCATCGACGCGCGCTTCACCCTCTTCCGGCGCGGGCTGGAGAAGGTGCCGGCGCTGGCCGGCAAGGTCGACGCGTTCCTCGCCGACCTCGAGCGGAACTTCCGCCACGTCCAGTTCCTCGAGCAGCTGATGGACCTGGAGGAGACGAGCACCCGGCACAGCGGCGGGCTGCGGTTCAAGGGGCAGGAGCAGGCCCTCGGCCAGGCCCTCGGCGAGGTCTTCCGGCAGCTCCGGGACGGCTCGGCCGAGGTCTTCGCCCCGGGCGTCCGCCGCAAGTCGGACTTCTTCCGGGACATCGCCGGGTCCCGCTTCATGTCGGCCGCCGAGCCGCTCTGCAAGGCGGCGGCGCTCTCCTTCGACGTGATGCTCAACGTCTACGACAAGTCGATCATCGAGGTGGAGAACCGGCCCCCCTCCGGCGCCATGGAGGGGAAGTTCCTGAGGGCCCTCGACGCGACGCTTCACCCGGCGGGCAAGGCCGCGGGGGGCAAGGGGCTCCCCGACGACGCCGTGGAGCGGCCGGTCAAGGCCGCCCTCGAGATCCCCCTCGAGGAGACCTACGTGGTGGGGACCGGCTACGGCCGCGTCCGCCTCCCCTTCCCGAAGGAGCACATCCGCTCCGAGATCCTGTGCCACGGCCTCGGCGCCCACATGATGTACGCGGGGACGCGCACGGTCCTCGACATCGGCGGGCAGGACACCAAGTCGATCCAGGTGGACAAGGACGGGATCGTCGAGAACTTCCAGATGAACGACCGGTGCGCCGCGGGCACGGGCCGCTACCTGGGGTACGTGGCCGACGAGATGAAGATGGGGCTCCACGAGCTCGGCCCCCTCGCCCTCAAGGCCAACAAGACCCTCCGCATCAACTCGACCTGCACGGTCTTCGCCGGCGCGGAGCTGCGGGACCGTCTGGCGATGGGGGACCGGCGCGAGGACATCCTCGCCGGCCTGCACCGCGCCATCATCCTCCGCGCGATGTCGATCATCTCGCGCTCGGGGGGGATCCGCGACCAGTTCACCTTCACCGGAGGCGTCGCGAAGAACGAGGCGGCGGTCCTCGAGCTGCGCAAGCTCGTGAAGGAGAACTACGGGGACGTGACCATCAACATCGACCCGGACTCGATCTACACCGGCGCGCTCGGCGGGTCCGAGTTCGCCCGCCGCGCCGTCGCGGCCTGATCCCAGGAGGAAGCCATGACCATCAGCGCTGGAATCGACGTGGGGACGGGCTGCGTGAAGGTGGCCCTCTTCGAGGTTGCGCGGGGCAGCACCCGCTGGCTCGCGCGGGGGCTCGAGCGGATCCGGCAGAAGGATCCGTACAAGCTCGCCGAGGAGATGTACGACGCGGCCCTGCGGGAGGCGAAGCTCCGCCGGGACGAGGTGGCCTACGTGGCCACGACGGGCGACGGCGAGAGCCTCGCCTTCAGCACGGGCCACTTCTACTCGATGACGACCCACGCCCGCGGCGCCGTCTTCCTGGACCCCGCGACCCGCTCGGTCCTCGACGTGGGGGCGCTCCACGGCCGCGCCATCCGGACCGACGAGCGCGGCAAGGTGCTCTCCTACCGGATGACGAGCCAGTGCGCCTCTGGCTCCGGCCAGTTCCTGGAGAACATCGCGCGCTACCTCGGCATCGCCCAGGACGAGATCGGCGCCCTCTCCCGCCAGGGGAAGGACCCGGAGAAGGTCTCGTCGATCTGCGCGGTCCTCGCCGAGACCGACGTCATCAACATGGTCTCGCGCGGCATCCCGGCCTCCAACATCCTCAAGGGGATCCACGTCTCCATGGCGCAGCGCCTCGCGGCCCTGCTCAAGGGGGTCAACGCGATGGAGGGGACGGCGCTCGTCACCGGCGGCCTCGGCCTCGACGCCGGCCTCGTCCTCGCCCTGCAGGAGGCCGCGGCGGAGAGCCGGATCCGCGTCGAGGTGAAGAGCCACCCCGAGGCGATCTACGCCGGCGCGATCGGCGCGGCCCTCTGGGGCGCCTTCCGCCACGAGAAGCTGGCGAACCAGCCCGGGATGGCCCTCGCCTCCTGAGGCGCGAAAGGGACCGAACATGACCACGAGGCAGCAGACGATGGTCCGGCCCCTCGGCCGGGGCGACCTCGACGCGGTGGTGCGGATCGACCAGGAGCAGTCGGGGAGGGCGCGGCGGGAGTTCTTCGCGCGGCGGCTCTGCGCGCCGTCCGGGGAGCCCCAGTCCCTGGTGGCGGTGGCGGCCGAGCGCGGCGGGCGGCTGGCCGGTTTCGCCTTCGCCCACCTCCTCGACGGCGAGTTCGGCGGCGCCGGCCCCGTCGGCGTCCTCGACGCCGTGGGGGTGGCGGAGGCGGCCCAGCGCGGGGGGGTGGGCACGGCGCTCCTGGCCGCCCTGGAGCAGACACTGGCGGAGCGGGGGGTCCGGGTGCTCCGGACCCAGGCCGACTGGACGGAGCTGGGCATCGCCGCCTTCTTCTCCGCCACGGACTTCCGCCTGGCGCCCCGCGTCGTCCTGGAGCGCGCGCTCGACCGGCCCATCGACGGGGATCTCGAGGCGGAGGAGATCCCGGTCCGCTCGATGACCGAGGCGGACTTCGCCGAGATCGTCCGCGTGGACGGGAAGATCACGGGTCGGGACCGCGCCGGCTACCTGAGGCGGAAGGCCGACGAGGTGCTGCGCCGTTCCGCGGTGCGGGTCTCCCTCGTGGCGGAGCTGGAGGGGCAGCTCGCGGGCTTCCTCATGGCCCGCGTCGACTTCGGCGAGTTCGGGCGGGCCGAGCCCACCGCGGTCCTCGACACGATCGGCGTGAACCCGGCCTTCGCCGGGCGGGGCGTCGGCCGCGCCCTCGTCGAGCAGCTCCTGCGGAACGTGGCGAGCCTGCGGGCCGAGCGGGTCGTCACCGAGGTGGAGTGGGGCCAGCTGCCGCTGCTCGGCTTCCTGGCGAAGGCGGGCTTCGGCCACTCGCAGCGGCTCGCCTTCGACAAGGCGATCGCCTGAGCGCGGGGGGAGGAGGCGGCATGGGCGCGATCGGCTTCGACTTCGGCGGGCGCACCGCCCTCGTGACGGGGGGGGCGCGCGGCATCGGCCGCGGCATCGCGGCGCGGCTGGCGGCGGGCGGCGCGAAGGTCCACGTCTTCGACCGGGAGGCGGGGCCGCCGGCGGACGGGATCGCGTTCCACGCCGTGGACATCACCGACGGGAAGGCGGTGGCGGCCGCCGTCGCCGCCCTCCCGTCCCCCCCGCTGCTCCTCGTGAACAACGCGGGGATCACGCGGGACAAGAGCCTCGTGAAGATGACCGACGAGGACTGGGACGCCGTCATCGGCGTGAACCTGTCGGGCGCCTTCCGGGTGCTCCGCGCCGTGGCGCCCGGGATGACCTCGGCCGGCTACGGCCGGATCGTCAACGTCGTGTCGATCAACGGCCTGCGCGGGAAGTTCGGCCAGGCCAACTACGCGGCGTCGAAGGCCGGGCTCGTCGGGCTCACCAAGACCGCCGCGCGGGAGCTGGGGCCGAAGGGGGTGACGGTGAACGCCGTCGCGCCGGGGATGGTCCTCACGGAGATGGCCCTCGCCCTGGCCCCCGAGTTCCGCCAGAAGGCCCTCGACGAGTCCCTCCTCAAGGTCCTCCCCGAGGTGGAGGACGTGGCGAACGCCGTCCTCTTCCTCCTCTCGGACGCGGCCCGGATGGTCACGGGCGAGGTGATCCGGGTCGACTCCGGCCAGTACGTCTAGGGCCTCCTCCCCCCTGCCGGCGCGCCGCGGGCGGGGGCGGGCTTGACGGGAGAACTGGAAAACGGTACCACAATACCAGATTAACCGCACACGGAGGTTCCCCTTCCCGGGTCCGGACGTGGCGCGCGGCGCGGAGGCGAAATGGGCCTGAAGATCCTGGTGACGGTGAAGCGGGTCGAGGATCCGGAGTCGCGGATCCGGGTGAAGCCCGACGGGTCGGGGATCGTGACCGACGGCGTCGGCTACAAGCTCAACCCCTTCGACGAGATCGCGGTCGAGGAGGGGCTCCGGCTCAAGGAGGCGCACGGCGGCGAGGTGACCGTCGTGACCATCGGCGGGACGGCGGCGGTGACCGAGCTCCGCGCCGCGCTGGCGATGGGGGCGGACCGCGCCCTCCTGGTGCGCCACGACGGGCCCCTGGACCCCTCCGTGGTCTCGGGGCTCCTCGCGAAGGTCTTCGAGCAGGAGCGGCCCGACCTCGTCCTCCTCGGGAAGCAGGCGATCGACGACGACCAGAACCAGGTGGGGCAGTACCTCTCGGAGCGGCTCGGGCTCCCGCAGGCGACCTTCGCGTCGAAGCACGAGAGCCTGGAGGGCGAGGCGGAGCAGCGGCGGCTCCCCGGCCTCGCCCTCGCGGCGGACGGCGAGCGGCTGCGGGTCGTCCGGGAGGTGGACGGCGGCGCGGAGACGCTGGAGCTCGTGCTCCCCGCGGTCGTGACGGCGGACCTTCGGCTCAACAAGCCCCGCTTCGCCTCCCTCCCCGGGATCATGAAGGCGAAGAAGAAGGAGGTGAAGGAGCTCCCCGCCTCGTCCCTCGGCGTCGACCTCTCGCCGCGCGTGGTGATCCGCCGGCTCGCCGAGCCGCCCGCGCGCAAGGGGGGCTTCCAGGTCGCGGACGTCGAGGAGCTCTGGAGACGGCTGCACGAAGAGGCGAAGGTCCTCTAGGAGGGATGCACCATGGCCAACGTCCTGATCGTCGCGGAGCACTCGGCCGGCGCGCCCCGGAAGGCGACGCGCCACGCGGTGGCGGCGGCCCACGCCCTCGCCGCGCGGACCGGCGGCGCCGTCCACGTCGCGGTCCTGGGGCAGGGGGTCGGCCCCGCGGCGGAGCGGCTCGCCGCCCTCGGCGTCGAGGTCCACGCCGCGGACGCGCCGGTCCTCGCGCCGTACCTCGCCGAGGCCTGGGCGCCGGTGGTCGCCGAGATCGCCCAGCGCGTCGGGGCGACCTGGGTCTGCGCGGCGGCGACCGCGCAGGGCAAGGACCTCCTCCCGCGGGTCGCGGCGCGGCTCGGCGCCGGCATGGCGACCGACGTCCTCGCCTTCGCCGGCGAGGGGGCGCAGGTCACCCTCCAGCGGCCGATGTGGGCGGGGAACGTGATCGCGGAGGTGGAGATCACCTCCCCGGTGAAGGTGATCACCCTCCGCGCCTCGGAGTTCCCCGACGCGGCGGAGGTCGCGGGCGGGAAGGTGACCGCCGCGCCCGTGGCCGTCGACCCGGGGGCGCTCCGGACGCGCCGGGTGGAGCTCCGGGTGGTGAAGTCCGCGCGGCCAGAGCTGACCGAGGCCCGCGTCGTGATCGCGGGCGGGCGGGGCACCAAGGGGGACTTCAAGCCGCTGGAGGCCCTGGCCGACGCCCTCGGCGGCGCCATCGGCGCGAGCCGCGCCGCGGTGGACGCCGGCTGGATCTCCAACGACAGCCAGGTCGGGCAGACGGGGAAGGTGGTCGCCCCCGACCTCTACTTCGCCGTGGGGATCTCCGGCGCGATCCAGCACGTCGCGGGCATGAAGGGGGCGAAAGTGATCGTGGCCATCAACAAGGATCCCGAGGCGCCGATCTTCCAGGTCGCCGACTACGGCCTGGTCGCCGACGGGGCGACGGCCCTGCCGGAGCTGGTGGCCCGGATCACCGCGTCGCGCTGAGCCGGAGGCGCCCATGGCCCCGATCGTCACCGGACTCCTCGTGACCGCGGCGCTGGGGGCGTTCGGCTGGAACGCCTCCCGCCGCCTCCTGCCCCTCCTCGCCCTGCGGCGCGAGCCGCGGGGCGACCGGCTCGGGGAGCGGCTCTCGGCCCTCCTGCGCTTCGGCCTCGGCCAGCGGCGGCTCCTGGACCGGGAGGAGCGGGGGCCCGGCCTCCTCCACGTCGCCCTCTTCGCGGCCTTCCTGGTCCTCGCGCTCCGGACGGTGACCCTCTTCGGCATGGGCTTCGACCGGGACTTCCACCTCCCGGGGCTCGCGCCGGAGTCGGCGGCGGGGCGCGCCTACCTGTTCCTCAAGGACGTGATGGTCCTCGCCGCGACGGCGGGGGCCGCCGGGCTCCTCTGGCGCCGGGTCGTCACGCGGCCCGCCCGGCTCACCCGGTCCTGGGAAGGGGTGCTGATCCTCGGCTTCATCCTGGGGCTCATGCTCACCGAGCTCCTCGTGGACGGCGGCGGGCAGCTCGGGGTCGCCGCCTTCTGGGTCCACCTCCTGATCGTCGCCGTCTTCCTCAACTTCCTGCCGTTCGGGAAGCACTTCCACGTGGTGACGGCGCTGCCCAACGTCTTCCTCCGGTCGCTGCCCCCGGGGTCCGCGCGGCTCCGGAAGCTGGACCTGGAGGCGGAGGACGCCCGCTTCGGGGCCGCGACGATCGCCGACCTCTCCTGGAAGGAGGGGCTCGACGTCCTCTCCTGCACCGAGTGCGGCCGCTGCCAGACCCATTGCCCGACCCACGTGACGGGGAAGCCGCTCAGCCACAAGGCGGTCAACGGCGCCCTGAAGCACCACCTCGTGGAGCAGGCGCCCGCCCTCCTCGCGGCGGCGCGGACGAAGGATCCCGAGGGGCGGGCGAAGGCCCTCGCCGGGCTGCCGCCGATCGCGCAGGTGGTGGCGCCCGACGCCTTCTGGGCCTGCACGACCTGCGGCTGGTGCGAGACCGCCTGCCCGGTCCTCATCGAGAACGTCCCCCGCCTCGTCGACCTGAGGCGCCACCAGGTCCTGGTCGAGGCGGCGGTCCCCGACGAGGCCGCGCGCGTCTTCAAGAACCTCGAGACGCAGGGGAACCCCTGGGGGATCGGCTCGAACAAGCGCGCCGAGTGGTGCGCGGACCTCGACGTGCCCCGGGCGAGCGAGACGAGGGACTTCGAGTACCTCTTCTTCGTCGGCTGCGCGGGGTCGTACGACGATCGGCAGAAGAAGGTCTCCCGCGCCATCGTGAAGCTCCTCCGGGCGGCCGGGGTGAAGTTCGCCATCCTGGGCGAGGAGGAGACCTGCACGGGCGACGCGGCGCGGCGCCTCGGCAACGAGTACCTGTTCCAGCTCCAGGCCCAGGCGAGCGTCGAGGCCTTCGAGCGGCACGGGGTGCGGAAGGTGATCACCCAGTGCCCCCACTGCTTCAACACCATCCGGAACGAGCTGCCCGACTTCGGCGGACGGTACGAGGTGGTCCACCACGCGGAGCTGATCCAGCGCCTCGTCGCCGAGGGGCGGCTGCGCCCCGAGGCGGCGCGCGAGGCGGGGCCGGTCACCTTCCACGACCCCTGCTACCTGGCGCGGCACAACGGGGTCGTCGAGGCGCCCCGCGCGGCCCTGGCGAGCGCCGGGGTCGAGGTGGTCGAGCTGCCGCGCAGCGGGCGGACCGGCTTCTGCTGCGGCGCCGGCGGCGGCCGGATGTGGCTGGAGGAGAGGCTCGGCACGCGGGTGAACCGCAACCGCGTCGACGAGATCGCCGCCACCCTCGGGCCGGCGGGCGGGACCGTGGCGGTCGGGTGCCCCTTCTGCCTCACCATGCTGAAGGACGGCGTCGCGGAGACCGAGCGCGGGGAGTCGATCCGCGTGCTGGACGTCGCCGAGATCGTCGCGGAGCGGGTCACGGAGTCGAAGCGGGTGTAGCGCGGGGTGGAGAGGGGGGCGCGGTGCGGGACCGCGCCCCCCTCACTCTTCAGAACGCGTAGAGCGTCGACGCCTCGACCTGGTTGGCGGTCCGCAGGTCGCCGGCGAGCGCCCGCGTGCGATAGGCCGTGAGCTCCAGCCCCACCTTCCAGCGCCCCGCGCTCGCCACCACCCCGGTGGAGAACTGCTGGTTCCGCCGGAAGAGGGCGTCCGCCCCCAGGTCCGGCCCCCGGGGGACCTCGAGGCCGTACCCCGCGAGCAGCTGGAGCCAGGGGATCGGCGCCACGACGAGCTGGCTCCAGAGCCCCTTCGTGCGGAGGCCGGTGACGGCGAGGAGTTTCGCGTCGGTGGGGGAGACCGTGACCCTGTTCACGCCGGTGCCGACGCCGGAGTAGAGGACGTCGAGGTTCTCGCCGGTGAAGGCGGCGCCCGTGAGGCTCACCCAGCCGGCGTCGAGGCGGTAGTCGAGGGCGACGGCCTGGCTGGCGAGGTGCCGGTCCGGCGTCCCAGCCAGCCCGTCGAGGGTCCAGCGCTCCTCGCCGTAGTGGCCGGAGAGCCCGACCTCGGCCACCTTGCGCCCCGCGCTCCGGAGGACGGCCGCGGCGCGGGCCTCGAAGTCCGGGAGGCCGGAGCGGAACCCGACGCCCACCTTGTCGCTGGCCAGCTGCCGATCGCCGTTGGGCATCACCGCCGCGGCCCAGGCGAAGCCGACCGCGCCGCCCAGCTCGCCCTGTGCCCTGATCTGTGGCGTGCGCCGCAGGAGGTAGCCCGCCCCCGTGAAGCGCGGGGTGGTCATGTGGCCGAGCGAGATGGGGAGCGCGGGCCCCTGGAGGAGCCCCCAGTCCTGCCCGACCCGCACCGTGAGGTTCCCGAGCTCCGCCCAGGTCGCAGCGATCCAGGCGTGGCGGACGCGCGCCAGCGGGAACTGGAGGTCGGAGTTGGCGTAGCCGCCGGCGAAGTCGGTCTCGAGGAGTCCCGTGAGCGCCGCGCCGCCGAGGAGCGCATCGGAAGGCAGCGCGCCGCTCAGCCGGAGCCGGGTCTGCTTCACGCTCATCCCGAAGCCGCTCCCCCGACTGGAGGCGACGGCCATCGGCTGATCCACGAACCCGGCACTCGGGTTGAAGGTCCCCGCGTCGTAGTAGGTGTTGAGGGCCAGCCAGCCCGAGAGGCTCAGCGAAGGGGTGGCGGGGGTCGCCGCCGGGCTGGCGCTCGTGGCGGGCGCGGGCTGGGCGGCGGCGAGGAACGGCAGGGCGATGGCGACGAGCGCTGCTCTACGGCGGAAGGCTCTGCGCATGAGGCGTCTCCTGGCTCGGGTGGTGTGGATGGACCACTGGGCTTGTCGGCTGATAAGGGATTATGGTACGCAAATACCGGTTACGTCGGCAATGGACGCCCGGTCGGAAATCGAGGTGCGGCCGGAGGACGGTCGACCCGTCGCGACGCCGCCGTCGAGGCCTCCGCCGCGCCGATCGTCGGCGCCTACTCCGCGCTCTTCCGCGAGCGCCTGGGCCTCCTTGATGCCGTCTGTCGACCCGTTACGCCGACACGCTCCTAGCGCTGCCCCCCCGCGGCGCCGGCCAGCCGCAGGAGCTCCTCGATCCCTCCACGCGCTCGCCGCGCATGCTCGCGGACGCCCTCCTCGAGCTCGCCGTGCTCCTCCACCTCGCGCCAGTACCGGACGGCCCATCGCGCGGCGTCGGCCCAGACGTCCAGCGTGCTCGCGCTCGCCGGCGCCAGGCTCGGCGGCCGCGGCGTGACGACGCCCCCGCTCGGCGCCAGGGTCATGGGAAGCATGTCGTAGATGGGCGCGAGGCGAAGGGTGCCGTCGGCCTGCTCGAAGAAGCTCACGTTCCCGAGGTGGCGGTCCGAGTTCCCGATGAGCTGGCCGAAGACGTCCAGCCAGCGGAGCCGGTCCGCGTCCTCCTGCGGGAGGCGCAGCGGATCCCGGCACAGGGCCGGGGCGGCGTCGGTCCACGTGCCCGGCCCCCCGAGGTACTCGTTGGCGACGGCCGCCAGCGAGAGGATCGCCCTTCGTCCTCGCGGGCCGACGCGATCGAACCGCTCGACCTCCAGGAATCGCCATCCGTCGACGTCCAGCAGGTTCGACCGCGCCGCCGGGCGGCCGGCCGAGGCCACGGTCTCGAGCGCCTTCCACTCGCACCAGAGCAGGTCGCGCCAGCGCCGCGCCGCCGCGTCACCCTCCAGCGGCTGGAACTTGACCAGCACCTGCCGCCCGCGCCGGAGCGCGCCGAACTTGGGGCGCTCTCCGCCGGCGGACGAGCCGACGAGGTCGCCGGCCGAGGCCTGGGCCAGGGCCGGGTAGTCGGCCCGATCCGCCTCGCCTCGCGGGGGGAGCAGGAAGCGCTCCAGCGACTCGCTCCCGACGATGAGATCGCCGACGCAGTCCTCGCCGCGCCGCGCGAGGGCGATCAGGCGGTGGTCGTCGGTCCAGTCATCGATCCGCGGGGGCAGTCGAAGCTCGGGGAACCGCAGCGGGAACCCTCGGCCGAGGTATCCCTGGGGCGCCATGTCCGCGAGGGCGGGAGGCAGCCCCTCGTAGACCCGAACCGCCCCTCGGAGATCCTCCCAGGCGATCCGGGACCCCGACAGGAGATGCAGCGCACCTGCAGGCGCGGGAGCGCCCGCCTCGTCGACGCGAAACGCGGGCACCGCACGCCCCAGCCCTTCGATGGTGCGGGTCCTGGCGTAGCGCTGCGAGCGGGTCTTGCCGAAGCGGTAGACGTCGTCGCCCGCGGCCGCGATCAGGCGGGCGAGGGTCGCGGGTGAGACTCGGAGGGCCGCGCGCAGGGTCGCCGGCTGCGCGACGCCGAGGATCGCGAGCTCGGTCAGGAGGTCCCGGGACGTAGCCATGATATGAAATGATATATGAAACGAAACGCATATCGGGAAATGCTTGAGGGACAGGACCCCTATGCATCCAGCACCGGTATGCGTGATTACAGTGGCGAGGGTAGATGCCCCCGCCGGTGGCCCAATCAGGCGCGCAGCTCGCGCGGCGGGGGTTCAGGGGCCGAAAAGACGAAGCCCCCGCAACCATCGCTGGTTGCGGGGGCTCGAAGTGGCGGGGTGTAGGGGACTTGAACCCCTGGCCTCCGGCGTGACAGGCCGGCGTTATAACCAGCTTAACTAACACCCCAAATCTGTGGTGGGCGGAACAGGTATCGAACCTGTGACCCTCGCCTTGTAAGGGCGACGCTCTACCGCTGAGCTATCCGCCCGAAAGACGATGAAGCGTGGCGCTTTCTAGCTTGGTCGTTGGGGCGTGTCAACGGGCCACCGGTCGATCCCGGTCCCGGTCCCGAGGGCGACCGGCCGGCCGGTTCGGCCACCCCCTCCGGGCACCCCCATCCGCGATCGGCACTGTATATGGATGGGAACGCCGCCGGATGGTAGACGGGCCCCCGAAATGAGCATCCAGGTCGGAAGCAAGGTGGTCCATCGCGCCCAGCGCGGGTGGGGGGTCGGGGTCGTCGTGCAGGTGGCCGACGACGGCCGCAGGCTGGTCGTCCGGTTCGCCGGCCGGGATGGCCCGACCGTCGTCTCCGGCCGCGACCCCGCGGTCGTCGAGGTCCCCCCGGAGACCCCCATCGACGAGGTCGGGCCGTCCGGCCCGCTCCAGTCCCTCGCCGCCGGATCGCCGGCGTCCGCCCACGCCTTCGCCCTCCGGGCGCGCGTCCACCGGCTGGAGGCGCTCCGCCGCGCCGACTCCCTCGGCGCGCTCCTCTCGTCGCGCGTCCACGTCCTCCCGCACCAGGTGGGCGCCGCCGGCCGGATCCTCGCCGACCGGATCCCGCGCTTCGTCCTCGCCGACGAGGTCGGGCTCGGGAAGACGGTCGAGGCCGGCCTCGTCTTCGCCGGCATGCGGCAGCTCGGGATCGCCGAGCGGGTCCTCGTCGTCGTCCCCGAGCACCTCTGCTTCCAGTGGCTCGCCGAGCTCTTCCACAAGTTCAACGCGCTCTTCACGCTCCTCACCGACGCGCGCATCGCCGAGATGGGCGGGCTCGACGTGGCCCTGTCGCGCAGCCCGCTCGCCATCGTCTCGCACGAACAGCTGGTCGCGAGCCCCGCCCTCGGCCTCGTCGCCGCGCAGGTCCCGTGGGACCTCGTGATCGTCGACGAGGCGCACCACCTCGCGGACGACGGGCTGCACGACGCGGTCGCCCCGATCGGCCGCGCCTCGTTCGGCCTCCTCCTCCTCACCGCCACGCCGGTCCGGCTCGATCCGAAGGAGTACTTCCGGCTGCTCGCGATGGTCGAGCCCGTCCCGTCCGCCTCGCTGAAGGAGTTCCTCGAGCGCGTGGAGCAGCACGAGGCCTACGCCGAGCTCGCCCGCGGCCTCCTCGCCGGCGGCGACGCCGACGAGGCGCGGGAGAAGCTGCAGAAGCTCTCCCCCGACGACGAGTTCTTCGGGCAGCCGCGCGACGGCGACGAGCTGCTCGGCTGGCTCGCCGACCGCTACAGCCTCTCGGCGCGCCTCATCCGCAACCGGCGCGTGAAGGTCGGCGCCTTCACCGCGCGCGTCCTGCAGCGGCGCGACGTGCCGGAGGGGACCAAGGCGCGCGCCATCGCCCAGTGCTGCGCGGCGCTCGCCCACCGGGGGGAGAAGGTCCTCGTCTTCGGCTCGTCGGTCGAGGCGCTGCGCGACCTCCAGGGCCAGGTCGCGGAGGCCGGGCTCGAGGCGCTGCTCTACGACGACGCCGCCTCGCTGGAGGCGCGCGACCGGCTCGTCGCCCGCTTCCGGGACCCGGAGGGGCCGATGATCCTCCTCTCCGGCGAGTCGGGCGGCGAGGGGCGCAACTTCCAGTTCGCGCACCACCTCTGCTGCGCCGACCTCCCCGAGTCGCCCCTCGTCCTGGAGCAGCGGATCGGCCGGCTCGACCGGCTGGGGCAGCAGCACCCGGTGGAGATCCACGTCTTCGCGGAGCCGGGCGAGGAGGCCTTCCTCGCGGACCTCTACGAGAAGGAGATCGGCATCTTCGACGAGCCGGTCGGCGGCCTCGACGCGGTGCTCGCCTCGCTCCCGGAGGAGCTGGCCGCCCTGCGGCGCAAGCGGACGGAGCGGACCCGCGAGGCGTTCCGCAAGGAGCTGGCGGCGCGCGTCGCCGAGGCGCGGCGCGCGCAGCACGAGGGCGATCCGCTCCTCGACCTGCGCTCCGCCTCGCTCGCGGAGCTGGGGCGGCTCGTCGCCGCCGGCTTCGAGAAGCTGGGGGAGGAGCCGCCGGAGGAGCTGACCGAGGCGCTCGTCTCGCTCTCCTCCTTCCTGGAGGAGGAGCTGGAGGACGCGGTGGCCGAGGTCGGGCGGCGCGTCGGGATGGACGTGGACACCGACCAGAACGTCCACCCGTTCGAGGTGGCCTTCACGTTCGGGACCGGGATGAAGATCGAGGCGCTCCCTGGCATGACGATGCCGGAGGAGCCGGAGACCTGGCTCGGCAGCTTCTGGCGGGAGACGGCGGTCGCGCGCGACGAGCTCCACTGGTTCGCGACCGGCCACCGGCTGGTCGAGGCGCTCCTCGGGATCGTCCGCGACGGCGAGGCCGGCCGGAGCGCGGCGCTCAAGGCGACCTGGGCGCCGCGGCGCGGCGGCCTGTTCGTCCGGTACGAGCCGCGGCTCGCGACCTCGGCCGACACCACCCCCGGCGCGCGCGTCGCGTCGCGCCAGGCGTCGCGCTACCTCGACCTGTCGCCGGTCTCGGTGGCGGTGGACCTCGACACCGGCCACAAGGTCCTCCCGCGCGGCGGGCAGCGGGTCGAGGCGGCGGGCGACGACCTCGAGGACGCCCGCGTCGGCCCCGCCCCCGCGGCGCTCCTGGAGTCGGCGGAGGGCGCGGCGCGGCGCGAGGCGGAGGCGCTGCTCGCCCGCCGCAAGAAGGCGGCGCTCGCGCGGCTCGAGGCGCAGGCGGAGGCCGAGGAGGAGCGGTTGGCCGTCTCCTGGGCGACCGGCGCCGCGAAGAAGAAGGCCGTCGAGGCCGCCATCGCCGCCGTGCACCAGCACCGCGAGGTGACGGCGCGGGCCATCGAGCGCGCGAAGCTGGAGCTCGACGCGGCGGCGCTGCTGCTGCCGTGACGACGGCCGCCCAGGGGCGGCTTGACGAGGGCACGCGCGCCGGCTAGAACGCACGTTCTAGAATGTCCGTTCTAGAGGGCGAGCATCGGGGCGGTCGCGCGAGGGGGAGGGCAGGGGCGCGCGACCGCGTCCTGGCCGCCGCCCGACGGCTCTTCGTCCGGCGCGGCTACTTCAACACCTCGATGCCGGAGATCGTCCGCGAGGCGGGGGTCAGCGTCGGCTCCATCTACCACCACTTCGCCGACAAGCAGGCGATCGCCGCCGCGCTCTACCGCGAGACGATGGAGGGGATCCTCGCGGCCATGCGGGAGCAGGCCGAGCCCCAGCCGACCACGCGGGGACGCCTCGAGGCCCTGACGCGGCTCCTCTACGAGGCCTGCGAGCGGGATCCCGATCGGCTCGAGTACATGCTCTTCGTGCGCCACACCGAGGTCGATCCCGAGGAGCGCCCGGTCTGCCTCGCGGCGCCGTTCCAGGCGGTCGCGCGCTGGATCGGGGAGGGGCAGCGGCGCGGAGAGGTCGTGCCCGGGCCGGCCGATCTGGTCGCCGGGGTCTTCATGGGATCGATCCTCAAGGTGGCGGAGCTCCGGCTGCGGGGGCGGATCGACCGGACGCTCCCCCGCATCGCCCGCGACGCCTTCGCCCTGGCATGGCGGGCGATCGCCGCCCCGATCTGACGCACCAGTCCTCCCCAGGAGCCTCTTCATGAACCGCATCCGCTTCGGCGACGTCCGTCGCCGCAACCAGCTCACGTCGTTCCTCGTCTTCACCGTGCTCGTCGTCCTCCTCGGGCTCTCCTTCCTGGAGAACCCCTGGTACCGGGCGCCGCTCGAGTGGTGGTTCATCCCGGTGCTCGGCCTGGTCGGCGCGTTCCTCCTCCCCGCCGCCTTCGGGCGCCACTACTGCGGACAGTACTGCCCCACCAGCTTCATCGCCGACGGCATCAACCCCGTCGATCGCGCGGGGCGTTTCCTGAAGAGTCGCGTGCTCCGGAAGGCCTTCGTCGCGCTCCTCGTCGGGATCTTCGTCGTCGCGTTCCTCCCGTGGCGGATGGGGCTCCCGCCTTCGATGGCGGGCACCTACCGGGAGGCCGTCTTCGCCAAGCTCTGGATCCTCTGGCTCGCCTGCCCGTTCGCCATCGCGTTCCCGCTGATCCTCGCTCTGGGCTTCTGGAAGGGGGGTCGCACGTGGTGCAACTACGCGTGCCCGTGGGGTGCCATCGGTGTCTGGCTGGGCAGGCCGCAGCTCGCGGTCTCCTCTGAGTGCACGGGCTGCGGCGCCTGCACGAGCGCCTGCTCCCAGCCCGAGGTGATCCGGCCCGCCGTCGATGCCAGAGGGGGGAGGGTCGACGTGAACTGCCTCACCTGCCTGGCCTGCGTCGACGTTTGCGAGCGCGGAGCCATCGGATGGGCCCCGCGTCGTGGGACCTCGAGGGACGCGAGCTAGCGCCCGCTATCGCCGGCGCCTTCCGTGCGGGCGCGGGGGGCTTGGCGTAGGCTGGGACCACCATGGATCTCGTCGAGACCCTCAAGGCGCTCGTGGCCGTCGACTCCACGTCGACGCGCTCCAACGGGCCGATCATCGACCTCCTCGAGAGGGAGGTGAAGGCGCTCGGCTTCGAGACCCGCCGGATGAAGTGGAAGGACGAGGCGCGCGTCGACAAGTACAACCTCGTCTGCCGGCGCGGCCCCGACCAGCCCGGCGGCCTCGCCCTCGTCGGCCACACCGACTGCGTCCCCTTCGACGCCGACTGGAAGGACGCCCTCGCCGCGGTGGAGACGGAGGGGCGGATCTACGGGCGCGGCGCCGCCGACAACAAGGGGTTCGTCGCCGCGGCGCTGGCCGCCGCGGCCCGCACCCCGGCCGGCGCCCACCCGCTCACCATCCTCGTCACCGCCGACGAGGAGGTCGGCTGCCTCGGCTCCAAGCAGCTGGTGGCCGAGGGCCGGATCCACCCGCGCCACGCCATCGTCGGCGAGCCGACGAGCCTCGTCCCGATCCGGGCCCACAAGGGCTACTGCGCCGTCGAGGTGCAGGTCCACGGGCTGGAGGGGCACAGCGCCTACCCCGACGTCGGCGCCTCGGCCATCCACGCGGTCGGGAAGCTCTTCGTCGACCTCGAGAAGATCGGCGAGATGCTGAAGGAGGAGAAGGACCGGAGCTTCAGCCCGCAGTGGACCACCTGGAACGTCGGCGTCATCGGGGGCGGCAAGGCGCGCAACATCATCGCGGGCGAGTGCCGCTTCACCTACGAGTGGCGGCCGCTCCCCGGCCAGGATCCGCGCAAGGCGCTCCGGCTGCTGGAGGACGCGGCGCGGCGCCTCGTCGAGGCCCACGCAGGGAAGGTCAACGTCTCGATCGCCCCGCTCCGGACCGACGCGGCCGCGGTGACCCACCCCGACGCGGAGATCGTGAAGTTCCTCGAGGAGCAGAGCGGCCACAAGTCGAAGACCGTCCCCTTCGGGACGGAGCTCCCCGAGGTCGTCGCCATGGGGGCCGAGGCCTGCGTCTTCGGCCCCGGCGACATCAAGCAGGCCCACCGGACCGGCGAGTTCATCGAGATCGCCGAGCTCGAGAAGGCCGCGGGGATCCTCGAGAAGGCGATCGGGAGGTTCTGCGGGTAGCGAGTGACCGAGGCGGCTACGCCGGCTCCTCCGCGAACCGGATGTTGGCCCGCGCCGTGGCGCGGCAGAGGAGCGCGTGCAGCGCGGTCACCGGGAGGAAGATCACGCCGGCGAGCTGCATGCCGAGCTCGAAGAGGACCGAGCTCCGCGCGTAGGGCCTCCCCTTCAGCCGCGCCAGCAGCGCGCTGAGCGGGAGCCCGGAGATGTTCCCCACCATCATCACCTGGATCGCCGCGAGGATGAGCCGGGCCCGCTCGGCGCCGTACTCCTGCACCAGCGCCTCCCACGCCTGGCGCTCGGGGCGTCCCTGCGTCCCCGCGTAGTGCTGGGCGAAGAGGATCGCGGTGGCCTCCCCGGGCACGACGTAGGCGCCGCTGCCGCTCAGGAACGCGTCGATCTCCGCCTGCGCGAAGCCCTTCTTCAGCGCGATGCCGGTGTGGGCCCATGAGCAGACCGCGCAGCCGTTGACCTCGGTGACCGCCAGCATCAGCCGCTCGACGAACTTGCCGTCGATCCGAGGGCGCATGCGGTTCGCGATGAGCCGGGCGACGGAGCGGTGCAGCAGGACGAGGGCGTCGTAGAAGTCGCGGTAGCCGTAGCGGGCGCGGTAACGATCCAACGAGTCGAACGCAGCCATGAACACCTCGGTGGGGTTGGAGCCCGTCTCCCTCCCGAAGGGTTCGCGTCGGCCCTTCACCTTCGTCGCTCGCGCACGTCGGCGCGCGGGGACGTGAACCTCTGGGGAGACCGCGGTGTCTAGAACGGCCCGACGCCCGCCGGCAGCGTCGCGCAGGCGGCGGCCGAGCCGGCGGTGTAGGGCGGCGTCGGCGTCAGGCCGTTGAAGTTCATCGGATCGTAGACGTAGACGAGGCACCCGCCCGCGTCCCAGCACTGGTCGAAGGTCCCCGTCGCGCCGTCGGCGCGCCGCGTGAACGTGACGCGCAGCCGGCCCGCGCCGGCGGCGTCGTAGCCGGTCCGGACCTCGAGCACGTCGCCCGCCGTGTTCGTGAACTTGTAGTCGAAGGCGCCGATCCCGCTCGCCCACCCGGAGTAGAGGTACTCGAAGGCGGCTGCGCCGAAGCCGCCCGACGGCGCCGCGAGGAGGTTCAGGTCGGTCGTCACCGGATCGGAGGAGCGGGAGTAGCCGATCGCCATCGAGCCGTGGGGCGTGTCGGGGTTGGCGACGCCGACCGTCCAGAAGGCCTCGAAGTCCAGCGCGACGTCGCCGTCGCCGTGGGAGGCCGACGCGCCGCGGAAGTCGCCGACGATCAACGGCGTGAAGGCCGCGTCCCCCTTCGCGCGCCCCTCGAAGCGGTAGGCGTACGCCGGCGGCCCGTCCGCCCCGGCCGGCCAGCTCCGATCGATCACGACCTGGAGCTCGTGCCCCGGGTGCTTGTCGTCGTCGAACGGGCCCCAGCGCCGTGAGTCGTCGCCGCGGTGCGTGGGCGGATGCCTCCGGACCTGGTCGATCAGCCCGATGATCCAGGAGACGCCGGCGTTGAGGTCGTCGGAGGTCGGCTTCGCCCACTGCCAGACCGTCGCCGCGCCCGGCGACCCGCAGGCCGCGGTCGCGGCGGTGAGCCCGGTGAGCGCCGCCGGGCCCGCCCCCGTGCTCGCGGGGATCGTCACGCGCAGGTCCTCGCGGCGAGGCAGCGCGGAGAGGAACCGGAGGTCCTCGGTGGAGTAGTTGCCGCAGCCCGCGGCGAGGGCGCAGAGGGCGGCCAGCGCCGCGGCGCCCCTAGTCACCGAACGCATATTCGACCCCCAGGAACCCCTCGGCGAACCCGAGGCTCCGGTTCTCGTCCACGTTGTAGAAGAGGTAGTTGAGCCGCAGGCGCGCGATGGCCGAGAGGGCGGGCGTGAAGCGCCACGCCGCGGCGCCGGTGAGGCCGGGCGTCACCGTGAAGAAGTACTGGGACGGGAGCTGCTGCTCCGCGGGGAAGCTCCGCGCGAGCCACGTGAACGCGACGCGCGCCCCCGCCGAGAGCGTCGCGCGCCCGAAGCGGAAGTCGCGCCAGAGCGACGCGCCCGCCGCGAGCTCGCTGAAGCGGACCGGGATGGGGTCGACGCCGTCCATCTTCAAGGCTCCCCGGCCTCCGCCGAGCGCCGCGTCGACTCCCCAGGCCAGGCCGTGGCCCAGGTCGTCGCGCAGCGCCAGCTCGAGCCCGGCGAGCGAGGCCGGCGGGAAGAGCCCGTCTCGGGCCCCCTCGTCGAAGAAGCGCTGCGCCCCCGCCCCGGCGACGAGCGCGATCCTCGCGCCCCCGAACCCCTTCTGCGGGTCGCGGTCGAGCGGTCGCCGGTCCATCCGGCCGTCGTCCACGGCCACGTCCCCCGAGTCCACCCCGAGGGAGGCGACGAGCAGCCCGGACTCGTCCGCGAGCCGCTTCTTCACCGTGTAGCGGCCCGGCGAGAGCGCGAGCCGGCGCTCGGCGCCGGCCGCCTTCGCCACCTCGGCGACGGCGCGCCCCGAGCGGTCGAGGACCACGTAGAGCCCCTCGGCCTCCGCGGGGAAGACGAGGCCGCCCGAGACGGGGGCCAGGTCCGCGAGCACCACGTCGCCGGTGCCGCCGAGGTCGTAGAGGAAGACCGGGTGCTGCACGCCGCCGGCGCTGCTGGCGGTCGAGCCCACGGTGCGGGCGTACGCGTAGGCGTACGCCTCGGCGAGGGTGACGCGCCGGTCGCCGCTCGAGTCGGCGCCGCCGAGCAGCCCCGAGGCGAGGTGGTGCGTGAACCAGCTGGCGCCGACCGCGTCCGACTCCTGCGAGTCCTCGTCGGCCGCCGACGACGCGATGAGGACGAGCCCCGCGGGCCCCTCGCCCGGCCCCGTCGCGACGTCGAACGCCGGGGCGGGGCGGACGCCCTTGGCGCGCGCGATGGCGCCGGAGCGGCAGGAGTCGAGCAGGCCGATCCGCACGTCGGCCGGCGCCCGCTCCAGCGCCGCGCGGAGCTCGTCGAGCGGCAGCCGCCCCGCGCCGAGGCGCAGCGCGCCGTCCTTCGCGTGGCCCGAGTAGTAGACGACGAGGACCGTCCGGTCGCCGCGCTCCTTCGCGGCGGCGGCGCGCGCGCTCAGCTCCCCGAGGGCCCGGCGGAAGGCGGCGCTCCCGGCCCCGAGGAGGAGCCGCGCGTCGTCGGGGCGCACGCCGCCCACCTGGAGGAGGATCGCGTGGATCCGCCGCGCGTCCCGCTCCGCGTAGCGCAGCCGCACGGTGCCCGCGCCGCCGTCCGGCTCGCCCACGACGAGGGCGAAGCGCCGCTCGGAGGCGTGGGCGGCGCCGGCCGTCGCGGCGAGCGCCACGGCGGCGACGGCGGCGGCGAGCCGCGTCAACGCGCCCTCCGGAGCGCGCGCACGACCACCTCCGCGCCGCCGCCCGGGGAGGCGGCCGCGAGGCCGCCGCGGGAGAGCCGGGCGGCGAGGGCGTCGGCGTCGATCGGCGCGTCGTCGAGGACCGCCACGAGCGTCCCGTCGCCGTCGCCCGTCCACTCGAAGGCGCCGGGGAGCACGCCGGGCGCCGCCTCGCCGGCGTACAGGACGGCGGCGCCGTCGGCGTCGAGGAGCGCGACGGCGGCATACCTGCGCCCGGCCGGGGCCAGGGCGATCCGGAGCGGCGCGCCCGACGGGATCGGCTCGGCCGGAGGGAGCGCGCGCGCGGCGCCGTCGCCCCGCGCGTAGAGGGTCAGCTCCGCGCCCCCCTTGAGCCGGTAGCCGGCGTCGTCCCGCGAGCGAAGCTCCCGGAGCGCGGGCACGGCGATCGCCGCGGCGATCCCGGCGGCGAGCGCGAGGCCGGCGAGGCCGCGAGGGGCCCTGCGCGGCGGCGGGCGCGCGCGCCGCTCGGCCACGCCGGCGGCGAGCGCCTCGAAGGGGAGCTCGCGGGCGAGCTGCGCCCGCTCCTGCGCGAGCTCCCGCTGCGCCGCCTGGCAGCGGCCGCAGGTGGCGAGGTGCGACTCCGTCCGCGCCCGCTCGTCGCCGATGAGCTCACCGGCCTCGAGCCGGCGGACGCGCATCGACGAGCAGGCGACGCCGGGGCCGCCGAGGGCGAGGGTCATGGCAGCTCCTCCGGATCGGGGAGGGAGAGGTCGGGGAAGGCCTCCCGCAGCGCGCCGCGCGCGGCGGCGAGGAAGTCGCGCAGCCGCTTGCGGACCGTCGGGAGGCTGCGGCCGGTCGCCTCCGCGATCTCGGCCTGCGTCAGCTCGTCCACGAAGTAGAGCACCGCGACCTCCTGCTCCTCGACCCCGGCGGCGCCGAGGAGCGCCCGCACCAGCTCGCGGGAGTCGGGCTGGACGTGCGCCGTCCGCTCCCGCGCCATCCGGGAGACCTCCTCCTTCCACGCCGCCCGGTCGGCGCGGAGGAGGTTGAGGCAGTGGTTCGTGGCCATCCGCAGGAGGAACGCCGTCGGCGAGGCGGCGGTCCGCAGCTCCCCGGCGCTGCGCAGGGCGCGGACGAAGACGTCCTGCGCCGCGTCGCGCGCCGCCTCGTCCTCGCGGAGGAGGTAGCGGCAGCGCGCGAGCACCGCGGCGGCGTGGCGCCGGTAGAGCTCCTCCAGGAGCCCGGCGCCGCGCCCCTCGGCGGCGGGGAGCGGGCCGGAGGGCGCTCCGGCCCGGCCGCCCGGGATGACCGCGAGCCGCGCCACGCGTCCTACGGGAGCGCCGCGGGGAGCGTCGGGAAGGCGGTGACGTACCCCTCGACGCCCCTGCACGTCGCCTTCGCCTCGGCAGAGCTCCACGCAGCGTCGGCGCTGTCGTAGGTCTGCGCGTAGTTGAGGGCGGGATCCGTGGACTGTCCGGCCCAACACTCGGTCTCGGTGTAGGTGGCCGGCGCCACGTTCGCGTCGGTGTACCAGACGTCCGCACGCCCCTCGCCCGACGCCTGCCACTGTGTGTGGAGCGTCATCTGCTTCGCCTGCGCGTCGAGCGTGCGGAACGCGATGAGCAGGTCGCGGGCGTTGGCGTTGAAGTCGAAGTAGACGTCGACGCGGGGCGGGTTGGACGGGTCGGGGGCGACGACGTCGTTGTTCTTCGCGTTCCGCCAGACCACCTCGTTCTGCAGCTCGCCGTGGGTGTCGTACCGGACGTCGAGCGTGCCGAAGTCCTTCTGCTCCCACGCGAACGGGTAGTTGGGGTGGTCGAGCAGCGCCTCGTTGTCGAACTTCACGGAGAACTGCCCGTCGCCCCGGTGCGCGAAGGCGCCCCGGTTCGCGTAGCCCTGAACGATGGGGAGGAAGGCGGTGCCGCCCGTGTCCTTGCGCGCGGCCGAGAGGACGTAGTCGAAGCGGTCGCCGGTCCGCGTCACCACGAGCTTGAAGACGTTCAGGTCGTTGTCGCCGGAGCCGGGGCCCCAGGTGCAGGAGTCGTCGTTGCAGCTCGTCGCCGGCCACCACGTGATGGAGTGGATGAGCCACAGCATGCCCGCGACGCCGCTGTTGACGCCGAAGGCGAAGGCGTACGAGGCCGCCGCGAACTCCGACTTCCCGGTGGCGGTGATGGCGGTCCCGGCGCCGGCGCCGGTGGTGGTCAGGGCGGTAGTGAGCGCCGTCGTGCCCGACCCGTCGGAGGCCGCGGGGGCCGAAATCGTGAGGGTCTCGGAGGTGGGCAGCGCGTTCCGGTATTGGGTCTCAGGCTTCTCGGCGGCGGGCTGGCAGGCGGCCAGCGAGACGGCGGCGGCCAGGATGGACGTGAGCTTCTTCATCGGGAGCCTCGGTAAAGGCGGCCGGTCCATTCCGGTCCGCTCAGCCAGATGGACACCGCGCCCCGGAGGAAATGGAAAGGCGCGGAGCGGCAGCGTATCGGAAAAACCCCAGGAGTGACGCGGATGTGACGCGCGTCACGCCGCCGGAAGGCGCTCGGTGCCCGTGCGGCCCAGGGAATGCGGAGGGTTGCGTGCGATGGGGGGAGGAGGCCGATCGTGGGGGCGCGACACGATGCCACGGAACCGGGATGGCGCCGCGTGGCTCTCTCAGGGGTATGTCGATCGTCCTTCGAAGGACACTCCTGGGGTTCGGTGCGCTGGCCGTCTCGGCGGTGGCCTGGTTCGCCTTCGGCTCTGGCTTCGGCTCCGGGGCCGCGCCGGGGGTCGCCGCCGGTGGCCCTGACTGCGCTGCGACCGCTCCCGCGGGCGCGGCCGCCATCTGCGCGCGCCCGACCCTCGCGGACGCCGCCGCGCGCTCCTCTCCCGGCCACGCGGCGGCAGGGGTCCCGGCGCGGATGCTCGTGGAGGTGGCCTCCCGCTCCTGCGCCGCCTGCCGCCGGATGGAGCCCGTCGTGAAGGAGGCGAGCCGGCGGTGCGCGGCCGAGGCGTTCCGGGTCGAGCAGCGCTGGGTCGAGGAGGAGGAGGGCGCGGCGTACGCGCGCCGCCACGCCGTCTTCGGCGTCCCGACCTTCCTGCTGCTCGACGGCGAGGGGCGCGAGGTGAAGCGGTTCGTCGGCGAGCAACCGCTCGCCGTGCTCGAGGGGGCGCTGCGGGACCTCTCCGGCGGGCGCTGCGGGACCTGACCGCGCGCCGTCCCGCGCACCGGGCCGGCGCCGTATCGATTCACCGGTCGTGATGGGGTACTCTCCGTCGCGATCGGGGGATCAGGGGGTCGGAGCCCGCATGCCGAAGAAGCTCGCCGTCGCCGCGGTCGTGGTCCTCGCGCTCGCCGCCGCCGCGCTCGCGCTCGCGGATCGGTCGAACCACCGCGCGTTCCTCGCCGACGCGGACGCCGCGATCGCCGCGGCGCCCCGGCAACCGGACGCGCCGGTCACGGAGGCTGACCTCGCCTCGCTCCCGCCGCCCGTGGCGGCCCACCTGCGTGCGTGCGGCGTCGTCGGCGCGCGGCGCGTGAGCGTCGCCCGGCTTCGGCACGGCGGCCGGTTCCTCGCGTCGGACGCGCTGGGCTGGAGGCCCATCACCGGCGAGTACGTGGTCACGACGGGGTCGCCGGCGTTCCTCTGGTACGGGCGCGTGCAGGCGGCCCCCTTCGTCCCGATCGTGGCGCGGGACGGCTTCGCCCTCGGCCACGGGCGCATGCTCGTGAAGGTGTTCGGGGCGATCCCGATCGTCGACGCGCGCGGGGACGGCATGGACCAGGCCGCCTTCGCCCGGCTCGCCGCGGAGCTGACGCTCGTGCCGACCGCGCTGCTCCCCGGCCCGAACCTGCGCTGGGAGCCGATCGACGAGCGCTCGGCGCGCGCGCACCTCGCCGTGGGCGCCCGGCGCGCGTCCCTCGTGTTCCGCCGCGATCCCGGGACCGGCGAGACCTCGCTCGAGGTGGAGCGCGGGCGCCAGGAGGGGGACGCGCTGGTGCCGCGCACGTTCCGGGCCCGCGCGTCGGGCGTGCTCCGGGCCGGAGGCCTCGCGCTCCCGCGGCGGGTCGAGGGGAGCTGGATCCTGCCCGAGCGCGAGCTCGAGTACGTGGACTTCGAGCTCGAGGACGCGACGTTCGAGTGATCGCCGGGCCGGGACGACGCCGGCGCCCGCGTGACCGCGAACGCGATGTGGGTCCCCGCGGCTCCCTGCGGTATGATCCGCCCCCGTGACGCTCCGCTTCGCCAAGTACCACGGCCTCGGCAACGACTTCGTCCTCGTGGACGGCCCCCTGATGGACGCGGCGCGCGCGCGCCGCGTCTGCGATCGGCACCGCGGCGTCGGCGCGGACGGCGTCGTGACCGTCCTCCCGCCCCGGACGCCCGGGGCGATCGCGACGATGCACATCTACAACGCCGACGGCTCGGTCGCCGAGATGTGCGGCAACGCGATCCGCTGCCTCGCCAGCCACCTCGCGTCGACGCGGGGCGCGCCGGACGTGCAGGTGATCGACACCGGCGCGGGCCCCAAGCGCTGCGAGCTGCACCGCGACGCGAGCGGGCGCGTCGTGGACGTCGCCGTCGAGATGGGGCCGTCCCGCGTCGAGGGGGAGCAGGACTTCGACGTCGCGGGGGAGCGGCTCCACGCCGTCCGCGTGGACATGGGCAACCCCCACGCGGTCCTCTTCGACCTGCCGACGCGCGAGCGCGCCGGCGCGGTCGGGCCGCGCATCGAGGGCTCGGTCGCCGGGGGGGTCAACGTCGGCTTCGCGCGCCCAGGCCCGGCCGGCATCGACCTCGTGGTCTGGGAGCGCGGGGCGGGGCTGACCGACGCGTGTGGCACCGGCGCCTGCGCCGCGGCGATCGCCGCCGTGCGCGCCGGCCAGGCGAAGGCCGGCGCGCCGATCGAGGTCCGGCTGCCGGGCGGTCCGCTCGTGGTCACGGTCGCCCCCGGCCTCGCCGGGGTCACGATGCGGGGGCCGGCGGAGCACGTCTTCGACGGGAGCGCGGAGCTCTGATGGCCACCGGGCGGATCCTCGCGGTCGACGACGAGCGCTTCTTCCGGGAGATCCTGGTCGAGATCCTGGCCGGCGCCGGCCACCTCGTCCGGACGGTCGAGTCGGGCGAGGCGGCGCTGGCGGCGCTGGCCGAGGAGAGCTTCGACCTCCTCGTCACCGACATCGTCATGCCGGGGATCGACGGCGTCACGCTGGTGCGCGAGGCGAAGAAGCTCGATCCGGACGTCGAGGCGATCGCCGTGACCAGCCACGACGACGTGCGGTTGGCGGTCGGGGCGATGAAGGCCGGGTGCGCCGACTTCCTCACGAAGCCCGCGGACCGCGACGAGCTGCTCCAGGTCGTGGACCGCGCCCTCTCGCGGGTCCGGCTGAAGCGCGAGCACACCCAGCTGCTCAGCGAGAACCTCCAGTTCATCAAGTCGCAGTCGCTCTTCCGGCAGGGGCTGCAGCTCCTCGCGACGCTCGACCTGGAGCGGCTCCAGGACCTCGCGCTGCAGATCGTCGGGAGGGTGACCGACGCGCAGGGCGTCGCGCTCTGGATCGCCGACGACCGCGGGCACCTCCAGCTGCGCGGCTGGCGCGGCCTCGTGGATCGCGAGGCGCTGCCCGCGGCCATCGACCCGCGCGAGCCGGCGTGGGCGGAGCGGCTCCGCGCGGCGGCCCCGTTCGCGTCCGAGGGGCAGCCGGAGGGGGAGGCCTTCTTCGCGCCGCTCGTCGCCGACGAGGAGCCGGTGGGGCTCGCGCTCGTGACGAACCGGGCGCGCGGCCGGTTCGGCGCCGAGGAGCACGCGGCCGCCGGCGCGGTCGCCGACTTCGCCGCGATCGGCGTGAAGAACGCGCGCCGCTTCCAGGCCCTCGAGCGGGTCGGGCTCCGCGACCGCGAGAGCGGCGCGTACAACCTCGCCTACTTCGTCGACTACGCGGGCAAGGAGTTCTACAAGGCGCGCCGCTACGGGCGCGCCTTCTCCCTCGTCGTCCTCTCCGTCGACAACGTGGAGCAGATCCGCAAGGAGGCGGGGCGCGACCTGCAGCGCCGCGCCGGGCGCGACCTCGTCAACGCCGTCGGGCGCGTGGTGCGCGACGCCGACATCCTCGCGAAGGTCTCGGAGAGCGAGTACTACGTGCTGCTCCCGGAGACCGACTACTTCGGCGCGCTGATGTTCACGCGGCGCGCCAGCGAGGAGATCCGCAAGGAGGACTCCATCCGGCGGATCGAGGAGCGCTGCCCCGTGCTCCTCTCGATGGGCGCGGCCACCTTCCCGAAGGACGGCGAGGACTTCGACGAGCTGCTCCACTGGGCGCGCGCCCGCGTCGGGGAGCAGCGCGGCTCGCTCCTGCGCCGGCTCCACCTCGGCGACGTGGACCCGACCGCCTTCTGGGAGCTCTGCGACCTGCTCCTGTCCGAGCAGGCCCGGATCCCGGACAGCTCCCCCTCCGCACGGCTCGACTTCGACCCCGAGTTCCTCGCCGCGGCCCAGCGCGAGGCCGCCCGGGAGGTGGCGCGGGATCCGCGCGCCCGCGGGCTGCTCTACGTCGGGACGAGCGCCGGCGTGAACGCCGCGGCGATCCGCGACGGGCTCCCGCCCGGCGAGGTGGCGGCGCGCTCGGGCGACGCGTCGATCCACGTCTACCTGCTCGGCCCGCGCGGCGAGGGGCCGCCCGCGCCGCAGCACCCGCTCGTCACCGAGGTCTACCTCGACGGCGACGCCCGGATGGTCGCGCACGACTTCCTGCTCTTCATCTCGGAGCACTCGGCGTACGGGATCATCCAGCGCCCCGGCGAGCGGATCTTCCACACCTCCGACGTCCCGCTCGTCGACGCGCTCGTCTCCAAGCTCCAGACGCTCTACGACCTCCAGCCCATCTAGCCCATGCCGCCCGTCCGCAAGATCCTCGTCGCCGATCCGGACCCGACCACCGCCCGCGTCCTCGCGCCCGCGCTGCGCCAGCGGGGCTACCAGGTGCACGCCGCGCGCGACGGGTCGCGGGCGCTGCAGGTCGCCATCCTCCGCTTCCCCGACCTGATCCTCTTCGACGAGCAGTGCCAGCTCCTCGACGCCCGCACCTTCGCCCGGATCCTCCGGACGAACCCGCGCACCGAGCGGATCCCGTTGATCCTCACCGGCGACGCGCAGGACGTCGATCGCGCGCGGCTCGGGAGCTACCTGCGCAAGCCCTTCAACCTCGACGAGGTGCTCGCGCGGATCGAGCAGGTGTTCCGGCGCGCCGACGCCTCGCGGGCCGTCTCCGCGGACAACCGCGAGATCGAGGGGAACCTCGCCCAGATCCCGCTCGTCGACCTGCTCCAGATCCTGGCGGTCAACCGGAAGACCGGGCGGCTCACCGTCGAGCGCGAGGGGGAGAAGGCGGAGATCGCGCTGCACGAGGGGCGCGTGGTCGACGCGCAGATGGGGGCGGTGGTCGGTGAGAAGGCGCTCTGGCGGCTCCTCACGCGGCGGGAGGGGCAGTTCGCCTTCGTCCCCGGCGGCGCGGGCGGCGCCGGCGATCGCATCGACCGGAAGGTCGAGGAGCTGGTGCTCGAGGGGCTCCGCCAGGCGGACGAGCTGGCGCGGCTGTTGCCCGAGATGCCGGCGGCGACCGACGTCCTCGAGCGCGCCGTCCACCCGGCCGAGCTGCCCCCCGGCCTGCACCCGGTCACCGAGGAGGTCGTCGGCCTCCTGGAGACGCCCCGCTCCTTCGCCGACCTGATCGACCGCTGCCGGGGCTCCGACCTCGAGGCGATGCGCGCGTTGAAGGCGCTCCTCGGCCACGGGTTCGTCCGCCAGCGCGCCGGGCAGCCGCCGGCCGCGGAGGCGGCGCCGATGCTCGCGCCCCACGAGCTCCACGCCCTCCGGGCGCGCATCGCGCGCGGCCGGTCGAGCGGCGCGCAGACCGTGGGGAAGGTGGTCGTCGCGGGCGGCGGGCCGCTGGCGCGCAAGGCGGCGCTCAGCCGGTT
>DATIVK010000134.1:0-8209 GCA_035465955.1 Anaeromyxobacteraceae bacterium | reverse complement strand
CGCGGCTCAGTGCTTCCCGTGGCCCTTGCCGCGGCCGCCGCCGCGATCGTCGTCGTGGCCGCGCTCGCGGCGATCGCCGCGGTGATCCTCGTACCGCTCGTGGCGCCCCTCGTGGCGATCGCCGCCGCGGTCGTACGTGCGGAACGCCGGGCGGGGGCCCGGGGCGGCCGGCCCCGGCCGCCAGTGCTTGTAGTGGCCGGGAGGGATGCGGGTGAGCCCCGGCGGGACGCCGCGGGGCATGTAGACCCAGCCGGCGCGGGGGCTCGTGGACCGGTACCAGCCGCCGTCGCGGCGGGTCCAGTAGAAGCCGTCGGCGTGGAAGACCTCGTAGTCCACGTCCGGAACCACCTGGATTCCCGGCTGGATCACCACCAGCTGCGGGAGGACGACGGGCAGGTCCAGGGAGAAGGACGCCCGGATCTGGGCCGAGGCGAGGGCCGGGGAGAGGAGCGCGAGCAGGATCAGTCTTTTCATGGCGCGTACCATAACATTGGGACAGCGAGGGACATCCCTCCAAGCCGGGATCCGGATTTGGGATTCCTTGACAGTCGCAGGGGCCGGATCGTATAGAACCGCCCCTCCGGAGGACGCCGGACGTGCCCGTCTATTCAGGCTGCACCGGGCGGCGTCGGCAAGAACCTCCCAAGAGAATTTCGAGGAGCGTGCGATGTACGCGGTGATTCGGACCGGCGGCAAGCAGTACCGTGTTGCTCAGGGCGATCGGCTCAAGGTCGAGAAGCTCGAGGGCGACGTTGGCGGCAAGGTGAGCTTCGACGTGCTGATGCTCGGCGGTGAGGGTACCGCCAAGGTCGGCGCGCCCGTGGTCGGCGGCGCGGCGGTCGAGGGCGAGATCGTCGCCCAGGGCCGGCACAAGAAGGTGGTCAACTTCCGCAAGAAGAAGGAGGGCTGGACCAAGAAGCGCGGTCACCGCCAGCCCTACACCGAGGTCCTGATCAAGACGGTGCGCGCGTAGGCGCGGTCCGGCAGAACAGGTAAGGAAAGAACATGGCTCACAAAAAGGGACAGGGCTCCTCCCGGAACGGCCGCGACTCCGCCGGCCAGCACCGCGGCGTGAAGATCTACGGCTCCGAGAAGGTCGTGGCGGGGAACATCCTCGTCCGCCAGGTCGGGACCCTCTTCCACGCCGGCCAGAACGTCGGCGAGGGCAAGGACCACACCCTCTTCGCCAAGATCGACGGCACCGTGAAGTACTCGCGGGTCCGGGGCGATCGGCGCATCGTCTCGGTCCTCCCCGAGGCGTAGCCTCCGGCGCCGAGCCGGCCCGAGCGCCGCGGCCCCCACGGGCTCGCGGCGCTTGGTGTTTTCGGGCCGCAGGCTCGCGAGCTGATCCATGAAATTCGTCGACGAAGTCCGCATCCACGTGAAGGCCGGCGACGGCGGCAACGGCGCCGTGGCGTGGCGTCGCGAGAAGTTCATCCCGCGGGGCGGCCCGGCGGGCGGCGACGGCGGCAACGGCGGCGACGTGGTGCTGATCGTCGACCCGCAGCTGTCGACGCTGCTCGACTACCGCTACGTCCACGATCACAAGGCGAGGGACGGGGAGCACGGGCGCGGCAGCGACATGAACGGCCAGAACGGCGCGCACCTCGAGCTGCGCGTCCCCCCGGGCACCGTCGTGAAGGACGCGGCGACCGGCGAGGTGGTCGTCGACCTGTCGGAGCCGGGCCGGCGCGTCGTGATCGCGAAGGGGGGCCGCGGCGGCCTCGGGAACATCAACTTCGCGACGTCCACCAACCAGGCGCCGCGGTACGCCGAGGACGGCACGCCGGGCGAGGAGCGCGAGCTCCAGCTCGAGCTGAAGCTGCTCGCCGACGTCGGGATCGTCGGCTACCCGAACGCCGGGAAGTCCACGCTCATCTCGCGCATCAGCCGCGCGCGCCCCAAGATCGCCGACTACCCCTTCACGACCCTCACGCCGAACCTCGGCGTCGTGGGGTGGCGCGACGGCCGGAGCTTCGTCGTGGCCGACATCCCCGGGCTCATCGACGGCGCCCACGCCGGCGCCGGGCTGGGGCACCAGTTCCTGCGCCACGTCGAGCGCTGCCGCGTCCTCGTCCACCTCGTGGAGGGGGCGAACCCGGAGCCGGGGCGCTCCCCGGCCGCCGACTTCAAGGCGATCAACGAGGAGCTCGCCCTCTACTCGCCGGAGCTCGCGAAGAAGCCGCAGGTCGTCGCGGTGACCAAGATCGACGTCCCGGAGGCGCGCGAGGCGGGGGAGAAGCTCGCGAAGGCGCTCGGGCGGCGGAAGAAGCCCATCAAGGTCCACCTGGTCTCCTCGGCCACGGGCGAGGGGCTCGATCCCCTCCTCGACGCGGTGGGCAAGGCGCTCTTCTCGAAGGGCGGCCCCGAGCGCGAGGGGCACCCCCGCCGGCTCGGGAAGCCGCGGCACGTGAAGGGCTGACGATGGGCCCCTCCCTCGGCGATCCGGACTTCCTGCTCCCGGAGCGGAAGGCGCGCATCGACGAGGTCGTGGCCAACCGCACGCGCACCCTGACGGTCGTGATGGAGGCGCTCTGCGATCCGCAGAACGTCAACGCGGTGCTCCGCACCTGCGAGGCGTTCGGGGTCCAGGAGATCCACGTGATCGAGGGGCCGATGAAGGTCTACGACCCCAACAAGAAGATCAGCCAGAACGCCGACAAGTGGCTCGACGTGCGCCGCTGGCCCTCGGCGCGCGACTGCCTCGGCCACTTGAAGGGTGAGGGCTACCGGATCTACGCGACCCACCTCGCCCAGGACTCGGTCGGGCTCGCCGACCTCTCCTTCGCGCCGAAGGTCGCCCTCGTCTTCGGCAACGAGCACCGCGGCGTCTCCGACGAGGCGGCGGCGCTCTCCGACGCCAACTTCACCATCCCGATGCTCGGCTTCGTCCAGTCGTTCAACGTCTCGGTCGCGGCCGCCATCTCCCTCGCGCGCGCCGTCGATCGCCGCGTCGCCGAGCGGGGGCGGCACGGCGACCTGCCCGAGGGGGAGGCGCAGGCGCTCCGCGAGCGCTTCTACGTGCTCGCCGTGAAGCAGCGGTCGCGGATCGCGAGGGCGGAGCGCGCCGAGGCGAGGCGCGAGCGGCACTCGCGGGCGAAGGGGTAGGGCGGGGGGCCTAGGGGCCGGTCGCCCAGGTCCCGCGCAGGGCGAGGGAGCCGTCCATCCCGTCGAGCAGCGCGAGCCGATCCGGCGAGTCGACGACGATCGCCGCGATGCCCACCAGCTCGAGGCGCGGCGTGATCCGCCAGGTGCCGGCGAGCCCGGCGCGCCAGACCGCCGCGCCGCGTCCGGGGAGCGCGATCGCCTCGCCGACCGGCCCGACGCGCAGGCGCGTCCCGAAGAGCGACGCGAGCCAGCCGAGCTTGAAGGTGACCGAGTCGCGCCCCTGGACCACGTGGTTCCACTCCTCGTAGACGTGGACACCGGCCGGCGCGTCGAGGACCGAGACCCACATCACCTCCCAGAAGGCGAGCCCGCCCGGCGTCGGGACGGGGCCCGAGAGGTCGACGTCGAGCGAGCCGTAGTCCTGAAGGCCGAGCCCTCGCGCCGTCAGCCCCGACGACCGGTGCGACGCGACCGGATCGAGGAAGCGGTGCCGGTAGGAGCGGGTCCTGCGCAGGTCGACCTCCACGTCGACGGCGAGGAGGTTGAGCCGCACGCCGCCGGCGACGGCGCCGAACTGGTAGCTCGTGATCGCCTGGGCCTGCGCGCCGCCCCACATCCAGTGGGGCTTCCCCCAGCCGGCGGCGCCGATCGCGCGGAGGTAGAGGCCGGCATCGACGCGCCCCGCGAGGAAGGGGCGCGCGGGCCCCTCGGACCACTGCCCGATGGGCGCCGGCGGCGAGGCCTCCTGCGCGCGGGCGGTCCCGGCCGCCGCGAGGAGGAAGGCTCCGACGGCGAACGCGCGCGAGCGGATCACGGGGTCGGCTCCGTTCGTCGTCGAGAGGGGAGGGCGAGCGATTCCAGCGGGAGGACGCGCACGGAAGAAGCGTACACCCGGCGCGAAGGTCGGGGCGTGCGGCCCCATGGGGACCCGGTCGGCACGCGCCCTGCAGACTCCGTGGGGCAGCGCCCCACGGGCGACCGGATCCGTTCGTGAGTCGGACGAAGGGTCCGCCTCGCGGACCGGCCGCGCTGGGGTTGAGCTACAACCGCGGAGTTGTTATCGTGCCATGGTCGTCCGATGCCGTGATCCGAGTCCTGCTCAGTGGGGGCTGGGTCCTGAAGAGGGTGCGAGGCTCGCACCACCAGTTCGAGCACCCGGAGCGCACACGCATGGTGACGGTGCCTCACCCGACGAAGGAGATCGCACGCGGGACGCTCGCGGCGATCCGTCGATCGACCGGCATCGACTTCGGGAGGAACCCATGATCAGCTATCCGTGCGTCATCCGCCGCGAGGCGCGCTTCGTCACGGCCGAGTTCCCGGACTGTCCGGGTTGCCAGACCTTCGTGGAGCGGGGCGGGGAGATCGCGCCCATGGCGGCAGAGGCGCTCCAGGGGTGGTTGGAGGCGTGGCTCGCGGAGGGCGAAGCGCCGCCGAGGCCGACGCCGCGCCAGCGGCCGCCGCGCGGCGGCCGCGTGATCGCGGTCCCGGTCCCGCCGCGCCTCGGACTCACCCTCGCGCTCCGCTGGGCGCGGCAGGACGCGGGCCTGTCTCAGGCCGCGCTCGCCCGCCAGCTCGGCGTCAGCCAGCAGGCGATCGCCAAGGTGGAGCACCCCGACGCGAACCCGACGCTGGACACCCTGTTGCGCGTCGCGGCGGCGCTGGGGATGTCGCTGTCGCTCTCGCGTCAGCCCGTCGGCAGCTCTCGTCGCCGCGATGTCCTGCTCCCTCACCCTGGCCCTCTCCCTCGGTGAGGGAGAGGGGACGGTGCCAAGGGAGGAGCCTCGTTTCTCGTCTGTCTAGCGCGCGGCCGCCCAGGCGAAGACCGCGAGGCCGACCGCGCCCATCACCCCTGCGCCGACGAGGACCCTCCGCGCCGTGCGCGCCACGGGGTCGTTCGCCGGCCGCCTCAGCCGGAAGAAGACGACGAAGCCGGCGCCCGTCGCGACGACGACGCCGAGGCCGAAGAGGGCGATCCCGAGGAGCGCGAGGGCGTGGCCGGGCTGCGGGGTCATGGCGTGCAGCCCTCCCAGAGCGCCGCGAGGTCGGGCGGCAGCGGCGCCTCGAGCGCGACCGGCGCGCCGGTCGCGGGGTGCGGGATCGTGAGCCTCGACGCGTGGAGCGCCTGCCGCGGCAGGCGCAGGACGGCGAGGTCCTCGGGCGTCATCGCCCGCTTCGTGAAGCGGTCGAAGATCAGCTCGTCGCGCCCGTAGATCTTGTCGCCGACGAGGGGCGTGCCGGCGTGCAGCAGGTGGGCCCGGATCTGGTGCTGCCGCCCCGTGCGCGGCGCGCAGGAGACGAGGGCGATCCGCCCGCCGTCGGCGGCGGTGCGCCGCCCGAGCACCTCGAAGGCGGTCCGCGACGGCTGGCCGTCCGGGTGGACGTGCATCCGCACGCGGACGGCGCTCTGGAGCGTGAGGCCGAGCGGGGCGTCCACCTCGAACCGGTCCTCGGCGGGCCAGCCCTCGGTGAGGGCGAGGTAGCGCTTCGAGACGCGGCCGTCGGCGAAGGCGCGCTTGAGCGCCCGAGTCCACTCCGGCGCCGTGCCGCAGGCGAGCAGCCCCGAGGTCTCCCGGTCGAGCCGATGCGCCGGGTCGATCTTCCATTGGGGGTAGCGGGCGCGGGCGACCGACGTGAAGGTGTGGGCGTAGTAGCGGGCCGTCGGGTGGATCGGCAGCCCCGCCGGCTTGTCCACCACGAGCAGCATCCCGTCGTCGTGCACGACGCCGAAGTCGAGCGGCGCGTCCGGCTCCGGCTCCGCGTCCTTCAGCAGGGCGAACGCGAAGCCCGGCGTCACGAGGGAGTCGGGGCCGACGCGGGAGCCGTCCTCGGTCTCCAGGCGATCGGCGATGAGCCCCGGGATCTTCTCCGGGGCGAGCCGGCGGAGCTTCTGCTGGAGGTACGCGTCGAGGCGCCAGCCGGCGTAGTTGCGCTCCACGACGAAGCGGATTCGGACGACCTGCGACATTTCGTGGCGTTGAGGGGGGGCCGGAGTCGGCCGCCGCCGCAAGATATCACTTGAACGGTCCGTCTCGGTTGCTACCATCCCCGCCGCCTTGTCCCCCCTACTCCCACTCGCCGCAGCTCTCCTGTACGTCGCGGAGCCCGCCCCCGCCACCCCCGTCGCGCCGGAGGCGGCGAAGGGGGGAGAAGCGGCCGCTTCGGCCCCGGCGGCCACGCCCGAGCCGAAGGGGGCCGCCGCCCCGGCACCCGGCGCGCCGCCCGCAGCCGACGCGAAGGCGTCGCCAGCGGCCGCGCAGATCGCGCCGCAGGTCGCGCTGGCCGTCGTGACGCTCGACGCGCCCACCGAGCTCGCGCTCCTCGGCCGGAGCCTCTCCGAGGCGATCGCCCAGGAGGCCGCGAAGGTCCCCGGCGTTCGCCTGCTCCCGCCGACCGAGGTCGTCGCGAAGCTGGGCGACGCGGCGGCGGCGGTCGCCGCCCACTGCGGCGAGGCCGCCGCCTGCCTCGCGGGATCGGGCAGGCAGCTCGGCGCCGATCGCGTGGTGGGCGGCTGGATCGACCGCGGCGGCGCCAGCTACAAGTTCGGCCTCGTCCTCGTCGACGTGAAGGCGGGGACGGCGCTCGCCCGCGCGGCGCGCGAGGTGCCGATCGCGTCCCGTCGCATCCGGGGCGACGTCGTCGCCGCGGCGGGGCCGCTGCTCCGCGGTGAGGCGGCCGTCACCGGCCTCCTTTCGCTCCGCACCGAGGAGCCCGGGGCGGACGTGCGGATCGACGACAAGCCGGCGGGCAAGACGCCGCTCGAGGCGCGCCTCCCGGCGGGGAAGCACAAGGTCGAGGTCACCCAGCGCGGCAAGGTCCGGGTGGAGCCGTTCTGGGTGGAGGTGCCGGCCAACGGGCGCGCGGAGCCGCAGGTCCGGCTCTACGACATCCCGGTCGCCGAGCGGAAGGCCGGCGAGGTCGAGACGACGACCTTCGAGATGGGGAAGTCGAAGCGCAAGAAGTAGCCGCGGGCCCCCCTCCCCGCGCTCGCGTCCCCGCGGCGGGGGAGCGGGAAGGCGTCCCGCGCGGGCCGCCGAAGACGATCGTAAATCCGCGGCCTTTCGAGGCGGCGCACGCCGTCGCGCAGGGCCGGTTGACGCCGGGGATCCCGCAGCGTATTGGGTGGTCCCGGCTTGGTGAACATCGCTGTCATCATTCCGGCCCGGTACGGAGCCACCCGGTTCCCCGGGAAGCCTCTCGCTGATCTCGGCGGCAGACCCCTCATCGCGCACGTGGTCGAGCTCGCGAAGAAGGCCCGCGGCGTGTCGGTCGTCGCCGTGGCGACCGACGACGAGCGGATCGCGGCGGCGGCCCGTGCGGCCGGCGCCGAGGCGATCCTGACCGGTGACGCGGCGACGGGGACGGACCGGGTGGCGGTGGCGGCGAGGCGGCTCTCGCCGCCGCCCGACCTCGTGGTGAACCTCCAGGGCGACGAGCCGCTGATCGAGCCCGAGGCGATCGAGACGCTGGTGGCCGCCATGCAGTCGAGCGGCGCAGAGATGGGGACGCTCGCCCGTCCGTTGGAGGACGGCGAACTCGAGAGGACGCAGGTGGTGAAGGTGGTGACCGATCTCCAGGGGGACGCGCTCTACTTCTCGCGCGCCCCCATCCCGCACCGGCGGGCTGGAGGGACGAGCCCGCGCGCGCGGGCCCACGTCGGCATCTACGCCTTCACCGCCCCTTGCCTCCACCGGTTCGCGGCGCTGCCCGCGACGCCGCTGGAGCAGGAAGAGTCGCTCGAGCAGCTGCGCGCGCTCGAGCATGGCATTCGGATCCGGGTGGCCGACACGGCCTACCGCGGCTTTGGCATCGACACTCCCGAGGACCTCGCGCGCGCGCGGGCCCTGCTCGGGAAGGCGTGACGGAGAGAGGGGTCGGGCATGGTCAAGCGAGGCAAGAAGACCAAGTACCTGTTCGTGACCGGCGGCGTGGTGAGCTCCCTGGGGAAGGGGCTGGCGGCCGCCTCGATGGGCGCGCTGCTGGAGAACCGGGGGCTCGAGGTGAGCCACCTGAAGCTCGACCCGTACATCAACGTGGACCCGGGCACGATGAGCCCGTTCCAGCACGGCGAGGTCTTCGTCACGGACGACGGCGCCGAGAC
>DATIVK010000133.1:0-8831 GCA_035465955.1 Anaeromyxobacteraceae bacterium | reverse complement strand
GCCCGCGGCCCCGGCCGCACCGGTCCCCGCGCCGCCGAGGACCGCGCCGAGGAAGGTGGCGAAGGCCGAGCCGCGCGCCGAGCGGGCGCTCCGCATGGGCTCGATGAAGGTCACCGCCCCCGACGAGGCGGAGGTCTTCCTCGACGGCCGCCGGGTCGGGAAGGGGAACGTCAGCCTTGCGGTCACGGAGGGGGCGCACCGGATCGAGGTGCGGCTCGGGAAGGCCAAGGTGCAGGAGCGCTTCACCGTCGCCGGCGGCGAGACCTGGACGTACGACGTGACGCCGACCCGGTGATCGGCGGCGCCGCCGCCGCGGTCACGTGAGGTCGACGAGCGTCCTCGCCCCGAGCACCTCGCGGAGCACGAGGAAGAGCTCCGCCGTCGCGAGCGCGTCGGCGAGCGGGTCGTGCTCGGCGTGGGGGGGCAGGCCGCGCTCGAGCCGCGCGCGGGAGAGGTTGAGCGCGTGGAGGTCGTCGGGCAGCTCGGGGCGACGGCGGCGATCGCGCGACGCGATCCGGCGCAGGAGCGTGGCGGTGTCCACCTGCGTCGGGCGCGGCCACTCGCGGCCGCAGCGGGCGAAGGCGCGCCGCAGGAAGGCCACGTCGACCGCGCGGTGGTGGACGAGGAGCACGGCGTCCCGCAGGCGCGCCTCGATCTCCGGGAGCACCTCCGCGATCGGCGGCGCCTGATCGAGCTCGCGCCGGACGAGCTGGTGCGCGCGGATCGACTCGGGGGCGATCGGCGTCCCCGGCGCCGGGCGCACGAGCGTCTGCCAGGCCTCGCCGATCCGGATCGTGCCCTCGCGGATCGGCACCATCCCCACGGCCAGGATGGGATCCCGGCGCGGCTCCAGCCCGCCGGTCTCGAGATCCAGCGCCCAGTACGTGACCCGGTCCCAGTCGGGCGACGGGAGCCCCAGGAGGCGGCCGAGCAGCCCCATCAGAAGTCCGTCCGGTAGTGGAACGCCACGCGGTCCTGGAGGGTCCGGATCGCGCCGAAGGCGCGCTTGAGGTGCCCCCGCTCGATGGCGTCGAGCCGCGAGGGGGCGGCGCGCTCCACGGCGCTGCGCCCCTCCGAGAGCATCTGGAGCTGCAGCCGCAGCCGCAGCCCGAGCAGGTAGCGGAACGCGTCCGAGGCCGCCTCGACCACCGCGGGATCCGCGACCCCCTCGTGCGCCGCCGCCTCGAGCCGCTCCAGCGTCCCGCGCCCGGTCGCCCGCGCCTCGAGCCCGTAGCAGCGGGCGACGTGGACGATCGGGGCGATCCCGTGGAGCTTCAGGTCGACGGCGGAGGCCTCGGCGCGGAGCCGGAGCAGGAGCGTCGGCGGCGGCTTGAACTCGAGCGCCTGCCGGGCGAGGAAGCGGAGGAAGACCGGCTTCTCCACCGAGTCCGCGACGAGCGCGTCGAGCGGGCCGAGGTCGAGCGACCCCTCCACCCGCCGGTAGTCGAAGAAGATGGCGGCGTCGAGGAGCGCCCGCGGGCTGGGGGAGTCGATCCAGCCGGCGAAGCGCTGGCGCCACTCGGAGAGCGTGCCGCCCCAGTTCCTGGCCATGTAGCCCCCCTTGCAGCGGGGGAAGCCGGCGGCCTCCAGGTCGTCGTTGATCCGCTCCGCGAAGGACTGGAACCAGGCCCGGTGCGGCGCCCCCTCGTCGGCGAAGACGATGGCGTTGTCCTGGTCGGTGAGGAGCGTCTGCTCCATCCGCCCCTCGGAGCCGAGCGCGAGCCAGACCCACGGCACGGGCGCCGCGCCCAGGTCGCGCTCCGCCCAGCGGACGATCCGGCGCAGGAGGATGTCGTTGAGCCGGGCCACGAACCCGGCGACGACCGTCGCGTCCAGCCGCGCCGCGACCAGCGCCGAGGCCATCTCCACCATCCTTCGCGAGTAGCCGGGCAGGTGCTCGCGGCCGGGGAGCCGCTCCACCGACCGGAGGACGGCGACCGGCCCCTGCGCGGCGCTCTTGAGCAGGTCGCTCGTCGCCAGGACGCCGACGATCGCCCCCTCGCGCTCCACGGCGACGTGCCCGACGCCGCGGTCCATCAGCGTGAGCCACGCCTCGTGGATCGGGGTGGCTGCGCCCACCGTCTGGACCGGGCCGGGCGGCACCGCCGCCACCGGCGTCTCGGGCCCGAGCTCCTCCGCGAGGATCGCGTTGCGGAAGTCACGGTCGGTGACGATCGTCGGCGGCTCGGTCCGCACCAGCACCGAGGAGACCCGCTGCTCGGCCATCACCCGCGCGGCCTCGCCGACCGTCACGCGCGCGTCGACCCAGACGGCGGGGCGGCGCAGGAGGTGCTGCACCTGGCGGGAGAGGTCGGAGCGGAAGACGGCCACGGGGCCGCGGTCGAGGCTCGCCTGGAGCCGGTCCCCCATCTCGGTGGCGAAGTGGCTCGCGAAGGCCGCGTCCCCGAGGAGCCGCCGGAAGGTGTCGGCCGGGAGGCAGTAGGCGACGAGCTCCTCCTCGACGACGAAGTCGAGCGTCGCGTCCTGGATGAGGAGCGAGCTGTATCCGAAGCACTCGCCCTCCTCCACGAGGTGGATCGTCTGGCCGCCCCGCTCCAGCCGGACGACCCCCTTGCGGACGACGTAGAGGTGCTCGAGGGGCGCGCCCCCGGCCCGCCCGATGCGCGTCCCCACCGGGTGGTACGCGACCTCGAGGGCGTTGGCCGCCTCGTCGAAGAGCGCGTCCGGGAGCGCGTCGAAGGGGGTCGTCGACCGGAGGAAGGTGACGGGATCCATCGCCGTCATGTGAACTCCGGCTGGTAGTGGAAGGCCGCCTTCTCCTGCCAGCGACGGATGGCGACGAGGGACTCCTTGAGCCGGTTGCGCTCCAGCGGCGAGAGCGTGGCGACGGTCACCTCGTCGCTGGGCGGCTCGCGGTCGGCGAGCCGCCGGAGCTGCACGCGGAGCCTCAGCCCCAGGAGGAAGCGGTAGGCCTCGGTGACCTCGGCGTGGGTCTCCTCCCCCATGAGCCCCGCGGCGCGCGCGGCGTCGAGCCGGTCCAGGGTGCCCCGCGCAGAGGACCCCACCTCCACCGCGTAGCAGCGGGCCAGGTAGACGACGGGGGAGATCCCCTCGGCCTTGAGGTCGATGCGCGACGACTCGCGCAGCAGCAGCCGCGCGGGGGGACCGAACGCCAGCGCCCCCTTCGCGAGGCGCCGGACGAAGAGCCGGTCGTACCGCGCCCTCACGAGCGCCGCGTCGAGGGGGGCCGTGTCGAGCGCGCCCGCGCCGCGGCGGTAGTCGAAGAACACGGCGGCCTCGAGGGGGCGGCGCTCGATCGCGTCGGCGATCTCCCGCCGCCAGTAGGACACGGTGCCGAGCCACCTCGAGGCCATGCGCCCGCCGGGGCAGCGCGGGAACCCGGCGACCTCGAGATCGTGCACCACGCGGTCGGCGAGCGCCTGGTACCAGCTCCGGGCGTCGGCCGCCGCGTCGTCGAACGCGAGCCCGTTGTCCATGTCGGTCAGGAGCGTCTGCTCCATCCGCCCCTCGGAGCCGAACAGCAGCCACGCGTACGGTCCCGGCCGCGGCCCCAGGTCCGCCTCCGCCCACGCGAGCAGCTTCTGGAGCAGCGCGCCGTCGAGCCGCGCGACGAAGCCGGCCACCGTCGTCGCCTCGAGCCCCCCGGAGAGGAGCGACGACGCCATCTCGGCGACCCGCTGGGCGTGGCCGGCGAGGCGGTCTCGCCCGGTCAGGAGATCCACCGAGCGGAGCATCGGCAGCGGCCCCTGGGCCGAGCAGCGCAGGAGGTCGTTGGCGGTGACGACGCCGACGATCTCGCGCCCGCGCATCACCGCGAGGTGGTGCACGCCGCTCTCCAGCAGGGTGCGCCACGCCTCGAAGATCGGCATCGCGGCGGGGACCGTCGCCACCGGCTGCGAGAAGACCTCGGTCACCGCGGTCTTCGGCCCCCGGTCGGTCGCGAGGACCCTCGCCCGGAAGTCACGGTCGGTGACGATGCCCGCCGGGTCGGAGCGGACGAGGACCGACGAGACCTTCTCGGCCCGCATGAGCCGCGCCGCCTCGCCCACCGTCGCGCCCGGCTCGATCCAGACCGGCCCGCGGCGCACGAGCTGCCCGACCCCCTGCGTCAGGTCGACCTGGAACGTGGCGACCGTCGAGTGCTGCAGGCTCGACCTGAGCCGCGCGGCGAGCTCGACGGCGAAGTGGCCCGCGAAGCTCGCGTCGGTGAGGAGCCGCTCGAACTGGCTCCGGGGCACCCGGTAGGCGAGGAGGTCCTGCTCCACCGTCACGTCGAGGGTGGCCTTGCGCGTGATGAGCGAGGTGTAGCCGAACGTCTCCCCCTCCTCGAGCGTCTGGAGGGTCTCGCCGTCGCGATCGATCCGGACCGAGCCGGTGCGGATCACGTAGAGGTGCTCGAGGGGCGCGCCGCCGGCCTCGGCGAGCCGCATGCCGGCCGGGTAGAACCCGACCTCCAGCGCCCGCGCGGCCTCGTCGAAGAGCGCCTGCGGGAGCGCGTGGAAGGGGGGCGTGGCCCGCAGGAAGACGACTGGCTCCAGCGCCTGCACGTTCGCCTCCTCGCCTACCGCCGCGCCTCGCGCGGGTAACGCAGGCTCGCGACGAGACGCTGCACCTCCTCGGGCGGCGGCCGCGAGGCGAGCGAGACGGCGATCGTCACCACGGCGTTCACCACCGCCCCGACCGCCCCGAACCCCTCCGGCGAGATCCCGAAGAGCCAGTGCGCCGGCACGTTGAGGTCGCGGCGCACCGTGAACCAGGCGAGGTAGAGGGCGGTGACCGTCATCCCGGCGATCATCCCCGCCACCGCCCCCTCGCGCGTGGCGCGGCGCCAGAAGATCCCGAGGACGATGACCGGGAAGAACGAGCTGGCGGCGAAGCCGAAGGCCCAGGCGACGATCTGCGCCACCGCCGCGGGCGGGTGGAGCGCCCCGAGCGCCGCCGCGAGCACCGTCGCGAACGCCGCCGCGCGCGCCCAGCCGAGCTCCGCGCGCTCGGAGAGGCGCGGGGCGAGGTAGCCGCGCACCAGGTCGTGCGAGAAGGCCGCGGCGATGACGAGGACGAGCCCCGCGGCGGTGCCCAGCGCGGCCGCCAGCGCCCCCGCCGCGACGAGCGCGACCACCCAGGCGGGCAGCTTCGCCATCTCGGGCAGCGCGAGCACCAGCAGGTCGGGATCGACCTTCACCTCGTTGACCGCGGGATCGCCGGAGATCTGCATGATCCCGTCGCCGTTCCGGTCCTGGAACGAGGCGAGCCCGGTGCGCTCCCACTCGAGGAGCCACGCCGGGGCGTCGGCGCGCCGGTGGCCGTGGACCGTCGCGATCACCCCCGCCCTCGCGAAGGACGCGACCGCCGGCGCGGCGAGGTACAGGACCGCGATGAAGACCAGCGCCCAGGCGGCGGTGGCGCGCGCGTCGCGGATCTTCGGCACCGTGAAGAAGCGGATGATGATGTGCGGCAGCCCCGCCGTGCCGACCATCAGCGCGGCGGTGGTGCAGAAGACGTCGATCCGGGGGCGCGCGCCGGCCGTGAGCGGGACCAGGCCCAGGTCGCGGGAGAGCCCGCCGAGCGCCTGCAGGAGCGTCTGGCCGGCCGGCACCCCCAGCCACGCCGCCCCCTCCGGCGTGAGCGGCCGCCCCGGCGCGAGCGGCACCGCCGGGCTGTCGGTCAGCAGGAGGGCGAGGAGGATCGCCGGGACGAGGTAGGCGACGATCACCACGACGTACTGCGTGACCTGGACCGCCGTGATCCCCTTCATCCCGCCCATGACGGCGAAGAGGAGGACCAGGAGCGCGCCGATCACGACGGCGGTCGCGACCGGGACGTCGAGCAGGCGCGCGAGCACGATCGCCACGCCCCGGGTCTGGCCGGCGACGTAGGTGAAGGAGATGACGATCGCGCACAGGATGGCGACGAACCGCGCGCCGTCGGAGTAGTACCGGTCGCCGACGAACTGCGGGACCGTGTACTTGCCGTACTTGCGCAGGTAGGGGGCGAGCAGCACCGCGAGGAGCACGTAGCCGCCGGTCCAGCCCATGAGGTAGCTGGCGCCGTCGCGCCCCATGACCGCCACCAGGCCGGCCATCGACATGAAGGAGGCCGCGCTCATCCAGTCGGTGGCGGTCGCCATGCCGGCCACCGCCGGGTGCAGCGTCCGGTCGGCGACGTAGTACTCGACCGCGGAGTGGGCCTTCGACCAGAGGGCGACGCCCGCGTAGAGCGCGAACGTCCCGCCGACCGCCAGCCAGGTCCAGCCCGTGATCCCCATGGTCCCCTAGTCCCTAGCAGAGAAGGTCACTGTTCGTAGACCCCGAAGCGCCGATCGAGCCGATCCATGAGCCGCTCGTAGACGAAGGTGAGCGCCACGAACGCGATGATCGACCCGCCGGTCGCGAACCCGTAGCCGAGGGGAAACCCGAGGAAGCTGATCGCGTCGAGACGATCCACGAAGAGGATCGACGCGCAAAAAGAGACGCCGAGCCAGACCGCCAGCAGGATGGCGATGAGCAGGACATTGGTGCGCCAGTACGCGGCCTGCCGTTCCCTCTCCATCGTCCCGGCCTCCCTTCCCCGGCCGACGCCTTGGCCGAAGTTGCCGCATTGTCGCAGGTTTTAGACCCGGGCGCGCTTCAATCTGGGATGTCTGGCCGCCGCCCCCTCCACGCCCCATTTGCGCTACTTCTGCGTGCGCCTTGCGTTTTGTTCGCGCATCTTGTGCGCGAACGCTTGCATTCAGCTTCTCGTGCGTGTTACCAAGGCATCACCCGTCGCAGCATCCACCCCCCATCCCGGGAGGAAGAACAAATGGCAGACCCCAAGCAGGCAACGAGGGAAGGCATCACCAAGGAAGAGCGGATCGTCATCGTCGCCTCCTCCCTGGGCACCGTCTTCGAGTGGTACGACTTCTACCTGTACGGCTCGCTGTCGGCCCTCATCGGCAAGCACTTCTTCTCGGCCCTCAACGAGACCAGCCAGTTCATCTTCGCGCTGATCGCCTTCGCGGCCGGCTTCGCCGTCCGCCCGTTCGGCGCCCTCGTCTTCGGGCGCCTCGGCGACATGATCGGCCGCAAGTACACCTTCCTCGTCACGATCCTGATCATGGGCGGCTCGACCTTCGTGGTCGGCATGCTGCCCAGCTACGGCACGATCGGCATCGCGGCGCCGATCATCCTCATCTGCCTCCGCCTGCTGCAGGGCCTCGCGCTCGGCGGCGAGTACGGTGGCGCGGCCACCTACGTGGCCGAGCACGCCCCGCACGGGAAGCGCGGCCTCTTCACGAGCTGGATCCAGACGACGGCGACCGTCGGCCTCTTCCTCTCGCTGCTCGTCATCCTCGGCACGCGCGCCGTGCTGGGCGCCCGGTTCGACGTGTGGGGCTGGCGCATCCCGTTCCTGATCTCGATCCTGCTGCTCGCCGTCTCCGTCTACATCCGGCTCCAGCTGAACGAGTCCCCGGTCTTCAAGAAGATGAAGGAGGAGGGGAAGGCCTCGAAGGCGCCGCTCACCGAGTCGTTCCTCCGCTGGGACAACCTGAAGATCGTCATCATGGTCCTCCTCGGCGGGACCGCCGGCCAGGCCGTCGTCTGGTACACCGGCATGTTCTACGAGCTGTTCTTCCTGACGCAGACCCTCAAGGTCGACGCCTCGACGGCGAACCTCATGGTGGCCGGCTCGCTGATGCTCGCCACGCCGTTCTTCATCGTGTTCGGCTCGCTCTCCGACAAGATCGGCCGCAAGAAGATCATCATGGCGGGCTGCGCCCTCGCCGCGCTGACCTACTTCCCCATCTTCCGGACGCTGACCGAGGCCGCCAACCCGGACCTCGCGGCGGCCCAGAAGAGCAGCCCGGCGACCATCACCGCCGACCCGAACGAGTGCTCGTTCCAGTTCAACCCGACCGGCACCTCCAAGTTCACGAGCTCCTGTGACGTGGCGAAGGGCGCCGTGGCGAAGCTGGCCGTGCCGTACGCGAACGTCGCCGGCACCGGCGCGGCGTACGTCGAGTTCGGCAAGCCGGGCGAGCCGGGCTACTCCAAGGTCATGTCGTACGACCTGAAGGCGCCGAACGCGAAGGAGGAGGGCGCGCGCTTCGGCGCCGAGCTGAAGGCGGCGGTCACGAAGGCGGGCTACCCGGCCAAGGCGGACCCGAACAAGGTCAACGTGCCGCTCGTCATGTTCCTCCTCTGGGTGCTCGCCCTGTACGTCACCATCGTGTACGCGCCGATCGCGGCCTGGCTCGTCGAGCTCTTCCCGGCCCGCATCCGCTACACGTCGATGTCGCTCCCGTACCACATCGGCAACGGCTGGTTCGGCGGCTTCCTCCCGACCATCTCGTTCGCCATCGTGGCGACGACCGGCGACATCTACGCCGGCCTCTGGTACCCGATCGGCGTCTCGATCATGACCTTCGTGCTGGGCTCGCTCTTCATGCCCGAGACGAAGGATCGCGACATCCACCACGAGGCGTAGCCATAGGCTGGCAGTTCCCCGGCCCCCTGCGCCCGACGAGGGCGTAGGGGGCCTCTTCACACGAAAGGCTGGACCAAAATGAAGAAGCTTGCTCTCCGGATCGCCGCCGCCGTCATCGCCTTCCCCGGCATCGCACTCGCCTCGGGCGACTCCGGCACCGGCGCAGTCGCCGAGATGCAGGTCAGCGGGAAGCAGCTGGGCATGATGGTCGGCGCCCTCGTCGGCCTCGGCGTCGTCGTCTGGATCATCGCCAAGTTCACGATGGGCGGCAGCAGCCCGAAGAAGTAGATCGTCCCTTCGAGCGCAACTCGAGCGCCGCCGTGCGGGAGCCCCGCCGGCGGCGTTGTCATGTCTACCCCAAGGGGCGTGCCCGCCCCCCCACC
>DATIVK010000132.1:0-6282 GCA_035465955.1 Anaeromyxobacteraceae bacterium | reverse complement strand
GCCCTCGGCGAAGAGCCCCGCGAGGAGGCAGGCGCTCTTCACCTGCGCGCTCGCCACCTCCAGCACGTGGCGATGGCCCTGGAGCTGCCGCCCCTTCACCACGACCGGCGGCAGCCGGTCGCCGCCGCGGGCCGAGAGGTCGGCCCCCATCTTGCGGAGCGGCTCCACGACCCGGCGGACCGGCCGCCCGCGCAGCGACGCGTCGCCCGTGAGGACGGCGAGGCCGGGGAGGCCCGCGAGGGCGCCGGTGAGGAGCCGGAGGCTGGTGCCGGAGTTGCCGCAGTCGATGACGTCGTCCGGCTCGCGGAGCGTCTCGGGCGGCGTGATCACGATCTCGCTCCCCTCGGTCCGGACGACCGCCCCCATCCGCTCCACCGCCTTGCGCGTGGAGTGGACGTCCTCGGCGTCGAGCAGGCCGGTGACGCGGGTCTCCCCGACGGCGAGCGCGCCGAAGAGGAGCGACCGGTGGGAGATGGACTTGTCGCCGGGGACGGCGATGGCGCCGCGGACCGGGCCGCGGCGGCTGCAGATCATCGGTCCCTTCATCGCTTCTCTCCTGGGCCGGCGGCCGGGAAGATGGACTCGCGCGCGAGGCGCGCCGCCTCGAGCGCCTCGCGCGCCGCCTCCGGGGAGGCGGTGACGGCGGCGAGGATCCGCTGGAGCTGGATCTCCAGCTTCACCGCCGCGGCGGGGATGTGGGCGTTGCGCCGCGCCACCTCCCCCTGGATGTCGAACGGGAAGGCTGCGAGGCGCGTCGTGTCGCGCAGCCCGGGACCGGCCAGCCGCCGCGCGAGCGGCCCGGCCGCCTCGGTCGCCGCCGCGAGCGCGCTCGCGAGCAGGTACGGCAGGTGCGAGACCATCGCGACCGCCGCGTCGTGCTCCGCCGCCGTGCACAGGACCGGCGAGCCGCCGAGCGCCTCGTGGAGCCCGGCGACCCGCGCCACCGCGTCCGGGTCACCGTCGGTGCAGATCGCCACCGAGCCGCCCATCCAGAGGTCGGCGCGCGCGCCACCGTAGCCGCCGTGGCCGCCGAACATCGGGTGGGCGCCGACGAAGTGGACGCCCGCGCGGACCTCGGTCCGCGCGAGCTGGACCACGCGCTCCTTGGCGCCGCCGACGTCGGTGAGCACCGCGCCGTCGGCGAGCAGCCGCGAGACCGGGGCGAGCGTCGCCTCGATGACCGCGACCGGCGTGCAGACGACGGTGAGGTCGCACCCGGAGAGCGCGGCGTCCGGCGTGGCGGTCGCCTCGTCGGCGACGCCGTCGGCGAGGGCGCGGGCGCGGACCTCCTCGCGCGGCTCGACCGCGACGATGCGGGTCCGCGGCGAGCGCGCGCGGACGGCGCGCGCGAGCGAGGCGCCCATCAGGCCGAGCCCGACGACGCCGAGCTGGCGGGGCATGCGGGGGTCGAAGCTCACGGCGGGTCTCCTCTCCGGAGCGGGCGCGCCGGTCACGGCTTCGGCTTCGCGGCCGGGTTGTCCGGCCTCACGTGGAGGTCGGGCCGGAGCACCTGCGCGCCGCGGAGGTAGACGTGGTTGCGGGGGCCGTCCCCGTCGACGTGCAGCAGGACCCGCACGGTCAGGGGGAGCGATCCGGGGACCGGGATCTCCCGGGAGCAGATCATCGGCACGGCGCTCCAGCCCGCCACGCGGGCGGCGCGGGCCGGGAAGTCGGCGTCGACGTCGTGGGTGACCGTGAAGATCGCCCAGACGATGTCGGCGGCGGTGATGGAGTTCCGCCGCTCGATCTCCTTGCAGAGCTCGACGACGGCCTCCTCCATGTCCTCGACGGTGTTGGCTGCGATCTGGGTCGCGCCGCGTAGGCCTCGCATAGGGAGCCCGACAGTCTAGGGATCGGGGGCCCCCCTGTCCACACGCGCGACGCCGGCCGCGGCGGCGGCCGCTCAGAGGTGCATCGACGGCGACGGCATGTAGTCCGTGTGGCAGAGCCAGCAGTTCCAGAGCCAGTAGCCGTCCCCCTGGAACTTCTGCGGGATGGTGCCGTCGGCGGGGAGCGTCGACCGGAGCTCGCCGTGCGTGCTGTTGTGGCACGCCTCGCAGTAGAGCTTCCCGTTCATCTTGCCGGGGACGTTCATGTCCGGCGAGTTCCGGAAGAGGGAGTTCCGGTAGAGCGTCCCCGCGTTCTCCTCGTACCGCGCGCCGTGGCAGGCGCCGCACCGCGGCTCCTCGAGCCAGGGCTGCCGGCCGGCCCGCAGGGCGGCGGCCATCCCGGCCATGTCGCCGTGACAGTCCTGGCAGGAGAGCCCGGCGTGGGCCATCTGCCCCCGCAGGCACTGCGTCCGGGGGCCGGGGTGGCAGTTGTAGCAGGCGGCCGGCCCGCTGGTCGCGCTCGCGCTCACCTTGTCGGCATGGAAGCCGTGCATCGCGCGCGAGAGGTTGGTGACGCCGGGCTTCCCCGGGGCCGCGAGCGCGGGGTCTGCGTGGCACTCGGCGCACATGTGGAGCGCGCCCTTCGCCCGGTCGGCGGCGAGCGCCGTGCCGCTGCGGCGGTCGTGCGTCCGCAGGATGTCGAGGAAGGCGTCGGCGCCGTGGCAGTTGAAGCAGTTGAGCTCCGTCGAGATCGGCGCGACGACCTCCGCGGTCTGGAGGACGGCCTTCGTGTTGCTGTCGGTGACGGTGATGACGGCGGTGCCGAACGGATCCCAGGTGCCGTCGTCGTCGTACGGCGTGATGGGGATGCCGGTCGCGACGAACCCCAGCCCGTTCGCGTCGACGTCCATGGTCCCCGAGAGCCCGAAGCCGGCGAGCCCCTCGTTCGGCGCCAGGGTGAAGCCGTACTTGCCGGCGTACGTCCAGAAGTTGGTGTGGAGCGTCGAGTCGGTCTTCTTCGGGAAGGCGTACGAGACCGTGATCCCGCTCGTGACGACGCCGCCGCCGCGCTTCACGACCTGGACGTGGAGCGTGTTGTAGGGGGGCAGGATCAGGAAGTAGGAGTAGTCGTCCTGCGCGCAGTGCATCCCGAGGTCGTTCCAGGCGAGGACGACGTAGTCCATGGCGAGGGAGTAGGCCGGGATGGTGGGACCGGAGTAGCCGACGGCGGTGTAGTCCACGTACTCGCCCGGCGAAGGCGTGAGGCTCCAGGCGAGGGTCCTCGCCTCCCCGGCCCCCAGCGTGACGGCGCGAGAGGTCGTGGCGTAGCCGGCGACCGCGGCGGTGAGCGTGTGCGCCCCGGCCGGACGGGTGAGCGAGTAGCCACCGTCCGCGCCGGTCGTCGCGGAGCCCGTGCCGTCGCTCACGACGACGCCGGCGAGCGGCGCGCCGGTGTCGATGTCACGGACCACGCCCTGGAGGGTCCCCGGCGCCGGCGGCGCCGGATCCTTCGCCTTCCCGTCCCCGCAGGCGACGAGCGCGAGGCAGGCGGCGAGGAGCGTCAGGCGCTGCGCGAGGCTGGCGGTCGCCGTCATCATGGTCGTTCCCTCCCCGGTCGGCCCGGACCCGACGCTAGGGTCGCCTCCGACGCCGCCGGTAGTCACCCGCCACCGCTCCCTTGGGGCGGCCGAGCGGCGGTGGCCGCATGCCGCCCCGCGGGGGGCCTCCGAAGCGGGGCCCCCACCGGGGAAAGCGGGCGGTGATGGTTCCGTGACGCGCGGCGCCTACACCGGGGAGCCATGCGCGCCCTCCTCGTCCAGGCGGCGACACCGATCTCGTATTGGGGTTACCAGCACAGCCTCCCCTTCATCCGGAAGGGGGCGACGTTGCCGCCCCTGGGGCTCGCGACGCTCGCCGCCCACCTCCCCGAGCGCTGGGAGCTGCGGCTCCGGGACCTGCACCTCGCGCCGCTCGACGACGCGGACCTGCGCTGGGCCGACGCCGTGCTCGTGTCCGGGATGCTCGTCCAGGCCGGGTCGCTCCGCGAGGTGCTCGTCCGGGCGCGGGAGGCCGGGAAGGTCACGGTCGTCGGGGGCCCCGCGGCCACGACGAGCCCCGACGCCTTCCCGGAGGCGACCTTCGTGTTCCGCGGCGAGGCGGAGGGGCGGCTCGATCGGCTCATCCAGGCGCTGGAGCGCCCCGGGAGCGTGACCGATCGCGTCGTGTCGCCGCCGGGGCTCGACCGGCCCGACCTCTCCCTCGCGCGCGTGCCGCGCTTCGACCTCTGCGCGCTCGACCGGTACGCCACCTTCGCCATCCAGGTCTCGCGCGGCTGCCCCTTCAGCTGCGAGTTCTGCGACGTCATCGAGATCTTCGGGCGCGCGCCGCGGGTCAAGGCGCCCGCCCAGGTGCTCGCCGAGCTGGAGGCGCTGCGCCGGCTCGGCGCGCGCGGCCCGCTCTTCCTCGTCGACGACAACTTCATCGGCAACCGGCGGGCCGTGGCCGCGATCCTCCCGGAGATCGCCCGCTGGCAGCGCGAGCACCTGAGCCCCTTCGACCTCTACACGGAGGCGAGCCTCGACCTCGCCACGGAGCCGGCGCTGCTCGCGTCGATGGTGGACGCCGGCTTCAGCGCGGTCTTCGTCGGGATCGAGACCCCCAACCCCGCCTCGCTCGCCGAGGCGGGCAAGAAGCAGAACCTCCGCGTGGACCCCGCCGAGGCGGTGCGCGTGCTGACCCGCGCCGGGCTCGAGGTCTTCGCCGGCTTCATCGTCGGCTTCGACGGCGACGGGCCGGACATCTTCGACCGCCAGCTCGCGTTCATCTCCTCGCTCCCCATCCCGCGCGCGATGGTCGGCATCCTCACCGCGCTGCCGGGGACGGCGCTCTGGCGCCGCCTGGAGCGGGAGCGGCGCCTCCGCGGCGCCGCCGTGGGGGACCAGTTCGGCCGCCCCAACTTCGCGCCGGCGATGGGCGAGCGGACGCTGGTGGCGGGCTACCGGCGGCTCCTCGCGGGGCTCTTCACCGCCGACGCCTACTTCCGCCGCTGCGCGCGCCACCTCGAGGAGGCGCCGATGGCGCCGACCCCCCTGCGCCCCGGCGGGCTCGCGACGTTCCTGCGCGCGGTCTGGCGGCTCGGCGTCGTCGGCTCCCGGCGCGGCCACTTCTGGCGGCTGCTGGGCACGGGCCTCCGCCGCGCCGGCCTCCTCTCCGTCCCGAAGGCCGTCACGCTCGCCATCCTCGGCGAGCACCTCATCCGCTACACCGAGGAGGAGGTCCTCCCGCGCCTGGACCGCGCGCTGGCGACGGCGCCGAGCGCGCGCTGACCCCGCGGGCGCTGGCGGGGCCGCTTCGCGGCGACGCTGCGAGCGGGCCGACCGCACGTTAGAGTCATCCGGGCATGCCGCTCGCCCCGATCCGCATCTCCTCCCCCGCCGACCTCGAACCCCTCGGCGCGGCGCTCTCCGCGCTCGGCGTCGCCGTCACGCTGGTCGACCGGGAGATGCGGGTCCAGTGGGCCAACCCGCTCGTCGACGAGCTCGCCTCCGAGGTCTCCTGCGGCGGCCACCACTGCTTCCAGGCGCTCTGGCGCTCCGGCCAGCGCTGCCCCGACTGCCTGCCCCAGCTCGTCTTCCGCACCGGCCAACCGCAGGAGGGCGTCCGGGAGCGGGGCGTGCGCGGCGGGCCGCCGGAGGCCTTCCGCGTCCGCGCCATCCCGGTCCACGACGCGTCGGGCTCGCTCGCGTGGGTCGCGGAGAGCTTCCTCCGGCTCACGTCGCTCGGGCCCGGGCTCGCCGGCGGGCGCGGCCGGCTCGCCCCGGAGTCGGCGGCTGCGATGGGCGGCGCGCTGGTGGTCGTCGACCGGGAGGAGCGGATCGTCTCCTGGGGCCCCGAGGCCGAGGCCATCTTCGGCCACCCGCTCGCGGAGGCGCTGGGGCGGCGGATCGACCTGATCGTCCCCGAGGACCGGCGGGAGGAGGAGCGCGCGATCGCCGCCGGCGTCGCGCGCGACGGCCGCGTCACGCCCTTCGACACCTCGCGCCTGGCGCGGGACGGGCGGCGGATCCCGGTCGCCCTCTCGGCGGTGGCGCTGCGGGACGAGGCCGGGGAGCTGATCGGCCGCTCCGAGCTGGTGCGCGACGTGTCGGCGGTGCAGGCGCTCCGCGCCCGCGTCGCCGCGCAGGAGCAGCTCCTCGCCCACATCAACCGGGAGGCGGCCGACGCGATCGTGGGGACCGACCTCGACGGGAGGGTCACGGGCTGGAACCGCGCGGCGGAGCAGCTGACGGGCCGCGCGGCCGACGCGGCGCTCGGCCAGCCGCTCGCCGCCCTCTCCGGCTGCGGCGCGCTGGAGCCGCTCCTCGCCCGCGTGCGGGCGGGCCGGGCCGTGCGCGCCCAGCGGAGGGAGTGGCGCGCCGCCGGCGGGGCGCCGGTGGCGGTGGGGGGGGGCGCC
>DATIVK010000131.1:0-8351 GCA_035465955.1 Anaeromyxobacteraceae bacterium | reverse complement strand
AACGACGGCGGCGGCGGCGGGAAGGCCGACGGGTAGCTGGGCGGATAGCCCTGCGGGTAGCCGGGCCCGTAGCCCGGCGGCGCCTGGACGACCGGGTAGACCGAGACGTTCGGCACCGGGAGCGGCGTGACGGCCGGCATCGACGCGTGGGCTCGCGCGCTCTCGGCCGCCTCGACCACCTGGACGAATCTGGCGAGCTCGGCGATGTTGCCGAGCCGCTTCCACTGGTCGCCGGAGAGCGAGATCTCGTCGTCGCGCGCGACCTTCTGCTCGACGATCCACTTCTGGAGCGTCGTCAGCTCCTTGAAGGTGAAGACGTTCCCGTTCGCCTGCCGGACGCGCCACTCCTTCAGCTTGTCGTCGGCGTGAGGGAAGAGGGAGGCCGGGGCGGCCGCCGGGGGGGCGGGCGACGGCGCGACGGGAGCGGGAGGCTCGGCCGAGGGCGCCGCGGCCGCCTTCGGCGCGGCGGCGGTCGCCGGGATTGGGGTCCCGTCCAGCTCGCCGGGCTTCACCGGGACGGTGACCACCAGCTCCTTCACCTTCACCCGGAAGACGTGTCCACAGTTGGTGCACTGGACCGTCAGGCCACTGGGGGTGACCTGCTCGTCGTCGAACACGTACTGTGCGCGGCAGCGCTCGCAGCGAACGTCCATGCGGATCCGAAAAACCCCTCTATCTCCGCGATTCTATGCCAGCTCCCCCCGGGACGCCGAAAAATTGACCCCCCGCTACCCACCGATATTTTCCGGTGTCAGGGGGCCTCCGCCCGCGTGGGCGGGAGCGAATCGGGAACGAGGTGCGCGGCGTCATGGGCAAGCCCAAGGGGAATCGGCGACTTTCGGAGCGGCAGCGGGCGGGGCGGGGCGAGAAGGCGGCCCCCGACCGGCCCCGCGAGAGCGCCCCCACGGGGATGAAGCGGGACATCGCCGCGGTCCTGCTCCTCGCGCTCGCGACGGGGCTCTTCCTGGCGCTCACCACCTTCACCTCCCTCGACGGGGCGCTGATCGCCCGCGGACTCCCGCCGGCCAACCTGGTGGGGCGGATCGGCCACTGGGCCGCGCGCGGCACCCTCGGCGTCCTCGGCTTCGCGGCGATCGTCCTCCCCTTCGGCCTGGGCGTCGGCGCCTGGAAGCTCTTCAAGGACGAGCCGCGCCGCGTGACCCTCCTCTCCGCCGCGGCCTACACCGCCCTCACCCTCTCGCTGGCGACGCTCTGCCAGGTCCTCCTCGACGGACACGTCCCGGCCAGCTTCCCCGTCGGCGGCGCGATCGGCGCGTCGCTCGGCGCCGGCGCCCAGGGGCTGCTCGGCTTCTGGGGCTCCGTCCTCGCCCTCGGCGCGACCACGACGGTCGCCCTGATCGTGGCCACCGACCTCAAGGTGCAGCGGGTGGCCGCGGCGCTCGCCGGGAGCGCCCGCTCCGTCGGCGGGTTCGCCCACGACCAGCTCCGCGGCGCGGTGGACGAGCACCGGATCGCGATCGCCGAGCTGCGCGCCGAGGAGGCGGCCGAGCGCGTCCGCCAGGCGGAGGAGCTCGCGGCCTCGGCCGTGGTCGAGGGGCAGAGCGAGGAGGACCGCGAGGAGGCGCGCGCGGTGGCCGGCGCCCTCGCGCTCGAGCAGGTGCGCAGGACCTTCGACGAGCCGGCGTGGGTCGGCTCGCTCGCCCCGGCCGCCGCCGCGGAGCCCGAAGAGAAGGACGAGCCCGAGCCCGTCCTGGACGCGCCGAAGCGACGGCGCAAGGCGCGCGCCGAGGCGCCGCGTGAGGACGCGCCCGCCGCGGAGGCCGGCGCGGAGGCGAAGCCCGAGCCGCAGGAGCCCATCGTCCCGCCGACGATCGTCCCGCCGCCGGCGCTCGTGAAGCCCGAGATCGTCGTCAGCCAGGCGATGCTGGAGCGGGGTCGGAAGAAGAAGGACGGCAAGAAGGAGGCGCCCTCCTTCACCTTCACGAAGGCCGGCGACGTCTTCCAGCTCCCCTCGATGGACCTCCTCGACGCGCACGAGGAGAAGGCGAAGGTGCTCGACGAGGGGGGGCTCACGCGCACGGCCGAGCTCATCGTCGCGACGCTGAAGCAGCACGGCGTGGACGGCCGCATCGGCCACATCCGCCCCGGCCCGGTCGTCACGCTCTACGAGTTCTCGCCGGTCGCCGGCGTGAAGCTCTCCCGGATCGAGAACCTCGACAAGGAGCTGACGATGGCCCTGTCGACGACCCGCATCCGCATCATCGCCCCCATCCCGGGGAAGGGGGTGGTCGGCATCGAGGTGCCCAACAAGGACCGCGGGACGGTCTTCCTCAGGGACATCCTCGAGTCGGAGTCCTTCGGCCAGGCCAGCGGCTTCCTGCCGCTCGGGCTCGGCAAGGACATCGAGGGGGTCCCCTACTGCGTCGACCTCCAGAAGATGCCCCACCTCCTCATCGCGGGCACCACCGGCTCCGGCAAGTCGGTCGGCCTCAACACGATGATCCTCAGCATGCTCTACCGGCAGACGCCGGCGGAGGTGCGCATGATCATGGTCGACCCGAAGATGACCGAGCTGTCGCCCTACGAGCACATCCCGCACCTCCTGCTCCCGGTCGTGACCGACCCGCAGAAGGCGGCGCGCGCGCTCCAGTGGGCGGTGGACGAGATGGAGCGGCGCACGCAGATCCTCGCCGACACCGGCTCGAAGGACCTGAAGAGCTACAACCAGAAGGCGGAGAAGCTGCGCGCCGAGGGGAGGACCTTCGACGACCGCGGGGACGCGCCGCCGCCGAAGAAGCTCGTGATCGTCGACGTCGCGGCCGGCGAGACCGAGGAGGAGGCGGTCGCGAAGGCCGCCGCCGAGGCGCCCCCGCCCGCCGAGGCCGTCAGCGCCACGCCGGAGTTCGAGGACCCGACGGCGCCGCCGCCGGCCGACCCGGTCGCGGCGCGGGACGAGAAGAAGCTCCCGCAGAAGCTGCCGTACATCGTCGTCGTCATCGACGAGCTCGCCGACCTCATGATCACGGCGCCGCGCGAGGTGGAGACCTCCCTCGCCCGCCTCGCCGCCAAGGCCCGCGCCACCGGCATCCACCTCATCGTCGCCACGCAGCGGCCGTCGACCGACGTGGTGACCGGCACCATCAAGAACAACTTCCCGGCCCGCATCTCGTTCCGGCTCGGCAGCCGCCACGACTCGCAGACGATCATCAACGGCCCCGGCGCGGAGGCGCTCCTCGGCAACGGCGACATGCTCGTGCTCACCGCGACGGCGGCGCTCACCCGCGTCCAGGGGGCCTTCGTCTCCGAGGAGGAGCTGCACCGCGTCGTCGACTACCTGAAGGAGCAGGGGCGCCCCGTCTACGACGAGTCGATCCTGAAGGCCCGCGACCAGGGCGAGGGCGGGCGCTTCGAGGACGACGACGACCCGGTCTACGACCAGGCGATCGAGCTCGTCGCGCGGATGGACGAGGTCTCGGTCTCGAAGCTCCAGCGCGAGATGCGGCTCGGCTACAACAAGGCCGCCAAGATCATCGAGCGGATGGAGCGCGAGGGGCTCGTCGGCCCCGCCAACGGCGTGAAGCCGCGCCAGGTCCTGATGCGCGCGGGGACGCCCGGCGAGGCGACGCCCATGCCGAACGTCTGAGGAGGCCGCGGTCTCCCTACCGCCTCCGTCCCCTCCCCCTCATCGAGGGGGAGGGCCAGGGAGAGGGAGCGGGACCCGCGTGGACCGAGGTCGCCCCTCACCCTCACCCTCTCCCCCGGTGGGGAGAGGGGAGGAGATCCTGGGTGGGCGTCGAGGCCGACGCGGAGCGCCGCGCCCTCAGACCTTCGTCTCCTCCCCCGTGACCAGCCGCCGGATGTTCTCCTTGTGGCGGTAGAAGATGATCGCCGCGATGACGAGCCCCGCCCAGGAGATCGGGGCCTGGGCGCCGTGCAGGATGAAGACGGTGATGGCGCAGACGGCGGTGCCGCCCAGCGACCCGAGCGAGGAGATCTTGATCGTCAGGTAGACGCCGATCCAGACGGCGAACCCGGCGATCGCGGCCCACGGCTCCAGGACGAAGAAGACGCCGAGGCCGGTCGCGACCCCCTTGCCGCCGTTGAACCCGAGCCAGACCGGGAAGACGTGGCCGCTCAGGGCGGCCACGGCCACGACGGCCATCCAGACGTCGCCACCCGGCACCCCGGCGAGGAGCCGGCGTCCGACGAGGATCGGGACGACCGCCTTCGCCACGTCGAGGACAAAGACGGGGATGGCGACCTTCCTGCCGCCCGCGCGGGCGACGTTGGTCGCGCCGATGTTGCCGGACCCCACCTTCCGGACGTCCACGCCGACTAAGAGGCGCGTCAGGATCACGCCGAAGGGAATGGAGCCGCAGAGGTAGGCGGCGACGACGAGCAGCGCGCCGAGGAGCGTTTCGTTCATGTCGGGGATCCGCTGGAGAGGAGCCAGGCCCAGTTGAGCGCGAGCGCCACGGCCGCCGCGAGGACGACGGCCCGCTGCAGCCTGAGGTCGAGGACCGGGAAGGGCAGGTCGAGCCCGGCCCGCGTGAGGTCGGCGGCGGCGTAGGCCCAGGCCGCCGCCGCGAGGAGGGCGCCGAACGGGCTCGCGGCGAGCGCGCCGGACAGGTCCCCCCGCGCGAGCGCGACGAAGGCGTGGGTCATCCCGCAGGTGGCGCACGGGATCCCGAACGCCCCCTTCATCGGGCAGGTGTATGGGAGCGCGAGCACCGGCAGGAAGCGGGCGAAGGCGAAGGAGAGGAGCCCGATGAGGGCGAAGACCTCGGGCACGCCGAACCGCGCGATCCGGCGCCAGGCGATCACAGCTGGACGCCCTTCGGCATCTGGCCGGTCAACGCCCCCAGCCCCGACGCGCCGAACGCCAGGGCGATGGCCCCGCAGAGGCAGACGCAGAGGAGCGCCATCGGGAGCAGGACGGCCGCCGCGCCCTTGCCCGTGCCGCAGCGGTGCGCCTCCGCGAACCCGGTGATGAGCACCACCGCCATCCAGATCGGCACGACGAGCGCGCCGCACTCGGGGATGAGCTGCAGCAGGCTGATGCCCCAGGCGTAGCCCACCACCGTGAGCGTCGCGTCGAAGCCGCGGTTGGCGCCGCGCACGAGGAGGAGGAGCGCGTGGAAGATGGCGGCGCTCACGAAGATCCCGACGACCGCGGCGAGCGGCGCGAAGAGCGCCTGGCTCACGAGCGACGTGGTGCTGGTCGCGTGCTCCGCATACTCGGAGAACGCCTTCGCGAACCCGGCCCACTGCGGCGGGATCTTGCTGCTCAGCTCCAGCATCTGCGCCCGCGTGCTCGCGGCGGTCAGCGACGCCCAGAACGACTGCGCCCAGCCGCCCAGCGTCGACGCGATGACGCCGAAGAGGATCGCCGAGCCGGTCTGGTCGATCCGGACGCTCCGGAAGAACTCCGTCGGCTCGATCGCCGCGCGCTTCCAGGTCTCGAAGTAGGCGCGGAAGAAGCCGAGCCTCGCGCGGTCCGCGAAGGGGGAGGGCTGCCCGGGCCCTCCCGTCGGCCGCCCCCCGCCGCCCCAGGGCGGCGGGGCGCCGTAGCCGCCCGGCGACGGGCCGTAGCCGCCCGGTGGAGGACCGAAGCCGGCCGGCGGTGGGCCGAAGCCCGGCGGAGGCGGCGAGGAGGAAGGCGCGCCGCCCGCGGGGGCGCTCCCGGGCGCCGGGGCCGGCGGGGCGGACGGCGGGGGGGGACCGCCCGCCTGCCCGCCGGCGTCGCCCGCGCCCTGGGGCGCGTTGGGATCGGAGAGGAGCACCTGCCCGCCACAGTGCGGGCAGGTCTGCACGCCGAACCGATCGGCCTGGAAGGTGCCCTGGCAGCGGGCGCAGCGAGCGATCATTGCGCGAATCTAGCGCTTCGCCCGGGCCCCATGCGCGGAAAAGCGCAGCGCCCCGGCCGTGGAGCCGGGGCGCTGAGGTGGCGCGAGAGTATCGGTGCGCGACCTACTCGTGGAGCGTCCGGGCCTGCTCCAGCTCCAGGTCGCCGCGGGTGCGGAAGACGGCGATCACGATGGCGAGGCCGACGGCCGCCTCGCAGGCCGCGACGGCGATCACGAAGAACGCCACGGCGTGGCCGCCGAGGCTCCCGTGCTGCCGCGCGAAGGCGAGGAAGGTGAGGTTGGCGGCGTTCATCATGAGCTCGAGGCACATCATGACGATCAGCGCGTTCCGCTTGATCATGACGCCGACGGCGCCGATGGCGAAGAGCGCGGCCGCGAGGGCGAGGTAGTAGGAGACCGGAACCATGGTCAGATCCTCTCCTTGGCGACGACCACCGCGCCGACGATGGCGACGAGCAGCAGGAGGCTGGTCGCCTCGAAGGGGAGCAGGTACTGGGTGTAGAGCACGTTCCCGACGGCCTTGACGGTGCCGAAGTCGGCCGCCAGGTTCCGTGCCTCGCCGCCGGAGACGTTCCAGACGGCCGCGACGAGCAACCCGAAGAGGCCGATCGCGCCGGCGGCGCCGATCCACTGCACCGCGCGGGGCAGGCGGGCCTGGGCCCCCTCGTCGTGGATCGAGAGCAGCATGATCACGAAGAGGAACAGGACCATCACGGCGCCGGCGTAGACCAGGATCTGCATGAAGGCGATGAGGTGCGCCACCAGCAGGACGTAGATGCCGGCCATGAAGAAGAAGGCCGCCACCAGGTTCATCGCCGCGTAGATCGGGTTGCGGGCCATGACGACGCCGGCCGCGGTGAGCAGGAGCGGCACGGCGAAGACGAAGAAGGTGACGAGCTCGGCGTTCCCGCTCATCGCTAGTACCTCACCGCGCCCACGAGGGCCTCGCGGGACGTCTGGGTGAGCCCCCAGCCGGAGTCGCCGAAGGGGCAGCGGTGCTCCTCGACGTGGCGCAGGAACTCGGGCTTGAACTTCTTGAGGAAGGACTGGACCGGCATCGACGCGGCGTCGCCGAGGGCGCAGATGGTGTTGCCGCCGATGCTGTTGGCGATCTGCTCGAGCTTCTCGACGTCCGCGGCGGTGCCGTGGCCGTGCTCGATCTTCTCGATGATCGCCTCCATCCAGGCGGTCCCCTCGCGGCACGGCGTGCACTGGCCGCAGGACTCCTCCGCGTAGAACTTCGAGATGCGGGCGAGCGCGCGGACCATGCAGACCGACTCGTCGAAGACGATGACGGCGCCGGAGCCGGACATCGAGCCGGCCGCCTTGACCGCGTCGACCTCGAGCGAGATGTCGATCTCGTCGCCGCGGAGGACCGGGGAGGAGGAGCCGCCGGGGATGACGGCCTTGATCTTCCGGCCGCCGACGATCCCGCCGCAGTCCTCCATGATCAGCTTCTTGAGGTTGTAGGCCGCCGGCTTCTCGTAGACGCCCGGGCGGACCACGTGGCCCGAGACGCCGAAGAGGCGCGTGCCACCGGTCTTGCCGGTGCCGAGGGCCGCGAAGGCCTCGCCGCCGTTCTGGATGATCCAGGGGATGTTGGCGATCGTCTCGACGTTGTTGATGATCGTCGGCTTGCCCCAGAGGCCGACGATGGCGGGGAACGGGGGCTTGAGGCGCGGGTTGCCGCGCTTGCCCTCGAGCGACTCGAGGAGCGCCGACTCCTCGCCGCAGACGTAGGCGCCGGCGCCGCGGTGGACGTTCACCTCGAGGTCGAAGTCCTTCTTGCCGCCCAGCTTCGGCCCGATCAGGCCGGCGAGGCGCGCCTCGCCGATCGCCTTCTCGAGCGCCCGGGCCTGCTTGGCGAACTCGCCGCGGATGTAGATGTAGGCGCGGTGGATGTCGAGGGCCCAGCAGGTGATCGCGATGCCCTCGATGAGCATGTGCGGATCGAGCTCGGCGATGTAGCGGTCCTTGAACGTCCCGGGCTCGGACTCGTCGGCGTTGACCGTGAGGTAGCGCGGGCGGACGTCCTTCGGGAGGAAGGTCCACTTGAGGCCGGTGGCGAAGCCGGCGCCGCCGCGGCCGCGGAGGTTCGACCTCTTGACCTCGTCGATGATGGCGGCGGGGTCCATCGACAGCGCCTTGTCGAGCGCCTGATACCCGCCGTCCGCCCGGTAGGTCTCGAGGGCGGCGCTGTTGGGCTTGCCCCAGTGCTTGGTGAGGATGAGCGTCTCGCTCACTTGAGACCTCCGAGGATCTGCTCGACCTTCTGGACGTCGAGCCGCTCGTACATCTCCTCGTCGACGAGCATCGCCGGAGAGGTGCCGCACGCACCGAGGCACTCGACCTCGCGGAGCGTGTACCGGCCGTCCGCCGTGGTGCCGCCGTTCTGGACGCCCCACTTGGCCTTGAGGTGCTCGAAGATCTTCTCGCCGCCGTTGAGGCAGCAGGAGACGTTCGTGCAGATCTCGACCAGGTGCTTGCCGATCGGCTGGTTGTTGAACATCACGTAGAAGGTCG
>DATIVK010000130.1:0-9587 GCA_035465955.1 Anaeromyxobacteraceae bacterium | reverse complement strand
CCTTGTTCTTCCGCTTGATCTTCTCGCGCCCCTTGCGCACGAGCTGGCTGATCGTCGGCATCGGTCTGAAGTTCTTTCGTCAACAAAAACGCCCCGTTGTTCCGTTGGGGCGCGGGTGACAAACCCGTCGTGAGGGGCGCGGATTATACGAGCGACCCCTTTCGCGTCAAGCACTTTCGCGAAACCGCTTGATCTTTTCCTGCCGGGCCGTCTCGGGATGGGCCGCCAGCGGCGTCCGCACCGCGCCCGGAATCGGCAGGGGCGCGCAACCTAACCCTTTTCGATCCCGGTGCCAACCCCCCCTACCCATTTCCATCCGCACCGCCCGCCCCGTCTCCGCACAGGGCCAGCGCGTGACGCATCGCGACGGGGATTGCCATGGCCCCGAGCTCCGCCGGGCGGGCCAGGGTCCAGCCTCTCCGCCTCGGCGGGAGGCGGCCGAGTCTGGCCTCGAAGACCACGAGCTCGAGTCGCCGGTGGGTCAGGGTCCGCTCCACCGTGCCTGCGAGGCCGAACCCACCCGTGATCCCGAATGGTTCACGCCCGATGGCGGCCGCTATCGCCGCCGCCGGGTCCTGCCCGTTGGCGAGCTCGACGGCCGGCGGCCCCCACATCCCCGCGAAGAGTCCGCGGTCTGGGCGCCGCACGAGGAGCACCCGCCCTCCCCGCCGGCAGACCGCGACCGCCACCCTGAGCCTGCGCGGAGCCGCGCGCTCGCGCACCCGGGGCAGCGCACGCTCCCGTCCAGCGCGCCTCGCGGCACAGTGCGACGTGAGCGGACAGCGCTCGCACCGGGGGATCCCCGGACGGCACACCAGGGCGCCCAGCTCGATGAGCGCCTGGTTCAGCTCGCCGGGGTGCGCGGAGTCGCCGCGGCCTGGATCGCACTCCACGAGCGCCTCGGCGCAGGACCCGACTTCCGTCCGGAATCGAGAGGAGCCCCGCGCCGCATCGACGAGGAAGAGCCGCGAGAGCACCCTGCCCGCGTTGCCGTCGACTGCGGTGGTCCGCACGCCGAAGGCGATGCTCGCGACGGCCCCGGCGGTGTACGGCCCGAAGCCCGGCAGCGCGCGCAGCGCCGCGAGGGTGGACGGAAGCCCGCCATGCTCCGCGAGCGCCTGCCTCGCCGCGCCGTGGAGCGCCCGGGCCCGCGCGTAGTAGCCGAGGCCGCTCCAGAGCTCGAGCACCTCGCCCTCGTCCGCCGCCGCCAGCGCCTCCAGCGTCGGGAGGCGCGCGAGGAAGCGCCGGTAATAGGGGACGACGGTCGCGACCTGCGTCTGCTGCAACATCACCTCGGAGATCCAGACCCGGTAGGGGTCCGCCTCGCCGGGCGGGAAGCGCCACGGCAGGCCCCGGCGCGCCGCCCCCCACCACCGGAGGAGCCGGCGACGGATGGCGGCCGTTCGCGCCTTCGAGGGGATCGTGCCCACGCGCACCGAAGGATACACGCAGGCACGAAACGAGGCCCGGCGGACAGGAGCCCGCGGGCCTCGGAGCAGCGGCAGCGTCCGTTCGCGCTTCTACAGGAGCCGCTTCTCGGCCACCTCCCAGTTCACGTTCTTCAGGAATGCGTCCAGGTACTTGGCGCGCTCGGTCGCGAGGTAGTCGCGCATGAACGCGTGCTCCCAGCCGTCCATCACGAGGATGGGGCGGTAGCCGGCCGGCACGTTGTTCTCGTGCAGCATGACGAAGTGGTTGGAGAGCCACCCGGTGGACGGGTCCTGGAACGTGAAGGCCCAGCCGATCCCCGGCATCGTGGCCACGCCGCGGAAGTCGGCGAGCCAGGTCTCGTACTTGCCGAAGGACGTCTCGATCGCCTTGCGGAGCTTCGAGCCGGCGGGGGGCTCCGCCTGCGCGCCGGGCGCCATGTTCTCGAAGTAGTACTCGTGGTTCACCATGCCGCCGAACTCGAAGCCGAGCCGGCGGGTCAGTTCGGCGTAGACCGGGTCGGCCCCGGAGGCCTTCCCCTCGGAGCACATGCCCTGAAGCTTCTCGGTGAGCGCATTGGCCCGCTTCACGTAGCCCTCGTAGAGCTTCAGGTGCTCCTCGATCTGCTTGTCCGAAATCCCTGTGAGTCCGCGGATTCTGGAGAAGTCCTTCGGGGCGTAACGCTTCACGTCGGCCATCTGCGTGCTCCTTCCCTAGGTGGAAATGGCGGTTTCACCAGAGTGTGCGTTCGCTCGCCCCTCGGAGCACGCCCCTTTGGGGTTCCACCCCGAAGAGGCTCCAACCGGTCCAGTGCTATAAGTGCGCCCCATGCCGGCAGCCCGAAGCCTCGTGCCCCCGCGCATCGCGCGGGTGCTCCTCTGGACCCTCGCAGCGGCGGGGGCGTTCCTGCTCCTCGTGGGGGCGATGTGGATCGCCCTCCCCGATCCGTTGCCGCTCGCGCGCGAGAACCCGAAGACGACGGCCCTCATCGAGCAGCGGAAGGCCGAGGCGAAGGAGAAGCACCGGGCGTTCCGCGTCCGTCAGTCCTGGGTGGGGCTCGACCGCGTCTCCCGCCGGATGGTCGACGCGGTCGTCATGTCGGAGGACGCCCGCTTCTTCGGCCACGACGGGTTCGACTGGGCGGCGATGCGGGACGCGGCGAAGCACGACCTCGCCAAGGGGAGCTTCGCGCGCGGCGCGTCGACCCTCACCCAGCAGCTGGCCAAGAACCTCTGGTACGGCACGAACAAGAGCCTCTGGCGCAAGGCCAAGGAGGCGGTCCTCGCCTCGAAGCTCGAGCACGCGCTCTCGAAGCGGCGGATCCTCGCCCTCTACCTCGGCGTCGCCGAGTGGGGCGACGGCGTCTTCGGCGTCGAGGCCGGCGCCCGCGCGCGCTTCGGCGTCTCCGCCGCGCAGCTCACCACCGCCCAGGCGGTCGTCATGGCCTCTATGCTGCCCGCCCCGCGCCGGGTCGACCTCGCCCATCCGTCGCGCTGGCTCCGCTCGCGCTCGCACCGGCTCCTCGACCGGATGCGGGACGAGGGCGCCATCGGGAACGAGGAGCACCTCCGCGCGAGCGCCGAGCTCGAGCAGATCCTCGCGGGGCCGGCGCCGGCCGGCGACACGGAGGAGGTGCCGAGCGAGGAGGAGCCGGAGGACGCGCCGCTCGTGGTGAGTACCCCCGCTCGCGAGGCGCCTGCGGCGAAGGGAGAGGGACCGGAGGAGCGGCGGGAGCCGGCCGCGGAGACCGAGGGGACGAGGGCCGCGGCGGACGCCGCGCAGCCAACCCCCTCACCCGGCCTCTCCCCCGCCGAAGCGGGGGAGAGGGGCGAAGCCGCCCCCTCCCCGCGTTGAAGGTTGCCGGCCGGTTGCCCTAGACCTGCCCGCGGAACCAGGCGACGGTCCGCGCCATCCCCTCGTCGAAGCCGACGCGCGGCTCCCACTTCAGCACCTCGCGCGCGCGCGTGATGTCGGGCTTGCGGACCTTCGGGTCGTCCTCGGGGAGCGGCCTGTGCTCGATCGGCAGGTCCGTGCCGACGAGGCGCTGCACCGCCTGCGCGAAGGCCAGGATGGTCATCTCGTTCGGGTTGCCGACGTTCACGGGATCGCCGAACCCCGAGCCGAGCAGCCGGAAGAGCCCTTCGACGGTGTCCTCGACGAAGCAGAAGCTGCGGGTCTGCCGCCCGTCGCCGAAGACGGTGAGCGGCTTCCCCTTGAGCGCCTCGCCGACGAAGGCCGGCACCACGCGCCCGTCGTCGAGCCGCATCCGCGGCCCGTACGTGTTGAAGATCCGCGCGATGCGCGTGTCGACCTTCTTGTAGCGGCGGTAGGCCATGGTGATGGCCTCGGCGAACCGCTTCGCCTCGTCGTACACGGCCCGGGGGCCGATGGGGTTCACGTTCCCCCAGTAGGACTCCCGCTGCGGGTGCTCGAGCGGATCGCCGTAGACCTCCGAGGTCGACGAGAGGAGGAACGTGGCGCCCGTCCGCTCGGCCAGCTTCAGGGCGTTCTCCACGCCGACCGAGCCGACCCGGAGGGTCTCGAAGGGGTGGCGCAGGTAGTCGATGGGCGAGGCCGGAGACGCGAGGTCCAGCACCGCGTCCAGCGGTCCCGCGATCGCGTCGAGGGGCTCGCAGACGTCCCGCTCCACGAGCTCGAAGCGGGGCTCCGCCCTCAGGTGGTCGAGGTTCCGCAGCGTCCCGGTGATGAGGTTGTCGACCCCGACGACGCTCCAGCCGTCGGCGAGGAGCCGATCGACGAAGTGGGATCCGATGAAGCCAGCCGCCCCGAGGACGGCGGCGCGCCTCGACGCCATGGGGTCACTCCCGCTCGCGGCGGGGAGCCGCATCGTCGAGGGTCAGCTGCCCCGGGAGCGTTCCCCGGTACTTCTCCAGCACCAGGTCGATGCCCTGCCGGATGTACTCGGCGACCGGCACCTTCGTTCGTTCGTGGAGCACCTTGAGGCGTTCGTTCTGCTCCGGCGTGATGTAGACCGTGGTGGAGATCTTCTTTCGGGGCATGGCCTCGGCGCGAACGTACGTGACCATGGATGACCTGTCAAAGATCGCCGCCGTCCTTGAGTGAAGGGGGATGCGACGGTTAGAATTCCGCACCCTTGCCCCTCAGGACCCCGCCCATGCGCCGACTCCTCCCCCTCGCCGTCCTCCTCTCCGCAGGCTGCGCCCACCAGGCGCCGCGCGAGGAGAAGCCCCTGGCGCAGGTCAACCCGCAGGCCGCCGCCGAGGCGGCGGAGATGCAGGCGGGGCCGGGCGAGAAGCTCGCCGAGATCGACGTCAACCGTGACGGGAAGCCGGACGTCTGGAAGATCACCAAGGAGGTCGACGGCAAGGAGGTGGTCGTCCGCAAGTTCATGGACCTGAACGGCGACGGCCGCGTCGACGCGCGCGAGTACTACAACCCGGACGGCTCGCTCGAGCGGGTCGTCTACGACATGGACTTCGACGGGCAGCCGGACGTCGTCCGCTTCTACGAGAAGGATCAGCTGGTGCGGAAGGAGTATGCGCTCGGGTTCGACGGCGTCTCCCGCACCTACACCTTCTACGAGAAGGGGAAGCTCATCCGGAAGGAGCGCGACACCAACGGCGACGGCAACGTCGACTACTGGGAGTACTGGGAGAATGGCGCGCTCGACCGGATCGGGTACGACGACGACGGCGACGGCCAGGTCGATCGCTGGGAGTCGAAGAAGCTCGCGGCGGCGCCCGAGGAGGGCGCGGCTCCCCCGCCCCCTGCGGATCCGCTGAAGCAGCAGTAGCGCCCCGCAGCGCCTCCACCGTCCGGCCCCCGGCCGCCTGGCCGGTCCGCGGACTCGCCGGCCCCTCCAAAGGCACGGGGAGCCGTGGCGATGCCCCGGCACGCCCCTCGCAACGCCGGGGCGGATGCCCGGCGCTCCCCTCCTCCGCCTCGCCCTCGTCGTCCTCTTGTCGGCCGCCCTCCCCGCCTGCTTCGCGAGCCGGCGCGTCCACCCGCGCGCGGCCGAGGAGCTCCGCCGCGGATACGCCTACGTCGAGGGCGGCGACCTCGAGCGGGCCGAGGTAGCCTTCTCTCACGCGCTCGAGTTCGACCCGGACCTCGTCGAGGGGGAGAACGGCCTCGGCGTCGTCGCGAGGAGCCGCGGGGAGCTCGCCGAGGCGCTCCGTCACTTCGACGCGGCCCTCTCGACCGACCCCGCGTTCGCCGAGGGGCACGCGAACCGCGGCGAGGTGCTGCTCGCCTCGGGGCGCCTCGATGCCGCCGAGCGCGCCCTCGCCGCCGCCGTGAAGCTCAACCCTGACCTGATCGAGGCGCGCCACAACCTCGCCCGCGCCCTGCTCCGCCGCGGCCTCGCGGAGCCGGAACACCGGGCAGCGCTCTGGGCCCGCGCCCGCGACGCCTACCTGCACGTGCTGGAGAGCGACGCGAAGCGCGCGCAGGCCCACGCCGACCTCGCGCTCCTCGACTACCTCTCGGCGCGCCCCGAGCGCGCCGAGGAGCGCTGGCGCCGCGCGGCGGAGCTTGCGCCCTCCGACCCGGACGCCGCCCACGGCCTCTGCCTCGCCCGCGCCGCGCAGGGGCGCTGCCGCGAGGCGGTCCCCGAGTGCGAGCGCTGCCTCCGCCTCGCCCCCGGGACCGCCGCCTGCGAGCAGAGCCTGGGGGCGGCGCTCGCGTGCGCGGGGCCGTAGGTCCTGCCCCCGCCCGCAGCGGGTGGACGAAGGTCGCGCCGCCAGGCGCGTCTCCGCGTGAGAGGCAGCATCGAGGAGGAGGGGCGACGGCGCAGCCACCCCGGCAGCGGCGACGATCGAACGCCATCCCAGATGGTATTCACTCACAGAAGATATTGACGGGCTCCGAGTCGGATTGCGCGTCGCGTCCTCGATGGCTCCGGGATCGCTCGTCTGGTCGCTCGAGGGCAGCGCCTTGGAAGCGCCGACACCCTTAGCCGCCCTCGCCTGACATCAGTCGATCACGCGCAGCCGCCACTGCATCGGCATAGTCCGCCCTCAACGGCTCCACGAGCGTCCGCTCTAACTGGGCCTCAATCCTCGGCGGACGGGCAAATCCGGCCAATGATGGACGTCTGAAAACCGGCCAACGGAGCTGAGGACTCGAGGCGTTGACGCGGCGGGGAGGGCCATGGCCCACCCCCGCGATGGCCAACGTCTTGAGCGACGAGAAGAAACAGCAAGTCATCGCCCTGGGGCGGCTCCGGTGGTCCCTGCGGCGCATCGAGGAAGAGACGGGCGTCCGTCGGGAGACGGCCAGCGCGTATCTGCGCGCGGCGGGGGTAGCCGTGCGCCCGCCGCGCGGCTGGGGGCGCCGGCCGCCGGCGGAGCCGGCCTCCGCTTCAACTCCGGCCAACGATGTGTCCACCGGCTCCGGCTCGGGCGACTCGGCCGGTCCAAATCCGGCCAACGACCCGTCCACCGGCTCTGCGCTGGAAGCAAAACCGGCCAACGAGGTGTCCACCGGCTCCAACGACGGGGTCCGGCCGGGGCGGAGCCCGATCGCGAGCGCCTGCGAGCCCTACAGGGAGCTCATCGAGGGATGGCTTGCGAGCGGTAGGAACGCGACGGCGATCTTCCAGGACCTCGTCGACGACCACGGCTTCGGCTCGCAGTACGCGAGCGTGAAGCGGTTCGTAGCGAAGATGAAGACGTCGGGGCCGTCCGACGCCCACCCGAGCATCTTCACGCCGGCGGGCGAGGAGGCCCAGGTCGACTACGGCGAGGGGCCGATGGTCCGGCACCCCGAGTCCGGCAAGTACCGGCGAACCCGCCTCTTCGTCCTCACGCTCGGCTACAGCCGGAAGTCCGTCCGCTTCCTCGTCTTCAAGTCGTCGTCGCGCATCTGGGCCGAGCTGCACGAGCGCGCCTTCCGCCGCCTGGGCGGGGCGCCCCGCGTTGTCGTCCTGGACAACCTCGGCGAGGGGGTGCGGGAGCCGGAGATCTACGACCCGATCCTCAACCCGCTCTATCGCGACGTCCTGAAGCACTACGGCGCGGTCGGGATCCCGGCGCGCGTCCGCGACCCCGATCGCAAGGGCAAGGTCGAGCGCGGCGTCGACCACGCCCAGCGCACGCCGCTCCAGGGGCTTCGCTTCGAGACGCTGGAGGAGGCGCAGGCCTACCTGGACCGTTGGGAAGAACGCTGGGCCGACAAGCGCATCCACGGGACCACGAAGCGACAGGTGGCCGCCGCGTTCGCGGAGGAGAAGCCCTCGCTGCGCCCCCTGCCGCCAGAGCCGTTCCGCTACTACCAGTTCGGAGTCCGCACGGTTCACCTCGACGGCCACGTCGAGGTCGAGCGCGCCTATTACGCGCCGCCGCCCGGGTGGATCGGCCAGCAGGTCGCCGTCCAGTGGGACGGCCGGGTCGTCCGGCTCCTCCATCCGAAGTCGGGCGTCCTCCTCGTTGAGCACCTTCGGCGCCCACCCGGAGGGCGCGCGATCCGCGAGCAGGACCGCCCGAAGCGAACCCCGCAGACAACGATCGAGGTGCTCGCCCGCGCCGGCCGGATCGGCAAGCACGTCGGCGCCGTCTGCGACCACATCCACAGGACCGACGGGGAACCGGGGGTGCGCCGAATCCTCGGCGTCATCCAGCTCGCGAAGCGACACGGGCCGGCGACCGTGGACGACGCCTGCGCGGCCGCCCTCGAGATGGGCGTCCCCACCTACCGCTTCGTGAAGCGCTACCTCCAGCGCGGCTCCCCGCTCCGCCTTGGCCTCAAGCAGGTCGACCCCCTCATCCGGCAGCTCACCGAGTACCGCGACGTCATCAACCGCATCACCGAGAGGAGAAGTGAATGAACATCACCGAAGTGACTCGTGCCCTCCGCCAGCTACGCGTCTCCGGCATGGCCGCCACGCTGGAGTCCCGCATCATCCAGTCCCAGGGCGAGGGTTGGCCGCCGATCGACCTCGTCTCCGCGCTCGTCCAGGACGAGCTCACCCGTCGCCAGGACCGGCTGCTGGAGAAGCGTGAGAAGCGCGCGGAGTTCCGCGACGCGGGGAAGACGCTCAGCAACTTCGACTTCGACTTCAACAAGAAGATGGATCGGAGGCTCGTCTTTGAGCTCGCCGCCGGTCACTTCATCGCGCGCAACGAGGACGCCCTCTTCCTCGGCCCGCCCGGCACCGGCAAGAGCCACCTCGCCCAGGCCATCGGCCGCGCCGCCATCCAGCAGGGGCACAAGGTCATCTACCGCGAGGCCCACGTCCTCCTCGAGGAACTCGCCGAGGCGACCCTCGACGGCACGCGCAAGGAGCGGTTCGCTGACCTCGCCGCCGTCCCGCTGCTCGTCATCGACGACCTCGGCATGCGCAAGCTCCCGGCCACCGCCGCCGAGGACCTCCTCGAACTCATCATGCGGCGCTATGAGCGGGCGAGCACCCTCATGACCTCCAACCGGCCGGTCGAAGACTGGGGGAAGCTGCTCGGCGACGCCGCCGCCGTGACCGCGATGCTCGACCGCCTCCTCCACCACGCCCACGTCCTCAAGTGCGGGCCCCGGAGCTGGCGGAACAAGGAAGCCGGCTTGCACTCTGCGGAGGCCGCAAGCTAGAAGCGAACTGGCCTCGGGTCCTGGCCGTTGGCCGGTTTTGACCCGTCCACCGTTGGCCGGTTTTCACCTGTCCGCCGAGGCAATCTCCCAAAGAACGCGCCGCTCGGCGTCATGCTCGACCGGGACCCCGCCCCTCGCATCCTCGCGGGCAAGCCACTCAAACAGCACCAACGCCTGATCCTTCGAGAGCGAGATCGCTACATTACCTGATACAGCCATTAGAACAGCCTCCGGTTGGCTCCTTTCCATACCGTAAGCGCTCCTCCCAAGCCTCTATGCCCACCGCCTCGCAACGCACACTCTGGGCAATGATCGCCCGTGCTGTTGGGGAGAACGAAAACTCCACCCTGCCGCGCAAGACTACCCCTCTGGGCTCCAGATCAACCCGAAACGGAAGCACCACGTCCTCCACCCCATCAAACAGCAACTCAAGGGCCGGAGTGCGCCTATCTGGCGCGCACACCAATACCCGCAACCCTGGAGCGCTATCCGGCGCCACGACCGATACGGCGGTTATCCTGTCCCGGACGTAACTCGGTGACAGAACGTGCGCCTCACGAATGAACGCATCCTCCCACGAAAAGGATGCCAGCAGT
>DATIVK010000129.1:0-10246 GCA_035465955.1 Anaeromyxobacteraceae bacterium | reverse complement strand
CGGAGCGCCTCGGCGGCGCGCGGCTCCGCGGCGAGGGCGGCGAGCGGCTCCGGCGGGGCGACGCCGTCGAGCTCCGCCCCGAGGAGGAGCGCCGCGTCGGCCTCCGCGAGCGCCAGGTCGCGGGCGAGGGCGCGGACGACGTGCGCGCCCCCGAACCCGAAGGTGCGCGCGGCCTCGCACGACCCCGCCGCGACCACGCAGACGCTCGCGCGCTCGTGCCCGACGTCGAGGATCGCGGTGGCGGGGGCCGGGACCTCGGGCGTGGGGGCCGGCTCGGCGGCGAGGAGCCCCTGGCCGAAGAGCGAGGCGTACGCCGCCGCCGCCGGCACGACGGCGCGCGGGTCGATCCCCGCGGGCGCGAGCGCGCCGAGGAGGCCGGCGAGCTCCTCCTTGCGGACCACGCCGACGTAGAGCTCCGACCTGCCGTCGCGGACGGACATCGGCTGCCAGTCCCAGGCGACCTCGGAGAGCTCGAAGGGGATCTGCGCCTCGACCTCGAAGGCGATGGTCTGCTCGATCCGCCGGGGGTCGGAGAAGGGGAGGGTGACCACGTGGGAGGCGGCGGCGGCGCCCGGGACGGCCAGGACCACCGTGTCCGGGCTCCAGCCGCGCGCCGCGACGAGCTCACGGACGGCGGCCGCCTGGCGGTCGCGCAAGGGGCGCTCCTCGCCCTCGGGCGAGGGGGGGACGGGGACACGGGCGGCGCCCGCCACGGTCCAGCCGCGCAGCGTGCTGTCGAGGAGCACCGCCTTCACGGAACGTGAGCCGAGGTCGAGGCCGAGGATCGTCTGGGCCATGCGTCACTCCTCGCGCCAGTGAAGCACGCGGCCGCCCGAGGCGGGCTCCTGCTTGATCTGTTGCGGGTCGAAGGAGACCACCGCGTCCACGCGCCGCTCGGCGGCCCCGGCCGTGCCCGTGGCGCGGACCCGGTAGACGAGCGAGCGGTCGGTGAACGGGCCGGTGGCGTTCTCCTGGGTGTAGGCGCCGGCCACCTGGACGCCGAGGGACTGGAGCAGCTGCGCGAACTGGACCGGGCGCAGGGCGAGGAAGCCGCCGAGCCGCGCGTTCAGGACCGCCTTGGCCAGGTCCTTCGGGAACGCGGGGTCCGCGAGCCGCGCCTGCTTCGGCGGATCGGCCATCACCCCCGCGTAGCGGACCAGCTCCGCCGGGTCGGTCGAGTTGACGTTCATGCGGCCGTTCACGTCCGGGTAGACGGTGAGCCGCCCCCCGAAGGCGTCCATGAAGGCGTCGTCGATCCCCGCCACGAGGTAGAGCTCGTCGACCGAGTCGAAGCGCGCGTTCTTGGCCTCGTAGGGGTCGTCGCCCCGCGAGTAGGGCTGGTTCTCGTCGCCGAAGCCGTCGGCGAACTCGAGGTTGGCGGAGAGGGCCGACCCGGTGCCGTTCTGGTCGGTCCAGTCGTGCAGGTAGACCGCGAGGTCGGTCCGGCTGACCTTCAGCCCGTTCGCGTCCTCACGGTCGAAGAGCGGATCCCAGCGTGGGTCGCCGGTGAGCTCCAGGAGGGACCTGACCTGCGCCGTGAGGACGCCGCCGGTGGCGGGCCCGTCCAGCTGGGCGTCCACCTTGCTCCCCTCGTCCTCGACCTTCACGTCGAACGCCCCGGCCTTGCCCGCGCCGCCCTCGCCGGCGCCGAAGAGCCCCTCGGTGAGGGCGCTGGTGACCGGCACGACGTTCCAGACCTGGAGGCGCGGGGCGGCGCCCCCCGCCGGGACCGCGTCGTCGAGCTGCTTCTGGAACTGGAGCACCAGCCGGCCGAGCTGGACGCCGCTGCGCGCCAGGTACTCGGCGCGGAGCTCGTCCCGGGCGTTGGCGGCCGTGAGGAGGGAGACGCGGGTGTTGTACGCGAGGTCGACGGCGATGGCGGTCAGGATCGCCGTCGAGACGATGACGACGAGCAGCGCGGCGCCGCGGTCGCGGCGGGGGGCGGGGCGCGGAGCTCGGATCGGGCGGGCCATGGTCAGAAGTCCAGGGGGCGGGGGATGGCCACGCGCGCCGCCGAGGAGAGCCGCTCCGTCCGCCCGTCGGCGAGCGTCAGCTCCATCTCGGCCCGGACGACGGCGGGGAGGTCGTTCGCCCGCTCGACGCGCGAGGTGTCCCAGTCGCGCACCCACTCCTTCTTCTTCGCGTCCCAGTAGGAGAGGGTGAGCCGCTTCACGCCGCGGGCGACGACGTCCCGCCGCCCCCCGCTCTCCGGGTCGCCGTCGACGCGGAGCTTCTCCCGGCGGACGAGCGCCTCGGCGTCGCGGTCCTCGGGGTCCCGGTCGAGCGAGTACTCGACCACCGCCTGGTCGGACTCCCTGGCGCCCCGGAAGAGCCGCACGTGGGACATGGTCGTGAAGAGCACGCCGTCCTCGCGGCCGCGGAAGAGGGTCGGGCGGCCGTTCGTGAAGCGCGCGGCGTCGAAGTGCTCGCTCACGAAGGCCATGGCGAGCTCGCCGGAGAGGCGGGAGAGCGCGCGGCGCGCCTCGCCGTAGCGCTCGGCCTGGCCGCGCGTCACGACGGCGGCGTGGTCGACCTGGCTGATCGCCCCGGCGACCATCGCCCCCATGATGGCGGTGATGGACATCGCGATCAGCACCTCGATGAGCGTGAGGCCGCGCGTCACGGGGTGCCTCCCGCGGGCTGGAGCACCACGAGGTGGGTCACGACGGTGAAGGACTCGTCGCGCGCCCCCTCCTTCCAGGCGACCGTGAGCCGCAGCTCCCGGACCCCCTTCTTCACCGACTGGGCGAAGGCGTTGAGCTGCTGCTCGACGAGGGCCGCCATGCCGGCGGCCGCGGGGTTCACCTGCTGCCGCCCGTCGGCGTCCGCCTTCGGTCCCAGCAGGTCCTCGAGGGACCCGCCGCCGAGGAAGATCTTCGCGAGCCCCTTGCCGTCGAGCGTCCCCTCGGGCTCGACGACCTTCGCTCGCCACTTGAACTCGGGGTGCCCCTCGTCCTCGAAGCTCCCCTCGTCCTCGTCGCCGCCGAGGGAGAAGCCCTCGCGCTCGTACCGCTCCGTCAGCTCCGCCATCTTCCCGCGCCCGAGGAGCGTGGCGACCTCGAGGTCGCGCGCCAGGACCTGGCTCCGGAGGGAGCTCGAGACGATGTCGCTGACCGACAGGAGCGCGAAGGCGAGGATGCCGATCGCGACCATGACCTCGAGGAGCGTGAAGGCGCGCGCGTGCTTCTCCCCCTCACCCAGCCTCTCCCCCACCGGAGTGGGGGAGAGGGGCGAAGCCCTCCGGCCGCGGCGGGAGGCAGTCACGGCTGGCTCTCCGGGGGCTCGCCCGCGACGACGCGGGCGTGGCCGGTGAAGGGCTCGAGCCGGACGGTGTAGACGTGGTCCCCGTCCGCGATCGTGACGCTGGCGGCCTGCGCCCGCCCGCCGGGGAAGAAGTGCACGTAGGCGGTCTCGCCCTCGGTGGCGGGCTCCCGCCCGTCGATCCGGATCCGCTTGAAGGCCGTCCCGCCGGGCAGCTCGCGCTTCCGGACGATGGGATCCTCGAACCGGGCGAAGCCCGCCGCGTCGCCGCTCGCCTGGGCGCCGCCCTCGCCGCCCGCCGCCTCCTTCACCTTCTCCGGATCGCGCTCGATCGTCGTGCGCCCCTTGGCGCACTCGGCCCAGAAGCTGCGCTCGGCCGGGGAGAGGACCAGCCGGCACGTGGCGTGCCGGACCGACGCGCTGTCGAAGAGCCAGCGCATTGAGCCCGAGAGCTCCCCCGCCGCCTTGCGGGCGTCCGCCCCCGTGAGCCCGCCCAGCGCGGGGCCCGCGGCGGCCGCCAGGAGGGCGACGACCGTCATCACGATCATCAGCTCGATGAGCGTGAAGCCGCGGGCGTGGGTGCGGGGGGGGCGGGCCATCGGGGCTCAGTAGTTGGTGATGTCGGCGCTCTCGCCCTCGCCGCCGGGCTGCCCGTCGGCGCCGTAGGACTTCACGTCGAAGGAGTCGGGGTGGTCCTGGCCCGGGTAGAGGTAGACGTAGGGCCGATTCCAGGGATCGAGGAGCTTGCCGTCCTTGGAGTTGGCCTTCAGGAACTTCTCCTTCACCAGCATGTCGAGCCCCTCCTCGGTCGTCGGGAAGCGGCCGCGCATGACCTTGTAGGCCTCCACGCCCTCGCTCGCGATCCGCTGCACGTCGGCCTTCGCGCGGTCGACGCGGGCCTTCTCGCCGGCGCCCACGACGTTCACCGCCACGGCCGTGGCGATGAGGCCGATGATGACGAGCACGACGAGGATCTCGATGAGGGTCATGCCGCGCGGCGCGGCGCGGAGGGGACGAAGGGTGCGGACGTTCAAGTTCAGCCTCCTGCGAGGGTGTTGAGCTGAAGGATGGGCATCAGGACGGAGACGACGATGAAGCCGACGACGCCGCCCATGGCGATGATCATGAGCGGCTCGAGGAGCGAGGTGAGGGCGCTGATGGTGGTGTCGACCTGATCCTCGTAGGCCTTGGCGACGTTGCCGAGCATCTCCTCCAGCGAGCCGGAGCGCTCCCCCACGGCCACCATGTGGTGGACGAGCGGCGGGAACTCGCCCGAGCGCTTGAGCGGCGCGGCGATCGACTCGCCCTCCCGGATGGCGTCGCGGGCCTGCTCGATCACCTCCGAGAGGCGCGTGTTGCCGACGATGTTCCGGACGATGTCCATCGCGGTGAGGAGCGGCACGCCGCTCTTGAGCAGCGTCGAGAGGGTGCGCGCGAAGCGGCCGATGGCGATGATGCGGACGAGCTTGCCGAAGACCGGGATGGTGAGGACGAAGCGATCCCAGCGCGCGCGCCCCTCGGGCTTCGCCCGCCATCGCAGGAAGCTCCAGGCGGCCGCGACCGCCGCGAGCGCGAGGGCCCACCACCACTGCGAGACGAAGCTGGAGATGTTGATGAGGACGCGCGTGTACCAGGGGAGCGCCACGCGGCTGTCGTCGAAGATCTTGACGATCTTGGGGATGACCACGGCGAAGAGGACGCCGAGCACGACGGTGCCGATGATCATCATGAAGGCCGGGTAGGCCATGGTCCCGAGGATCTTCGAGCGCAGCCGCGCCTGGCTCTCGGTGAAGTCGGCGAGCCGCACGAGGACGACGTCCAGCGCGCCGGAGGACTCGCCGGCGCGCACCATGTTCACGTAGAGCGTCGCGAAGACCTTCGGGTGGGCGGCGAGCGCGTCGGCGAGCGAGGCGCCCTCGTTGACCCGCTGCTTCACGTCCGACAGGATCCGCTTCAGCTTCTCGTGGTCGATCTGCTCGATGAGGGCGCCGAGCGACTCGACGAGCGGGATGCCCGCCCCGACCAGCACGGCGAACTGCCGCGTCATGATCGCGAGGTCGGTCGCGCTGACCCGCCCCAGGATCACCCGCTTCACCGAGACGTCGCGCGCCGCCTGCGCCTTCTGCTCCTGCGCGCCGAGCACCTCGGTCAGGAAGACGCCGTCCCGCTTCAGGACGGCGCGCAGCGTCTTGGGGCTGTCGGCCTCCTTGAGCCCCTGGACGGTCTTGCCGGCGGCGTCGAGCGCCTTGTACTGGAAGACCGGCATCCTAGAGGTCCTCGGTCGTCACCGAGAGGACCTCGGCGGCCGTGGTGATCCCCCGCGCCACCTTGTAGGCGCCGTGCTGCATGAGCGTGAGCATCCCGTGCTCGACGGCCGCCTTCTTGATGGTGTTGGAGTCGACGTTCTTGAGGATGAGCTGCCGCACCTCGTCGTCGATGAGCATCAGCTCGTAGATGCCGGTGCGCCCCTGGTAGCCGGTCCGCTGGCAGGCCGGGCAGCCGGTCGCGCGGTAGAGGTGCGTGGGGTCGCCGGCGCGCCTCAGGATCTCCGGGGTGAGCCCCGCCTGCTCGCGCTCCTCGGCGGTGGGGACGTAGGGCTCGCGGCAGTCCTTGCACAGGACGCGGACGAGCCGCTGGGCCAGGACGCCGCAGAGCGAGGACGCCACGAGGAAGGGCTGCACCCCCATCTCGACGAGGCGGGTGACGGCGCCCGCGGCGTCGTTGGTGTGGACGGTCGAGAGGACGAGGTGGCCGGTGAGCGACGCCTGGATCGCGATCTCGGCCGTCTCGAGGTCGCGGATCTCGCCGACCATGATGACGTCGGGATCCTGGCGGAGGAACGACCGGAGCCCGCTCGCGAAGGTGAGGTCGATCTTCGGGTTGACCTGGACCTGGCCGACGCCCTTGAGGGGGATCTCGACGGGATCCTCGATGGTGAGGATGTTCAGGTCGGGCGAGTTGATCTGCGAGAGGGCCCCGTAGAGGGTCGTGGTCTTGCCGGAGCCGGTGGGGCCGGTGACGAGCACGATCCCGTGGGCCCGCGTCACGAGCCCGTCCATGATCTTCCGCTGCCACGCCTCGAAGCCGAGCGAGCCGAGGTCGAGCACGACGCTCGACTTGTCGAGGAGGCGCATCACGATCCGCTCGCCGTTGGCGGTGGGGACCGTCGAGAGCCGGATGTCGACGTCCTTGCCGGCGATCTTGATCCGGATGCGGCCGTCCTGCGGGAGCCGCTTCTCCGCGATGTTGAGGCCGCCCATGATCTTGATGCGGCTGGCGATCGACGCCTGGAAGCGCTTCGGGGGGCGGATCACCTCGCGGAGCACGCCGTCGATCCGGTAGCGGACGGAGATGTCCTTCTCCTCCGGGTTGATGTGGATGTCGCTCGCGCGCTCCTTCACGGCGCGGAAGAGGAGCGAGTTGACGAGCCGGATGATCGGCGCCTCTTCGTCGGCCTCCAGGAGGTCCGCCGGCTCCTGGAGCTCGTGCGCCACGCTCTCGAGGTCCTCGGTCTCGAGGTCCTCCATGAGCTTCTCGTGCTCGTCCGCGGCGCGGTCGTAGACCGCGTTGATGGCGTCGACGACCGCCTGAGGCGGGGCGATCTCCGGGGCGACCGGCGCGCCGAGGAGCTGGCCGAGGCTCTCCTGCGCCGAGATGTCGAGCGGATCGGCCACCGCCACGCGGACGGCGTCGGTCCCCTGGCCGAGCGGCAGCACCCGCGCCTGCTTCGCGAAGTTGATCGGGATCCGCTTGATCAGCTCGCCGGGGATCGCCTCGGTGTCGATCCGCTCGAGGAAGGGGAGGTCGAGCTGCAGGGCCAGCGCGCGGAGCACGTCCTCCTCGCTGACCGCCTTCAGCCGCACCAGGATCTCGCCGAGGCGCGTCCCGGCCTGCTCGCCGCGCTGGGCCGCGAGCGCCTCGTCGAGCCGCTCGCGGGGCAGCTTCGCCGTCTCCACCAGGATCTCGCCCAGCAGCCGCCCGCAGAGCCAGGCCGGCCCGTGCGAGATGACGGCCGTCGGCTCCGCCGCGTCCGGCGGGGGCCCCCCTGCGAGCGGGAGGGCCTCGGTGCGCGCGTCGCTCGACATCGTCACTGCCCCTGCGTCGGCGGCACGGGGGGCGGCGCGGCCGGGGGCGCGGCGCCGGCGGGCGGCGGCGTCGGCTGGCCCGGCGGCAGCGTCTCGGTCGGCGGGAGCTTGTCGGAGGGCTCCTCGTCCACCGCGTGCGGGACCGGCTCGTCGGCGGCGTCGTAGTAGTCCTTCCCGGCGCCCGGCGCCTGCGCGGGCGCGCCGGCCGGGGGGGCGCCCGGCGGCTGCGTCATCCCCTCGCCCGGGAGCCCCGGGCCGCCGTTCTCGATCCTCTGCGTCTCCTCGTTCACGGCGCGGTGGATGCGGGAGAACGGGCCGGCCTTGCGGTCCCACTCGATCGCGACGTCGTACTTGGACTTGGTGCCGTAGAAGGCCTCGATGAACTCCTGCTGCTCCTTCCGCTTCCGCTCGTAGATCCGCCGGTAGTCGCTCTCGTCCCGGATGATGTAGGGGGTCAGGAAGAGGAGGAGGTTGGTCTTCTGCTTGCTCGTGACCGTGTCGCGGAAGAGCCAGCCGATGATGGGCAGGCTGCCGAGGAGCGGGATCTTCTTCACGCTCTTGGTGGCGCGATCCTGGATGAGGCCGCCGATCACGATGGTGCTCTGGTCGCGCGCGACGATCTGGGTCTTCACGCTCCGCTTGGAGGTGGTGGGGCCGAGGGCGGCGTCGGTGCTCGCGATCTCCTCGGTCTGCTCCTCGATCGTCAGCTTGACGTTGTCCCCCTCGTTGATCTGCGGCTTGATCTTCAGCTTCAGCTCGACGTTCTGGCGCTGGATCGGCGCGATGTAGGAGGAGAGGCCGGCGAGCGCGGTCGTCGACGACGTCGTCGAGCCGGAGAGGAGCGACGTGAGGTTGGTCGGGGCGTAGCCCGACTGGAAGGGGACGTTCTGGCCCACCGAGATCTCCGACTCCTCGTTGTCGGCGGCGAGGAGGTGCGGCGTCGACAGGACGTTCACGTCGGAGTTGGACTGCAGCGCCTGGATCACGAGGCCGATCGATGGGAACTCGAGGCCGGTGAGGGCCTTGAACTCGCCGGAGACCGGGCCGGCGAGGCCGGTGAGGAAGCCCCCGAGGCTCACGAGGTTGGTGAGGCCGGCCTGGGTGTTGAGGCCGAGCGAGGAGACGCGCCCCGGCGCCGAGATGAGGGGGAGCGCGCTCTCCTTCCCGGCGACGTTCACGGGCACGATGCCGTGCGCCCCGACGCCGACCTGCAGCTCGTCCTTCAGGTTCACCTCCATGATCACCGCCTCCACGAAGACCTGCCGGCGGGCGCGATCGAGCTTCTCGATGATGCGGGAGATGGCCTGGAAGTCGCTGCCGCCCGCCTGGATGACGAGGGCGTTCTGGCTCTTGTCGGCGGTGATCTTCACCTCGCCCGAGAGCACCTCCGCGGTCGTGGCGCCGGCGCCCCCGGGCCTCGCCGCGCCGGCGGCCGGCCCCGCCGGCTGGCCGGCCGGCTGCGGCGGGACGGCGCCGCCGCCCGGCGCGCGGGCGCTCGACTTCCCCTGCGCGAGCGCCGACAGGGTGGCCGCGATGTCCTCGGCGTTGGCGTTCCGGAGGAACACGACGTGGATCCCCCCCTCGCCCGCCGTGGGGACGTCGAGCTGGGAGACCAGCTCCTGGATCTTGGCGAAGCTCTTCTCGTCGGCGATGACGATGAGCTTGTTGCTCCGCTCCTCCGCCATGATCTTCGAGACGGAGACCTCGCCGCCGGCAGGGGCCGCCCCGCCGGGCGCGCCCGGGGCCGCGCTGATCCCTGCGCGCTTGCCGCGCCCCGGCGCGCCGCCCGCCTGCTGGAAGATCTGGTTGAGCTTCTCCGCGATCTCCTTCGCCGGCGCCCAGCGGAGCTGGATGAAGCGGACCTGGTCGCCCATCCCCGGGCGGTCGATCGCCTCGACCATCTTCTCGAGCCGGCGGATGTTGAGCCCGATGTCCGTGATGATCAGGACGTCGGGCGGGATCGACTGGATGTCGGCCCCCTGGGGCGACAGGAAGCCGCCGAGGATCCCCTTCATCTGGTCGGCGTCCGTGCTGGTGAGCCGGATCAGCTTGGTGATGGGCTGCTCGAGCGCCGGGGTGGGGGAGCGCTCCCCGACGAAGGTGGGGATCGGGACCTTCTTGGCGTCGCCGATCCGGACCAGCTTGTAGTAGCGGCCGCTCGGGTAGATCGCGATGTTGTTCGCCGAGAGGGTGGCGAGGAAGGCGGCGTACGCCTCGTCGGCGTTCACCGGCGTCTTCGACAGCAGCGTGATCTTCCCGCGCGCGACCTCGTCCGTGTAGATGAAGTTGCGGCACGTCCAGCGGCTCGCCTGCTCCAGGATGTCGACGATGTCCGCCTTGTTGAACGACAGCATGAAGCGGCCCTGGAGCGGCACGCACTTCGCGTCGGTGGGCCGGAGCGGCTCCGCCGCCCGGGCGCCGCGCAGCCGGCATCGCCGCCTCCGGGGCCGGCCGCGCGCCCGCCGGGACCGGCCGCCGCACCCGGCCGCGCGAGCGAGCAGATGCGCTCCAGCGGCTCGAAGTGCGTCCCGCTCCAGGGCCGCTTCATGCTGTCCTTCAACAAGGCCGACGTCGTCGACGTCCTCGAGCAGGCGAGCCGCTGGACGTGCCGCAACTTCGTCTACACGGAGGACATCGCGCGCGGGAAGATCACGCTCCTCTCCAAGACTCCCGTGACCGCCGACGAGGCGTACGCCGCGTTCCTCGCCGCGCTCAACTCGAACAACATCTCGGTGTACGCCACCGGCAAGTACTACAAGCTCATCCGGACGGCGGACTCGAAGAAGAACCCCATCCCGACCTACACGGGCGGCTCGTCCGAGACGCCCGCAAACGAGCAGCCCATCACGAAGGTGATCCGGCTGCAGTACGCGGACTCGGATCAGATGCGCGGGGTCATC
>DATIVK010000128.1:0-24902 GCA_035465955.1 Anaeromyxobacteraceae bacterium | reverse complement strand
CAGCGCCGCGACCTCCGGCTCGCGCAGGACGCCGCGCGCGCCCAGCGCCGCCAGGGCGGCGGCCGCCGCCGCCCGGATCCGCTCCTCACCGGTCGAGAGGAGCGCCCGCACCCGCGCCACGTCCTCGCCGCCCCCGAGGGCGCCGATCACCCTCAGCAGCGCGGCGACCGGCCCGGCCTCCAGCCGCGCGCGGCACTCGCGGAGCACCGTCGCCCGCCCCCCCTCGTCGCGCTGCCCGTACCGGACGACCGCCGCGGCGGCCATCACGGCCACGGTGGGATCCTCGTCGCCGAGCACCGAGACGAGCGCCTCGACGGCCCGGGGGTCCCCCAGGCGCCCGAGCGCCGCGATCGCCTCCGCGCGCACCTGCGGCTCGGGATCGTTCACGCGGGCCGCCAGGAGCCGGAAGGCCCCCTCGTTCCCCGCGCGGGCCATCGCCCCGACGACCGTCACCAGCGCGATCGGCGTCAGCTTCGCCAGCACGTCGAAGAGGGCCGCCTGCACCGGCACGGTCTGCGGCAGGACCTCGAGGGTCTCCTCGACCAGCGGCCGGTAGCGATCGTCCTCGGCCAGGCGGGCGAGCGCCGCGGCCTGGCGCGCGCCGCCGATCCAGCCGAGCGCGGTGGCCGCGCCGACGGGCGTGAAGGGCTCGTCCGAGGTGAGCGCCTCCTCCATCCGGGACGCGACGTCCCCCGACGCGACGGCGGCGGTGCGCAGCCCCTGCGCGACCGCCTGGAGGTCGTCGAGCGGCCGGCGCGCCCGGAGCGTGCCGAGCGCCGCGAGCGCCGCGGCGCGGACGGAGCGGGCCGGGTCCACCAGCCCCTCCACGAGGAGCGGGAGCGCCGCCCGGTCGTCGCTGAAGCCGATGAGCCGGAACGCCGCGCGCCGGCTGGCACGGTCCCCGAGGAGCCGCCGCAGCTGCTCCACCGGCGGCGCCGCCCGGAGGTTGGCGAGGGCCTGCAGCGCCGTGACCTTGAGCGACTCGTCGTCCGAGTCGGACGCGGCGAGGAGGGCCTGGACCGCGTCCGGCCCCCCGACGCGCCCGAGGGCGTCGGCCGCGGCGGCCCGGACGTTCGGATCCGCGTCGGCGAGCCGCGCGACCAGCGCGGGGAGGGAGCGCCGGTCGGCGATCGCCCCGAGGACGCTGGCGGCCGCCTGCCGGAGCTCCGCGTCCTCCGCGTGGAGCCGCTCGACGAGGCCGGGCACGGCCGGGGCGCCGATCCTCCCGAGCGCGGTGGCGGCCGCCTCCCGCTCGCCGATCCCGCCCTCCCCCACGAGCCGGGCGAGGAGGAGCGGCAGCGCGGGGACCGGATCGCCCGCGGTGGTCAGCCGCTCCACCGCCGCGGCCCGCACCCGCCAGCTCCCGTCGGCGAGGCGCGCGACGAGCGCGGCGAGCTCGGCTGGCTGCGTGGGGTCGAGGAGCGGGACTGCGCGGTAGCGCGTCTCCTCGTCGGGGTGGGCGGCGCGCTCGAGGTGCTCCGCGGTCTCGCTCGTGTCGCTCATGCGCCCCGGGTCGCCTCCGCCTGCGCGCGGGCGGCCTCGGCCTCGCCGGGCCGCTCGACCTCGAGCAGGGCCTTCACGTTGAGCAGCAGCCGCAGCCGGCCCGGGCCACGCCGCGCGCCCGCCTGGCCACCCCGGGCGGGCGCCCCCTCGCCGCCGCAGACCCCCAGGAAGAAGCGCGGCGCGCCGCCCTCGGCGAAGGTCGGCGCGGGGCGGATCTCGGAGCGCGCGAGGCGCACCACCTCGGTCACCTCGTCGACGACGAGCGCGAGCCGGCGGCCGCCGATCCGCACCACCAGGAACCGGGTCTTCCGCGTCGGCTCCGCGGCCGGGAGCCCGAAGCGCTTCCTGACGTCGACGACCGGGATCACCTCGGACCGCAGCCGCACGACCCCCTCGATGAACCTCGGGGCGCGCGGCACCGGCGTGACCGGCAGCGGGTTGATGATCTCCCGCACGCGCATGATGTCGACGGCGTAGTCCTCGCCGCCGACGCGGAACGTGCAGAGCTCCGCCCGCTCGCCCTCGCCGGCGCCCTCTCGCGTCGCGGTCAACTCCCCTCCGCCGGACGGCTCCGCCGCAGCAGCGCGCCCGCCTCCACCACCATGAAGAGCCGCTCCCGCCACCGGCCGATGCCGGTGACGCACTCGGACGCCGCCGCGGCGAGCCCCTGCGGGCAGGGCTCGATCGTGCCGCGCGGCAGCCGCACCACGCTCTCCACGGCGTCGACGAGCACGCCGAGCGGCCCCTCGTCGGCGTCCACGATCAGGATGCGCCCCGCCGACCCTCCGGTCGCGGCCACGCCCAGCCGCGCGTGGGCGTCCACGACGGGCACGATCTCCCCCCGAACGGTCACGACGCCCAGCACCCCCGCCGGAGCGCGCGGCACCTCCGTGATGGCCGGCGCGCGCAGCACCTCGCGGACCCGCCCGATGGGGACCGCGAACTCCTCCTTCCCGAGGCGGAAGGTGAGGAGCTCGTCGAGCTGCTCGGGGCGCGCGGGGATCGGCTCCTCGACGGAGACCGCGCCGAGCGACGGCACGAGCGCCGCGTCCTCGTCCGGCCGGTAGAAGAAGTCATCGAGCGGATCGGGCGCCGACGCGAAGCGCGCCGGTCCTCCGGAAGAGCCGGCACCGCGCTCCTCCGGCGGCGGCGGCGGCGGGGCGGGTGCGTGCAGCTCCTCGCGCGGAGGCGGCGGGGGCGTCACATACGTGGTCGGATCGGGCTCGATGGGGGGAGGACCGGCTCCAGGGCGCCAGGTCGCGAAGCGTCCGTCCGGGGACGGGGCGAGCGCCTGGAAGCGCGCGTCCGGCCCCTCCTCCGGGAGGTCCGACTCGGCCGGGACGGTGTCCCGTTCCCGGTGCGTGGCCCCCTCCTCGCCGCCATGGGACTCCGCCCGCTCCCCGGGCGCGCGCGGGGCCTGCGCAGGCGCCGGCGACGCGGACGCCTCGCGCTCCGGGTCGGGCTCCGGGACCGGTGCGGCGGGCGCAGCCCCGCCCCGCGACGCCCCCTCGGCCTCCTTCGCACCCGCCCGCTCGCGGGCCTTCTTTCGGATGGAGAGGAAGTCCATTCGCCCGTCGGGAGTCTAGCGCGCCCGGAGATCCGTTCCCAAGTACGCCTCGAGGTCGGCGGCGGCGGCCTCGACCACGTCGAGGTCGACGAGGGCGGCCTCCCGGGCGAACCCCTCGAGGAGCGCGTTCGCCGCCAGCTGGTTGATCCGGCGCGGCAGCCCGCGGGAGTGGCGGTGGAGGCCCCCGATCGCCGCCCGCGTGAAGAGCGGCTCGGCCCGCCCCGCCACCGCCAGCCGGTGCGCCACGTACCGGCCGGTCTCCTCCTCGTCGAGCGGCCCGACGTGGTAGGCCACGCCGATCCGCTGGGCGAACGCCTCCCCGCCCCGCTCGCGGACCCGCTCCCGGAGCTCCGGCTGGCCGATGAGGATCAGGCCGACGAGCTGCCGATCGTCGGCGGCGAGGTTGGTGAGGAGCCTCAGCTCGTCGAAGGCGGGGCGGCCCGCCAGGAGCTGCGCCTCGTCGATCACCACGATCGGGAAGAGGCCGGCCTCGTCGAGCGCCGAGAAGCGCTCGGCGAGGGCCGCGTAGGTGTCGTGCTTCCTCCGGAGGCCGGTGAGCCCGAAGCCGTCGGCGATCGCGCCGAGGAGCTGCGCCGGGGGCAGGGCCGGGTTGACGATGAAGCTGAAGCGGCAGCGGTCCGCGAACCCGTCCACCAGGGCGCGGGAGAGCGTCGTCTTCCCCGCGCCGACCTCCCCCGTGAGCACGGCGATCTCCCGCTCCTCGACGGCGTGCGACAGCCGCGCGAGCGCCTCCGCGTGCTGCCGCGAGGGGTAGAGGAACGCCGGATCCGGCGTCTTCGAGAAGGGCTTGCGCGCCAGGCCGAAGGACTCGAGGTACATCGGCGCTAGACGGCGGCGTCGCGGAGCGGCTCGCCGGCCGTGACGTCCTCGATGATCGACCCGACGTCGAGCACGAGCACGGTGTGGAGGTTGCCGAGGTCGGTCGCGCCGGCGATCCCCCGCACCCCCTGGAGGATCCTCCCGAGCGGCTTCACGACGATGTCCTGCTGGCCGAGGAGGTCATCGACGGCGATCCCGAGCCGCTCCTGGGCGAGCCCGACCACCACGACGTAGAAGGGATCCGCCGCCCGGGCCCCCCTCAGCGCGAAGAAGGAGGAGAGCCGGACGAGCGGCAGCGTCGCGCCGCGCAGGGTGATGACCTCGCGGTTCGACAGGGTGCGGACCTCGGCCGCGCCCACCTGGAGGATCTCGAGCACGCTGTTGAGCGGGACGGCGTACGTGCGCCCCGCGACGGCGACCACCAGCGCGCGCACGATGGCGAGGGTCGTGGGCAGCGTGATCTCGAAGCGGGTGCCGTGGCCGCGGACCGAGTGGAGCTCGATGATCCCGGAGAGGTTCGCGATGTTGTTCTTCACGACGTCCATGCCGACGCCGCGACCCGAGAGCGAGGTCACCTGCCGCGCCGTGGAGAAGCCGGGGACGAAGATGAGGTTCATCACCTCGCGGCGGGTCATCCCCCGGACCGCCTCGGCCGCGGCGAGGCCGCGCTGCACGGCCACCTCGCGGATCCGCTCCTCGTCGATCCCCGCGCCGTCGTCCTCGACGACGATCTCCACGTGGTTCCCCTTCTGCGCCGCCGCCAGCGTGATCCGCCCGGCGCGGGGCTTCCCCATCCGCTCCCGCGCCTCCGCAGGCTCCACGGCGTGGTCGATGGCGTTCCGGATCAGGTGCATGAGCGGGTCGGAGAGCTCCTCGACGATCAGCTTGTCGATCTCCACGTCGCCGCCGGTGACCGAGAGCTCGATCTCCTTGCCGACCTCCCGGGCGATCTTCCGCACCATGCGCGCGAGCTTGTCGAAGACCTGCTCCAGCGGGACCATCCGCACCTCGAGGATGCCCGACTGCAGCTCGGCGAGCTTCCGCTCGAGGCTCCGGTTCGCGCGGTGCAGCTCGGCGGTGAGCACCGGGTCCCCCCCCTCGATCTTCAGCCGCTCCGCGACGGCGCCGAGGCTCGTCTTCACGAGCACCAGCTCGCCGACCACGTTCATCAGGCGGTCCATCGTGCGGATGTCGACGCGGACGGCCTGGGAGGCGGAGCGGAGGGAGGCCACCTCGGGCTCGCGGGGAGGCGCCGGCGACCAGGAGCTCCCCGGCGGCGCCTGGGCGGGCCCGGCCGGCTCGAGCAGGAAGTCGGCGGGCGGTGGGACCGCGGCCCCGTCCGCGCGCGCGGGCGGCGGCGCCGGCGCGCGCTCGCGGGCGCCCGCCCGCCCCAGCGCCTCGACGAGCCCCGCCGGTCCGACCGCGCGCTGGATCGCCTCGATCGGCTCGGGCGAGGCGAAGAGGAGATCGAAGCCGATGGTGTCCGGATCCTCCACGTCGTGCGAGGGGAGCGTCGAGACCACCTCGCCCAGGGGCTTCAGCCGCGACGAGAGCGCGGAGAGCTCCCGGTCGAACACCGCGAGCTCGAAGCCCACCTTGACCCGGTGGATCGGGATCCCCTTCGCCACGTTCGCGCGGAGCCGGTGCTCCTCGTACTCGGTCAGGACCCCCCGGATCTCGGGGCCGAGCCCCACCCCTTCGAGCGCGTCCCCGGCCGCCCCCGCGGCGGCGCCGGCCCCCGCGCGAAGCCGGCGCGCGAGCTCCCCGGCGGCGTCGCCGGTCTGCGGGACCGCCCCCGCGGCCTCCTCCGACATGATCCGGGTGAAGACCTCCGGCGCCTCCAGCAGCAGGTCCAGCGTGCCGCGGTCGGCCTCGCGCCGCCCCATCCGCACGTCGTCGAGGACGTCCTCGAGCGCGTGCGCGAGCCTCGCCATCCGCTCGACCCCGAACATGGAGGCGAGCCCCTTGAGCGTGTGGGCGGCGCGGAAGACGGCGTTGAGGAGGTCCGGGTCCGGCTCGGCCTGCCCGTCGAGGTGCAGCAGGTCCTTGCCGAGGGAGTCGACCGACTCCTGCGCCTCGGAGAGGAAGTCCGCAAGCCTCTGGGATTGATCGGCCATGCCGCGCGGTCGCCGGGCCCGGGGAAGGACCGCAGCGGGCGCCCGGCCAGGGGGTCATCGTACCACGGAGGCCCCGACCGGCAAGGCGGCGCCCGCGGCGCGCCCCTCCGCCGCCAACGCGATCTCGACGCCCGCGCCCCGCGCGCCGAGCGCCTCCCGCGCCGCCACCAGGTCCCGGTGGAGCGCCCGCGCGTCGCCGAGCAGCACCTGCCGCGCCACCGGCCGGTCGAGGATGGCCTCCAGCCAGAGGCGCGCCGCCGGCCCCTCCAGCGGGGGGAGCGAGGTGGCGAACGACGCGCTGCCGGCCTTCGCGAGCGCGCCGCAGGCGGTCCGGGCGAACGCGGCGAAGCCGGCCGCGTCGAGCGGCAGCGGGGGGAGCCCGAAGAAGAAGACGCGCGAGGCGCCGACCCTCCCGGCGGACGGGAGCAGGAGCGCCTCGCGCTCGCCCCCGCCGTAGAAGCGATCGCGCAGCGCGTGCGAGAGCGCGCCGCAGAGCCGCCAGTCGACCCACCCGGCGAGGCCCTGGAGAGGCCGCTCGGGCCCCACGAAGACGGCGAGCGAGTCCACGTCCAGCGCGTCGAGCGCCGCGAGGGAGAGGTCGGCCACCTCGATGCGGAGCGCGCCCACCTCAGCCCTCGCGCCGCTCGGGAGCCAGGCCGGCGGCGATCCGGTCGAGGACGCCGTTGACGAAGGCCCCGCTGCTCTCGGAGCCGTACTTCTTGCCGAGCTCGATCGCCTCGTTGATGACGACCTTCACCGGCGCGTCGCCGTGGACCAGCTCGAAGACGGCGAGCCGCAGCGCGTTGCGATCCACGCGGGCCATCCGGTCGACGCGCCAGTTGGTGGACGCCGCCTCGATCCGCTCGTCGATCGAGCGCCGCTCGCGGTGGACACCCCGGACGAGCTGCTCGGCCAGGTCCTGCACCTCGCGCTCCGCCGGCTCGAAGCTGCGCCAGAACCGCGCGAGCGCCTCGTCGATGTCCGACGCGGCCACGTCGATCTGGTAGAGCGCCTGGAGGGCGCGCTCGCGCGCCTTGGTCCGCTTCCCCGTCACCGCCCTACCCCCGCTTCCGTGCGGGCAGCTTCGCGGCCTCGCGGAAGACGTTCGCCTGCTCGATGACGGCGGCCGCGGCCTCCGCCCCCTTGTTGCCCGCCTTCACGCCGGCGCGCTCCAGGGCCTGCTCCATCGTGTCGCACGTGAGGACGCCCATCGCGACGGCGCACTCGGCCTCCATCGTGACGTGCGCGACCCCCTTCGTCGCCTCCGCCGCCACGTACTCGAAGTGCGGGGTGCCGCCCCGGATGATGGCGCCGAGCGCCACCACGGCGTCGTAGCGGCCGCTCTTCGCCACCCGCTGCAGCAGCGCGGGCAGCTCGAAGGTGCCCGGGCAGCGGAAGACGTCGATGTCGGCGTCCTGCACGCCGTGCCGGCGGAACGCGTCGGCCGCCCCGGCGAGGAGCTGCTCGGTGACGAGCGAGTTGAACCTGGAGACGACGACGGCGACCTTGAGGCCGGTCGCGACGAGCGAGCCCTCGTAGACGTTCATGGCTTCCTCCGTGCGGCGCGCTTGGGTGCCACGCGCGCCGGCTTGGCGGCCCGCCGCTCCGGGGTGGGAGCCGCGAGGGTGAGCAGGTGGCCGAGCTTGTCGCGCTTCGTGACCAGGTAGGCGCGGTTTCGCTCGGTGGCGGGCATCTCGATCGGCACGCGCTCGACCACCTCGAGCCCGTACCCTTCGAGACCGATGATCTTCTTCGGGTTGTTGGTGAGGAGCCGCATCTTGCGGACGCCGAGATCGCGGAGGACCTGCGCCCCGATGCCGTAGTCACGCAGGTCGGGCTTGAAGCCGAGCCGCACGTTGGCCTCGACCGTGTCGAGCCCCTCGTCCTGGAGCGCGTAGGCCTTGAGCTTGTTGACGAGGCCGATGCCGCGCCCCTCCTGGTCGAGGTAGAGCAGCACGCCCTTCCCCGCCTTCTCGATCTGCCGGAGCGCCGCGTGGAGCTGCGGCCCGCACTCGCAGCGCTCGCTGCCGAAGACGTCGCCCGTGAGGCACTTGGAGTGGACGCGCACGAGCACGGGCTCGTCCTCCTTCCACTGCCCCTTCACGAGCGCGACGTGCTGCGCCCCGTCCACCGCGTTCTCGTACGCGACCGCGGAGAAGCCGCCGAACCGCGTCGGCAGCGGCGCGTCCGCCGCGCGCCGCACCAGGTGGTCCTTCCGCATCCGGTACATGATGAGGTCGGCCACCGAGACGAGCGGCAGCTTGTGCCGGCGCGAGATCTTCTCGAGCTGCGGGCGGCGGGCCATGGTCCCGTCGTCGTTCATGACCTCGCAGATGACGCCGGCGGGGCGCATCCCGGCGAGCCGGGCCAGGTCCACCGAGCCCTCGGTCTGGCCGGCCCGGACGAGCACGCCGCCGGCGCGGGCGCGCAGGGGGAAGACGTGGCCGGGGCGCGCGAGGTCCTCCGGCTGGGCGTCGTCCCGCACCGCCGTCCGGATGGTGTGGGCGCGGTCCTTGGCGCTGATGCCCGTGGTGACGCCACGCTTGGCCTCGATCGAGATGGTGAAGGCCGTCCCGAACGAGGAGGTGTTGGCGTTCTCGTCCACCATCAGGGGGAGCCGCAGGGCCTTCACCTTCTCCTCGCTGAGCGAGAGGCAGATGAGGCCGCGGCCGTGCTGGGCCATGAAGTTGATCGCCTGCGGCGTCACCTTCTCGGCCGCCATGCAGAGATCCCCCTCGTTCTCCCGATCCTCGTCGTCGGTCATGATGACCATGCGCCCCGCGCGGATGGCCCGGATGGCCTCCTCGACGCGGGCGATCGCCTGATCCGTGTGGTTCTTCATCCGTTCCTCCCGCCTCCGTAACCCCACCGCTCGAGCGCGCCGGCGGTCACCGGCGCGAGCTCGGCGAGCCGTGCCACGTGGCGCGCGATGACGTCCGCTTCCAGGTTGACGCGCGTGCCCGCGGCGGCCTTCGCGAGCGTCGTGCGCGACAGCGTCTCCGGGATGATCGCGACCTCGAACCGGTCGCGCCCCGCCGCCGCGACCGTCAGGGAGATCCCGTCGATCGCGATCGAGCCCTTCTCCGCCACGAGCCGCGCGATCTCCGCGGGGAGCGAGACGGCGAGCCGCACGCCCTGCCCCTCCGGCTTGCGCGACAGCACCTCACCCACGGCGTCCACGTGCCCCTGCACGAGGTGGCCGCCGAGCCGCTCGCCGACCGCGAGCGCCCTCTCCAGATTCACCTCGGTGCCGGCGCGCCAGGTCCCCAGCGTCGTGCGGGAGAGCGTCTCGGGCACGGCGTCGAACGCCGCGAGCCCCTGCCCCCGCTCGACGACGGTCAGGCAGGCCCCCGAGCACGCGACGCTCTCGCCGAGCACCAGGGCGCCGACGTCGAGGGCGCGCGGGCGGATCACGATCCGGGCGCCACCCTGCCGCGGCAGCACCCGCTCGACCACCCCCGTGTCCGCGACCAGCCCGGTGAACATGCGCGCGGATCCTAATCCCTGCGCCTGCGGGACGCCAACGCGCCCGCCGGCGCCCCGGTGACGAGGAGGTCGCCGCCGACCTCCTCCACCTCGACGTCCTCGAGCCGCAGGGCGTCCGCCATGCGGCGCACGCCCGCGCCCCCCACCCAGCTCAACCCGTCCCCGCCGACGAGCCGAGGGGCGATGAAGAGCGCCACGCGGTCGGCCAGGCCGGCCCGGAGGAAGGCCCCGTGGACCGCCGCGCCCCCCTCGACGAGGAGGTGGGTGACGCCCCGCTCCCCGAGCCGCTTCAGGAGATCCGCGAGGTCCACGCCGCCGCGGCCGCGCCGGCAGCGCAGCAGCTCGACGTTGGGACCGAGCCGCCGCCCGCGCGTGGACGCGTGCGCGACGATCGTCGGGGCCGTGGAGCGCTGCCGGAAGAGCCGGAGGCTCGCGGGGAGCGAGAGGTCCGTGTCGAGCACCACGCGCACGGCGTCGCGGCCGCCGCCGGAGGGCAGCCGGGTGGTCAGGCGCGGGTCGTCCGCGCGGGCCGTCCCCGCGCCGACGAGGACCGCGTCGACGCGATCGCGGAGCTGGTGGACCCGGGCGCGCGCCTCGGGGCCGCTCACCCAGCGCGAGTCCCCGGTGGCGGTCGCCAGCTTCCCGTCGAGCGACACCGCCGCCTTGAGCGTGACGAACGGGCGCCGGGCGGTGATGAAGCGGAACCAGTGGGCGTTGAGGGCGTCGCACTCCCGCCGCAGGACGTCCTCGACGACCTCGACGCCGCCCGCGGCGAGGCGCGCGATCCCCTTGCCGTTCACGACCGGGTTGGGGTCGTGCGAGCCGACGAAGACCCGCCGGATCCCGGCCGACAGGATGGCGGCGGAGCACGGCGGCGTCCGCCCCTGGTGGTCGCACGGCTCGAGCGTCGTGTAGAGCTCCGCCCCGCGGGCCCGCCTCCCCGCGGCGGCGAGCGCGGCGGCCTCGGCGTGCGGCGCGCCGGCCCGGGCGTGGTGGCCACGGGCGACGACGCGCCCGCCCCTGACGATCACGGCGCCGACGGCCGGGTTGGGGCTGGTGCGGCCGAGCCCCTTCTCCGCCTCGCGGATGGCGAGCCGCATGAACCGCTCGGCGTCCGCACGGCGGGTCATCGCGCGCCGCCCCCGCCGTCGCGCGGCGCCTTGCCGTCCAGCCCCGCCAGCTCGCTCACGAAGTCCTTCACGTCCCGGAACTCGCGGTAGACGGAGGCGAAGCGGACGTAGGCGACCGGGTCGAGGTCCTTGAGGCGCGCCATCACCGTCTCGCCGATGACGCTCGAGCGGACCTCGCGGTCGCCCACCTCCTGCAGCTGCCGCTCGACCGCCGCCACCAGCGCCTCGATCTGCTCGCGCGACACCGGCCGCTTCTGGCAGGCGATCTCGAGCCCCTTCACGATCTTGTCGCGGTCGTAGGTCTCGCGCCGCCCGTCCTTCTTCACGATCTGCGGCAGGATCTCGTCGATGCGCTCGTAGGTGGTGAAGCGCCGCCCGCACGCGAGGCACTCGCGCCGGCGCCGCGTGGCGCGCCCGTCCTGCGCCTCGCGGGAGTCGACGACCTTGTCCTCGGGGTGGTCGCAGAACGGGCAGCGCATCGCACCTCGCCTACTTCTTGCCGCGGCGCGCCGGCTTCTTCGCGGCGCGGGCCCCCTTCTTGGCGGGCTTCCTCGCCTTGGCGGCGCGCTTCGGCGCGGGGGCCTTGCGAGCGGCGCGCCTCGCGGGCTTCGCCGCCGGCTTCGCGGCCCGGGCGGCCTTCGCCGCCTTCGCCCCGGTCAGCTCGGGGTACAGGGGGAACTGGGCGCAGAGCTCACGCACCTCGGCGCGCACGCGCGCGAGGCCCGCCTCGTCGGCGGGGGCGTCGAGCACCCGGACGATGAGCTTCGCGACGATCGCCATCTCGTCGGTGCCCATGCCGCGGGTCGTGAGCGCCGGGGAGCCGACGCGGACGCCGGAGGTGACGAACGGCTTCTCCGGGTCCCAGGGGATCATGTTCTTGTTCACCGTGATCCCGGCCTTGCCCAGCGCCTCCTCGGCGATCTTGCCGTTGAGGCTCTTTGGCCGCAGGTCGACCAGCATGAGGTGGTTGTCGGTGCCGCCGGAGACCAGGCGCAGGCCGCCGGCCTGGAGCCCCTCGGCCAGCGCCTGCGCGTTGTCGAGGATCGCCTGCTGGTACTTCTTGAACCCGGGGCGCAGCGCCTCGCCGAAGGCGACCGCCTTCGCCGCGATGACGTGCTCGAGCGGCCCGCCCTGGATGCCCGGGAAGATCTGGGAGTTGAGCGTCTTCGCGTGCGGCTCGCGGCAGAGGATCATGCCGCCGCGCGGGCCGCGCAGCGTCTTGTGGGTCGTCGACGTGACGATCTCGGCGTAGGGGACCGGGTTCGGGTGGAGCCCCGCCGCGACGAGCCCGGCGATGTGGGCCATGTCGACCACCATCGCCGCGCCGACCTCGCGCGCGATCTCGGCGAACCGGTCGAAGTGGAGCGTGCGCGGGTACGCGCTGGCGCCCACCATGAGGATCTTCGGCCTGTGCTCCCGGGCGAGGCGCGCGACCTCGTCCATGTCGATCGTCTCGGTCCCCTGCGCGAGGCCGTACGGGACGATCTTGAAGAGCTTGCCCGAGAAGTTGACCGGCGACCCGTGGGTGAGGTGGCCGCCGAAGTTCAGGCTCATCGCCAGGAGCGTGTCGCCCGGCTGCGCCAGGGCGAAGTAGGCCGCCATGTTGGCCTGCGAGCCGGAGTGCGGCTGCACGTTCGCGTGCTCGGCGCCGAACAGCTGCTTCGCGCGATCGATCGCGAGCTGCTCGACCTGGTCGACCACCTCGCAGCCGCCGTAGTACCGCTTGCCGGGGTAGCCCTCGGCGTACTTGTTGGTGAGCGGCGAGCCGAGGGCCTCGAGGACCGCCGGGGAGACGAAGTTCTCGCTCGCGATCAGCTCGAGCCCCTCCGCCTGGCGGCGGGTCTCTTCGTGGATGAGCCGGGCGATCTGCGGATCCGCCTCGGCGAGGCGCTGGGTGGGCATCATGGCAGGTGACTCCTCGGTGCGAGATGGGCGTTTTACCGCGCCGGGGGCTCCCGGACAACGGCGGCCACCCCGTCGCGTGGGTGCTCAGTCCTCGATCTTCTCGACGCGCCGCTGGTGGCGGCCGCCCTCGAACGCCTGCCGGACGAAGGCCTCCACGATGGCGGCGCCGAGCCCCAGCCCGACGACCCGCTCGCCGACGCAGAGGACGTTGGCGTCGTTGTGGGCCCGCGCCATGCGCGCCTCGTACTCGGTGGTGCAGTGGGCGGCGCGCACGCCGCGCACCTTGTTGGCCGTGATCGACATCCCGATCCCGGTGCCGCAGACGAGGATCCCGAAGCGGGCCTGCCCGCCGGCGACCGCCGTCGCGACGCGGCGGGCGTAGTCCGGGTAGTCGACGCTGTCGCCCGAGAAGGGCCCCAGGTCCTCGACCTCGAAGCCGGCGGCCCGCGCCACCTTCGCCGCCTCCGCGCGCAGCGCGAGGCCGGCGTGGTCGGAGCCGAGGATGATCTTGTCGGCCATCTGTTCCTCCTGCGCCGTCCGCGGCGCCCGAAAAGGCTGCGCGCCGCCCCCGCGTCAGCGGCAGGGCGGCGCGCCGAAAGCTGCGGCTTCGCCCCGCTAGATCTTCCGGAACGCGAGGACCGCGTTGGTCCCGCCGAACCCGAAGCTGTTCGAGATGGCGACGCCGTGGCCCGCCTGCCGCGCCGTGTTGGCGCAGACGTCGAGGGCGCACTCGGGATCCTGCTCGTCGACGTTGATCGTCGGCGGGATCACGCCGGTCTCGATGCTCTTCACCGCGGCGACGGCCTCGAGGCCGCCGGCCGCGCCGAGGAGGTGGCCGGTCATCGACTTGGTCGAGGAGACGACCAGCCCCTTCTTCGCGTGCTCGCCGAAGACGGAGGTGATCCCCTGGCACTCGGCGATGTCGCCCGCGGGGGTCGAGGTGCCGTGCGTGTTCACGTAGCCGACCTGCTCGGGGTTCAGCCCCGCGTCCCGGAGCGCCATCCGGATGGCGCGCGCGCCGCCCTCACCGCCGGGCGACGGCGAGGTGATGTGGTAGGCGTCGGCGCTCGCGCCGTAGCCCGCCAGCTCGCAGTAGATCCGGGCGCCGCGCCGCTTCGCGTGCTCGTACTCCTCGAGGACGAGGATGCCCGAGCCCTCGCCGGCGACGAAGCCGTCGCGCCCCTTGTCGAAGGGCCGGCTGGCCTTCTCCGGGGCGTCGTTCCGCTCGGAGAGGGCGCGCGCGGCGCAGAAGCCGCCGATGCCGAGCGGCGTGATGGGCGCCTCGGCACCGCCCGCCAGCACCACGTCGCAGAGGCCGCGCTGGATGTAGAGCAGCGCGTCGCCGATGGAGTGGTTCGCCGTGGCGCAGGCCGAGACCGGCGAGAAGTTGGGCCCCTTCAGGCCGTACTTGAGGCTGATCTGGCCCGGCGCGAGGTTGATGATGAGGCTCGGGATGAAGAAGGGCCCGATCTTCCGGACCCCCTTCTCCACGAAGGTCCCGTGCGTCTCCTCGATGGTCCCGAGGCCGCCGATGCCGGCGCCGACGATGCAGCCGACCAGGTCGGGGTCCTCCTTCGACATGTCGAGCCCGGAGTCCTTCATGGCCATGTCGGCGGCGGCGAGCGCGAACTGGATGAAGCGATCGTTCCGCCGGGCCTCCTTCTTGTCCATGAACTGCCCGGGATCGAACCCCTTCACCTCGCCCGCGATGCGGGTGGGGAAGGTCGAAGCGTCGAACAGCGTGATGTTCCCGATGCCGCTCTTTCCCGCGACCATCGCGGACCAGGACGGCTCCACGCCGATCCCCACGGGGGAGACCAGCCCGAGACCGGTGACGACCACACGGCGCTTGTCCATCGAACTCACCTCGACCTGCGAAAGAATGATCGGCGGAAGGGGGCTGCCCGGCCCCCACCCGTCTCCTTCGTTGCGGCCTGCTGCCTACTTCTTGTGGGCGGAGATGAAGGAGACCGCGTCCTGGACCGTCTTGATCTTCTCGGCCTCGTCGTCCGGGATCTCGACCTCGAACTCCTCCTCCATCGCCATGACGAGCTCGACGATGTCGAGGGAGTCGGCGCCGAGGTCCTCGATGAAGCTGGAGGTGATCTTGATCTCGCCCTCGGCGACGCCGAGCTGCTCCGCGATGATGGTCTTGACCTTCGCTTCGATGTTGGCAGACATGGTGCTCTCCTTGGGTTGGGTGTCGCTCGCCGCGGGGGACCCCGTGGCTACATGTACATGCCGCCGTTGACCCGGAGGACCTCTCCGGTCACGTACGACGCCTGGTCGCTCGCCAGCCACGCCACCGCGTTGGCCACGTCCTCGGCGGTGCCGAGCCGCGCGAGCGGGATCATCTCCTGCAGCTTCTGCTTGCCCGCCTCGGCGATGCCGGCGGTCATGTCCGTCTCGATGTACCCCGGCGCCACCGCGTTGCAGCGGACGTTCCGCGACGCGAGCTCGCGCGCGATCGTCTTGGTGAGGCCGATCTGCCCGGCCTTCGCCGCGGAGTACGCGGCCTGCCCGGCGTTCCCCATCTCGCCCACGACGCTCGTGAGGTTGATGATGGCGCCGCCCTTCGCCTTCATGAGCGGCCGCGTCGCGGCGCGGATCATGTTGAAGGTGCCGGTGAGGTTGACTTGAAGTTGCCGGCTCCAGTCCTCGTCCTTCACGCGCATCACGAGGCCGTCGACCGCGATCCCGGCGTTGTTCACGAGGACGTGGAGCCCGCCCATGTCCGCGACGACCTCCTCGATCGCCTTCTGGCACGCGGCGGAGTCGGCGATGTCGAACTTGTAGAGCTTCGCCTTCGCCGCCCCGGCCTGCTGGCAGAGCGCGAGGGCCTCGTTGGCCGCGGCGTCGTTCCCGGCGTAGTTGAGGGCCACCGACGCCCCGCCCTTCGCGAGGGCGACCGCGATGGCGCGGCCGATGCCGCGCGAAGCGCCGGTGACGAGGGCGACCTTCCCCTTGAAGTCGTACATGGTGGCTACCCCTTGAGCGCCGCGAGGGTCTTCTCGAGCGACGCACGGTCCTCGACGTTGAACGCCTCGACGTCCGGCGCGATCCGCTTCACGAGCCCGGAGAGCACCTTCCCCGGCCCGACCTCGACCACGCGGGTGACCCCCTGGCGCGCCAGCTCCTCGACGCACTCGATCCAGCGGACCGGCGCGGTCACCTGCTCGACGAGCAGCGGCACGACGCGCGCCGCGTCGCCGTTCGGCTTCGCCTCCACGTTGGTGACGACCGGCACCGCCGGGGCCTTCCACGGCGCCGCCCGCAGGACCGGCTCGAGCCGCGCCTTCACCGGCGCCATCAGGGCGCAGTGGAAGGGGGCGCTCACCGGGAGGGGGAGGACGCGCTTCGCGCCGGCCGCCTTCAGCTTCGCGCCGGCCGCCTCGACCGCCGCCGCGGCGCCCGCGATGACGGTCTGGCCCGGCTCGTTGTAGTTCGCCGGCGAGACGACGCCGCCGGTCGCGGCCACCTCGTCGCAGATCTCCTTCACCTTCGCGGGCGGGAGCCCGAGGACGGCGCTCATGGCCCCCTGCCCCGCCGGCACCGCCTCCTGCATGAAGGTGCCGCGCGCCCGGACGGCCTTCGCCGCGTCGGCCGCGCCGATGGCGCCGGCGGCGACGAGGGCCGAGTACTCGCCGAGCGAGTGGCCCGCGACGAAGTCCGGGGCGATCCCGGCCTTCGCCAGGATGGCGGCCGCGGCCGACGAGACGGTGAGGATCGACGGCTGGGTGTTGGCGGTCAGCTTGAGCTGCTCGTCCGGCCCCTCGAAGCAGAGGGTGGAGAGCTTCTCACCGAGCGCGGCGTCGACCTGGTCGAAGACGGCGCGCGCCTCCGGGAAGGCCTCGGCGAGCTCCTTGCCCATGCCGGCCTTCTGGGACCCCTGCCCGGGGAAGATGAACGCGAGCTGGCCCATGGTCTGGCTCCCTCTCCCTTGCGTCCGGCGCTACCAGCGCAGGACGCCGGCGCCCCACGCCATGCCGCCGCCGATCGCCATCGTGAGGATGACGTCGCCCGGCGTGAACCAGCCGGCCCGGTTCGCCTCGTCGAGCGTCATCGGGACGCTGGCCGCCGAGGTGTTCCCGTACTTCTCGAGGTTCATCCAGCACTTCGACGCCGGGATCTCGAGCCGCTCCAGCGTCGCGTCGAGGATCCGCTTGTTGGCCTGGTGCGCGATGACGTACTTCACGTCGGCGGGCTTCAGCCCCTCGGCCTCGAGCACCTCGAGGCTGTTGTCGACGAGGGCGCGGACCGCGAACTTGAAGACCTCGCGCCCGTTCATCTTGATGTAGTGCGACCGCTCCTTCACGACCTTCTCGGAGATCGGGTCCTTCGAGCCGCCGCCCGGGGTCAGCAGGATCGGCACCTGCGAGCCGTCGGCGTGGATCTTCAGGGTCCCCCAGCCGCGCTTCGGGTCGTCGGTGGGCTTGAGCACCATCGCGCCGGCCCCGTCGCCGAAGAGGACCGCGGTGTTCCGGTCGGTCCAGTCGGTGATCCGGGTGAGGGCGTCGGCCCCGATGACGAGGGCGTTCTTCACCGCGCCCGAGGAGACGAACCGATCGGCGGTGGTGATGGCGTAGATCGAGCCGGCGCAGGCGGCCGAGATGTCGTAGGCGAAGGCCTTCTTGTTCCCGAGCTTCCCCTGGAGGACCGCGGCGCAGGAGGGGAACGGGTAGTCGGACGTCACCGTCCCGACGATGATCGCCTCGAGGTCCTTCGGGTCCACCTGAGCCATCTCGCACGCCTTCAGGGCGGCCCGGAGGGCGAGATCGCTCGTCGCCTCGCCGTCCGCGATCATGTGGCGCTCGCGGATCCCCGTGCGCTCCACGATCCACTGATCGTTGGTCTCGACCAGCTTCTCGAGGTCCGCGTTGGTGAGGACCTTCTCGGGTGCGAATGAACCGGTGCCGGCGACGTACGAACGCATCGAGTCTCCTAGGATGGCTCAGGTTTCGTGGGGCGCGACGTGGCGTGCGGCCTGCGGCTCCGCCTCCGCCCGTGCGGCCTCGACCAGCGCCTCGGTAGGCGCGACGGCCGCGGCGATCTCATCGACGAAGTGGGAGCGGGCGGCGTCGCGGACGCGGCGGATCGCGCTCTCGATCGCGAGCGCGTCCGAGCGGCCGTGGCTGATGAAGCCGACGCCGTTCACTCCCACCAGAGGCGCGCCCCCGATCTCGCGCCAGTCCATCCGCCTCTTCATGCCGTCGAGGGCCCGCTTCGCGAGCAGCCCCCCGATGGCGGAGATGGCGGTGCTCTTCAGCTGCCGCTTGAGGAGCTCGCCGACCACGCGGGCGGTCCCCTCCATCGTCTTCAGCGCGACGTTCCCCGTGAAGCCGTCGGTGACGATCACGTCGAACTCGCCGGTGTTGATGTCCCGCCCCTCGCAGTAACCGACGAAGTCGATCGACGACCTGCGCAGCGCCGCGGCGGCGGCGCGGGTCAGGTCGGTCCCCTTCGTCTCCTCCTCCCCGTTGGAGAGGACGGCGACGCGCGGGCGCGCGACGCCCGCCACGCGGCGGGAGTAGAGCTCGCCCATGAGCGCGAACTGCACGAGGTGGCTCGGCTTGCAGTCCACCACCGCGCCCATGTCGAGCAGCAGCGGCTGGCCCTTGAGCCCCGGGACCACCGAGACGATGGCCGGACGCTCGACGCCGTCCACGCGGCCGAGCACGAACATCGCGCCGGCCATGACCGCGCCCGAGTTGCCGGCGGAGACCATGCCGCAGGCCTTGCCGGCCTTCACGAGCTCGAAGGCGACCCGGATCGAGTTCTGCTTCTTCCGGCGCATGGCCTGCCCCGGGTGGTCGTCCATCTCGACGACCTCCGGGGCGTGACACACGTCGAGGGGGAGGCTCTGCGCGGCGCGGTGCTTGCGCAACTCGTCGCGCACGCGCTCCTCGGGGCCGACCAGGACGATCGGCAGCCCCTTACGCGCTGCGTTAATCGCGCCCTGGACGATGGCACCCGGGGCGTGATCGCCCCCCATCGCATCGACGGCGACGGGCGCGAGCTTGTGAGGCATCGGGCCTTACTGGGCCTCGGTGACCTGCTCGCCCTTGTACGTGCCGCAGGACGGGCACGCGCGGTGCGAGAGGACCGGCTCCTTGCACTTGGGGCACTTGGTGACGTTGGCCGGCTTCAGCTTGAAGTTGGCCGCGCGACGCCGGTTGCGCCGCATGCTGCTGGTACGCTTCTTGGGAAGACCCACGACGTGCTCCTTCGGTATTCGTGCTTCGGTTACTGCTTCTTGAACTTCGCGAGGCCCGCGAGCCGCGGGTCGGGGACGCGCCGCTCACAGCCGCAGTCGCGTTCGTTCAGGTTGGCACCGCACACCGTGCAGAGCCCCTTGCAGCTCTCCCTGCAGACCGGGTAGGCCGGCATCGCCAGGACGACCTGCTCCCGCAGGATCGGATCGAGGTCGATCTCCTTGCCGCGGTAGACCTCCTCGTCTGCCCCGACCGCGTCGAAGGTCCCCGCCATCTCCGCCTTGGCGTCGTCCTTCGCCGATTCGGGCCCGGACTCGTACTCGTCCTCGGGCACGAGCGTCAACTCGAAATCGATCGGGACATCGAGCGTGAGCGGCCCAAGGCAGCGGACGCACTCGCCCTCGAGGGCCGCGCGCGCGTGCACCTCGAGGAGGACCCGCCGCCCGGTGCGGACCATCGACGCCTCCACGTGCAGGGGCGCCGCCGCCCGCACGCCCGCGCGATCCCCCGTCACCATCTCGTCGATGGCATGCCGGGTGAGGTCCCACGCCCTCTGGAGGCCGCCCTCCTTGATTTCGTCAATATTGACGCGCATTTGCGCGAGCTTCCGCCGGGAAAAAGGGGCTCATTATAGGGTTCGAGCCCCTTAAGTCAAGGCAGGCGCGCCACGCGGTGCGTCAAACTGCCACCGCGGCTCGGTGACGCTTCCGGGCGCGGCCTACGGACGAACGAGGCCGCGGGCGACGGCCAGCAGCGCCGCCTCCGCCTTGGTCGAGACGTCCATCTTCTCGTAGATCCGCTTCACGTAGGTCTGGACGGTCCCCTCGGCGATCCCGAGGGCGTTCGCGACGTCGGCGTAGGTGTGGCCGTGCACGAGGAGCTGCAGCACCTCGAGCTCGCGCTTCGAGAGCGCCGGGCCGTCCTTGGCCCGCTGCTCGGGGGCGTCACCGCGGAGCTCGCTGAGGAGCACCTTCGCGGCGCGCGGGCTGATCGGGGCGGCCTCGCCGGAGAGGACGTCCTGGACCCCCTTCACCAGCTCCGCGGCGTGGAAGGGCTTGAGGATGTAGCCGGCCGCCCCCGCGCGCATCGCGCCGAGGACCCTGGCCGGGATGTCGACCGCCGTGAGGGCGATGCAGCGCGTCTTGGGGAGATCGCGGTGGATCTGGGCGATGACCTCCTCGCCGTTCATGCGCGGCAGGCCGAGATCGACGAGCGCCACGTCCGGCTGCTCGCGCCGCGCGAGCGCCACGCCGTCCTCGCCCGTGTGGGCGACGCCGCACACCTCGAAGCCGCTCGACGCCAGGATCTGCGTGATGAGCCGGGCGACCGCCTCGTCGTCCTCTACCGCGATAGCGCGAATTGCCATGTCGCTCCCCCGGGTTGGGACGCGGGGCGGCCCGATCGCCGGTCCCCAGCCATCGTAAGTAGCCGACCGACCGATGGGGGTCAAGGTAGGTGGTCCCGCGGGCCCGGGACAGCAGGAGCCGACCTCGCCGGACAATCACCCACAAACACATCCTTATACAAACCGTGACTTCCGTGCGAAAATGCGCCGTCGAAATCTTCCCGTCGCGCCTGCCGGAGGCATGCCCAATATGGTCCGCTCCTCATTCACGTTCATCGCCGTCGCGTGGCTCGCCAGCCTCGCCGCATGCTCCGGGTGCGACCCGAAGAAGGATACGGGAGGAGGAGGCACGTGCGGCCAGGCGGGCGCCGGCTGCGCCGTCGCCGGCGACTGCTGCTCGGGCTACTGCAGCCCCTCGGGCCAGTGCGCGACCGCGCCGGTCTGCGGCGCGGAGAACGCGTCCTGCTCGGTCAACGCGGACTGCTGCACGGCGCAGGGGCTCACCTGCCAGGGCTCGAAGTGCCAGCCCTTCGTCTGCAAGAACGTCAACGATTCCTGCGTCAACCCCAGCGACTGCTGCGCGGTGACCGGGCTCACCTGCTACCAGAACAAGTGCCAGCCCGAGACGGTCTGCATCGGCGACAACGCGGCCTGCACCTCCACGGGCAAGGCCTGCTGCGGCTCCTCGATCTGCGACCTCTACAGCCAGACGCCCACGAGCACGTGCAGCCCCAACGCCTGCATCGAGGACGGGCTCACCTGCAACGCGAAGGAGCCCTGCTGCTCCGGCCCGTGCAACACGGCCACCAACAAGTGTCCGACCAACACCGGCACCTGTCGCCAGCCCGGCGCAGGCTGCACCACCGGGAGCCAGTGCTGCTCCGGCTCCTGCGACACGCAGACCGCGACCTGCAAGGCGGCCGCGTGCCTCCCCACGCCCGAGCCCTGCACCGATCCGAGCCAGTGCTGCTCCGGGACCGGCTCGTGCAGCTCCATCAGCTCCGGATCCTGCCAGGTGGTCCCGCCGGGCACCGTCGCCAACGACGTCTGCAAGACCCTCGGTGAGACCTGCACCGTCGGCTCCGATTGCTGCTCCACCAACTGCAAGAGCGGCAAGTGCGCCGCGGCCTACAACTGCAACGCGAGCGGCGACATTTGCTACAAGGGCACCGACTGCTGCTCCGGCACCTGCGACCTCTCCAACACCACCTCTCTCGCGGGCCGTTGCGTCCGCCCCAACGGCGGCTGCATCCAGGACGGCAACCCCTGCTCCGGCAGCACGGGCTGCTGCACGCGCACCTGCGCCGATCCCGGCAGCGGCGTCACCGTCTGCATGCCGGCCGGCGGCTGCCGCATGACGGGCGACTTCTGCGACTCGACGGGGGCGTGCTGCGGCGGCTACCCGGACACGATGCGTCCGGACGGCTACAACATCGAGTGCAAGAGCAGCGTCTCCGACCCAACCCCGCGCTGCAACAACGGCGGCTCCTGCAACCCGCCGGGCAACATCTGCGGCGTGTCGAAGGACGTGAACGCCTCGCAGAACTGCTGCATGCCGGCTTCCTACGGCGGCGGCTCGGGCAAGGCGGCGTGCAAGCAGGACGACAGCGGCATCTGGCGCTGCTACGGCGGCCCCGCCGTCTGCAAGAACCCGGACGGCACGGTCGGGGACTGCGCGACGCTCTGCCCGACCGGCTTTGATCCGACGAAGCCCGAGTGCTGCCTCGACGACGGCCTGGCCTGCGAGTTCAACGGCCAGTGCTGCAACGGGAACCCCTGCATCCAGGACTCGACCGGGGCGTTCAAGTGCACGCCGCCCAACCAGGCCTGCCTGGCGGCAGGCACCACCTGCGCCAGCGGCGGAACCCCCTGCTGCGACCCGTACTCCTGCACCTACGTCCCCGAGTTCGGGAGCATCTGCGCCGCGACCAGCACCACGCCGGGCTGCAAGCCCGTCGGGCCTACCAGCACCTGCACGAGCGACACGGACTGCTGCCTCGGACTCTGCTCCGGCACCACCACCAAGACGTGCGCCACCTGCAAGGCGACCGACAGCGCCTGCACCGCTGGCGCGGAGTGCTGCGGTGGCATCTGCGACATGGGCGTCTGCCGTGACCCGGTCTGCCTCCCCGCGGGGAGCTCCTGCACCTCGCCCGGCACCGCGGGCGGCTGCTGCACGCCCTACGGCTGCGTCGCCACGCCCGAGTTCGGCAACGTCTGCACCACCTCCAACGCCACCACCAACTGCTCCGCGCTCAAGACCAGCTGCGCCACCCAGGGCTGCTGCACGGGCTTCTGCACCCTCGATCCCGCCACCGGCACGGGCACGGTCTGCGAGACCTGCAAGACCGATGGTGACACCTGCACCGCCGGCACCCAGTGCTGCACCGGCTACTGCGACCCGGCCATCAACAAATGCGCGCAGCAGTGCGTCGCGTCGGGCGGCGTCTGCTCCAACAACGGCGACTGCTGCACGGGTTCGACCTGCGTCATCCCCGGCGGCTCCTCGAGCGGGACCTGTGAGGCGGCGAGCTACTGCAAGAGCGTCGGCGGCGGGTGCCTCGTGAACACCGACTGCTGCGGCTACGGCAGCCCCGGCGCCCTGCAGTGCGACACGAGCACGTACACCTGCCAGTACCCTGTGAGCACCTGCTCCAACAGCGGCGGCGGCTGTGGCGTCGGGACCACCGACACGAAGTGCTGTACGGGGACGGGGCTCTCCTGCACGACCCTCGACTCCGGCGGGAGCCAGGTCGCCTGCACCGGGACCGCCGCCGACACGGTGCCCTGCACGTGCAACGTGCCCTGCTCCAACCAGGGTGGGCCGTGCGGCGGCACCAACCCCTCGTGCTGCACGCCGACCACGGGGAGCCTCTCCTGCGTCAGCGGCACCTGCCAGCCGCCCACGACCTGCGCCACGCCGGTCGGGGCGACCTGCTCGACGACGAAGCCCTGCTGCGCGACGGACGGCACCTACTGCTCGGAGACCGCCCCGACCAACAGCAAGGCGGTCTGCAGCGGCACGTCGACCTCCTGCGTCTGCGTGAACCCGGGCTAGCGCCTCGAGCGGTCCCTCTCCCCCGCGGGGGAGAGGGACCCGCGCTTTCCGGCGAACTCCAAGGAGTTCGGCTTGCGTTCGGCGGGGCGCTGGTCTAAAAACGCCCCCTCAACGAGCGCGGTTAGCTCAGCTGGATAGAGCGTCGGCCTCCGGAGCCGAAGGCCAGGGGTTCGAATCCCTTACCGCGCGCAAGGGCCGGGTCACCGAAAGGTGACCCGGCCCTCGCTTTTTGGCGCCACCGGGCCCGGGCGTTCCTCGACGCCTCCCCCGAGGCGACGCTACACTCAGCCTCGGCGGCGGGCGCAGCGGCGGCCCGTCCTTTCCGAAACCGCGATCTCTCAGGTGCAAGCCATGCCCACCCCGGCCCCGAACGACCCGAAGCGCGACGACACGCGGCGCCTCACGGGGCGGATCGGCTCCGGCCTCTTCGCCTTCGGCGTCTTCGTCTCCGGCTACATGGCGATGAAGACGAGCGACTGGCGCCAGGTGGCGCTCTGGACGGTCATCGCCGCCGGCTGCGCCTGGTTCGCGTCCCGCCTCGCGGCGATGGGGCGGTAGGCTCGCTCGGCCCGCCGCCTTGGGGCGTCCGGGCGGATACCCCCCGGGCTTCACTCGCGGCAGGCTCACCCGCGCTCCACCGCGACCGTACGAGCTCGGCTTGGCGTGAGCATGCGCCGAGCGCCGGGCACGTACTCGCGCCGCGCCAGGAACGGCCCCGTGCCGCAAACCGCTGGGCAGCGCATCGCTCGCTCCAGGCCGGGGCCCACCCGCCCGGCGCGCCCTGGGCGGCGGCGGGCCTCCACGATGGTCCCGCCCCACGCCGCCTCGCGTTTGGGTCCGCAAAAGAGAAGGGCCCGGTCTCCCGGGCCCTTCTCGTGTCAGGCGATGAGGCTGGGGGCTACATCATCCCCGGCTTGCCGACCTTCCACCGGTTGAACTCGGTGGTGAGGAGGTCGACGTGCTCGCGCTCCTCGGCCGCCAGCTCCTTGTAGAGCTGGGCCTCGACGGAGCCCGGCGCGCACTTCGCGCCCTGCTCGGTGAAGAACTTCACGGCGCGCTCCTCGAAGGCGATCGCGATCCGGAAGAGGTTGGCCGGATCCTCGGGCTTGTTCGGGATCCCCGCGTAGATGGCCGCGCGGTCGATCTTGAACTCCCCACCCGTCGGCGGCGCCACGTGGTAGCGGCGCGTCAGGGTCTCCATGTGCTCCTGCTCCATGCCGTAGAACTTGGCGAAGAGCTCCTTGAGGATCGGGTCCTTCGACTCGTCACGGGCCTTGCCGTAGAAGGCCATCCCGCCGAGCTCGATCTCGAAGGCGATGCGGACGGCCTCGAGGGCCTTCGCCTCATCGATGTTGCGCGGGTCGAGCACCTCGAGCTTGCCGCCGCACGCCGGGCACTGGCCGTACGGGAAGGCGAAGCCCTCGCTCACCTTGCCGCAGTCCTTGCAGCGCCAGGAGAGGGAGTCGGTGCCGCAGCAGATGTACTCCTCGTCACCCTCGATCGGCTGGTGGCACTTCGGGCAGGTCTTCGCGTCGCCGCTCGCGACCTTTCCCGAGGAGATCGGCTGCATCGGCTCGAACTTCGCGACGTCCTCGGCCGTGACCGGCCACTTCTTGCCGTTCGTGAGGTAGGTCGCGATCGACTTGGCCGCGCGGCGGCCGGCGCCCATCGCGAGGATCACGGTCGCGCCGCCGGTGACGATGTCGCCGCCCGCGAAGACGCCCGGGATGCTCGTCGCC
>DATIVK010000127.1:0-9759 GCA_035465955.1 Anaeromyxobacteraceae bacterium | reverse complement strand
CTCGCGAAGGGGGAGAAGATCGATCTCGTCGTGCAGAAGGCGACCGAGCTCGGGGTCGCGCGGATCGTGCCCTGGGAGGCGGCGAGGTCCGTCGTCCGGCTGGAGGGGGAGCGGGCGGAGGAGCGCGCGAGGCGCTGGCGCCGGATCGCGGAGGAGGCCGCCCGCCAATGCGGCCGCGCCGACGTCCCCGAGGTCCGTGCGCCCGCGTCCCTCGGCGAGCTCGCCGCCGAGCTCCCGCCCGGCTTCCTGCCGATCCTCTTCCACGGCGAGGGGAGCGTCCCGATCGCGCGCCTCCCGGCCGCGGGCGGCGTCGTCGCGATCGTCGGCCCCGAGGGCGGTCTCACCCCGGCGGAGCTGGGGGCGCTCGAGCGCGCCGGCGCCGTCCGGGCGTCGCTGGGGCCGCGCACGCTGCGCGCCGAGACGGCGGCCATCGCGGCCGTCGCGCTGCTCCAGGCGCGTTACGGGGATATGGGCTGACCAACTCCCCTCCCAGCGGGGAGGGGCCGTGGTGAGACGGGCGGGCCGCGTCGGTTCCCGCGAAGGCCGATCGACCCTCTCCCTCACCCTGGCCCTCTCCCTCTCCCTCAGTGCGGGAGAGGGGAAGGTCGGCGGGTGGCTACCGGGCCGCCTTGGCGGCCGCCTTCACGTCCGCCACGCCGATGAAGACGGTGCACTTCCGCGCGGGGGCCGTGCCGATCATGACGTGGCTGATGTTGATCCCGGCCTGACCGAGCTTCGTCGTCACCGCGGCGAGGGTCCCGGGCTTGTCGGCGAGCTCGAGCTCGAGGACGTCGTGCTCCTCCACCTGGAGCCCGCCCGCGCCGAGGATCTTCTTCGCGGCCGCCGGCTTGTCCGCGACGAGCCGGATGACGCCCTCCGTCCCCTCGACCCACGCGTTGATGGCGCGCAGGTTCACCTTCTTCGCCGCGAGCGCCGTCGTGATCTCGCCGAGCTTCCCCGGTGCGTCGGGGACGCGGAACTTGAGCTCCTTCGCCTTGGCCATGTGATCTCCTCCGGTGGGTGGCGCCGATTGGACCCTGCCTCGCGCCGCGGCGGCAAGCGCTCGCACGGGGCGCTCGGGTCGTTTCCGGCGCGCGCCGCCGGCTGGCGCCCTTCCCCGACCCCCCTTAAGCTCCGGCCGTGGCCCCCTGTCCCCGCTGCAGGCGCGAGAACCCTCCGACGGCCGCCGTCTGCGCGGGCTGCGGCACCCCCCTCGCCTTCGACGACGACCCGGCGCCGTCCCCCCTCGCCGTCGAGCTGGATCTCGATCGCAGGCGCCCCGGCCGCGAGCGCGTCGAGAGCGAGCCCCTCCGGCAGGAGGAGGTCGAGGAGCCGAGCGCCGACGACGCAGACGCCGACGCCGAGGAGCGAGAGGAGGTCGACGCGGACGACGCCGAGGAGGGCGCGGCTCTCGGGGATGCAGGCGAGGAGGAGCCGGGGGAGGGCGCGGACCCCGAGGCCCCGGTGGCCGGTGAAGCCTTCGAGGCGGACCTCCGGCCGGCCTCCCCCGCGCGCCGCGCCGCGGCCTGGGCCATCGACGGCGCGCTCGTGGCAGCGCTCGCGGTCGCGGTCCCCGCGCTCCTCGTCGCGACGAGCGGCGTCGGCGGGCGGCCCCCCCTCTGGCTCCTCCTGCCCGCCGAGGGGTTCGTCGCCGTCGTGACCTTCGTCTACGCGACCGTGGCCCACGCCCTCGCGGGCGCGACCCTGGGGAAGCGGGTGGCCCGGATCCGCGTCGTCGGTCCCGACGGCGCGCCCCCCGGCATCGCCTGCAGCGCCTCGCGGTCGGCCTGGGCGGCCGCGTCGATCCTCCTCGCCGGGGCCGGCTTCCTCCCCGCCCTCGTGAGCCCCTCGGGGAGGGCGCTCCACGACCTCCTCGCGGGTACGCGGGTCGTGGACGCCTGACTTCCCCGACCCCGTGATAGAAGGGTGGGGTGCCCCAGGACCTCGCCGCGCTCCTCGTCGAAGAGGGCGCGGTCTCCCAGGCTGACGTCGACAGCGCCGTCGCCCGCCAGGCCCAGCTCGGCGGAGCGCTCGATACGGCCCTGCTCGAGCTGGGGCTGATCGGCGAGGCGGAGCTCCTCCACTTCATCGCGCGCGCCGCCGGCCTCCCCCCGGTGCCGGCGAGCGCCTTCGGGGAGATCGAACCCCGCGCCCGCCGGGTCTTCCCGGCGAAGGTCGCCGAGCGCCACCGGCTGGCCCCCTTCGCGCTCGACGGGCGTGACCTGTCGGTCGTCGCCGTCCACCCCGCCGACGCCGCCGCGATCGACGAGATCGGCTTCATGCTGTCGCTGAACCTCGTCCCCCACGTCGGCCTGGAGTGGCGCGTCCACGCCCTGATCCAGAGGCTGTACGGGGGGCAGCTCCCCGCGCGGATCGCGAAGCTCGCCGAGGGCGCGACCGGGCCGGTGGAGGCCGCCGCGCCGCAGCCGCGCCCCGATCCCGTGGCTCCCTCGGCGCCGTCGCCCGCTCCCTCTTCGCTCTCGATCGAGGAGGCCTTCTTCGCGGCCGGGGAGGCGGGCACCTTCACCGCCGCGCCGGTCGTCTCGGCCGAGCCGCCACCCCCGCCCGAGCGATCGGAGCCCATCGCAGAGCCGCCGCGCGACGCCGCCGAGGACGAGACCTCCTTCGGCGACCTCGAGCCCGCGCGGCCGGCGCCGAGCGGCTTCGCACGGGACGGCTCCGAGCCGGCGGAGCCGCTCCTCGCGGCGCTCGAGCAGGCGGTCGACGCGTTCGACGCGATGTCGATCGAGGTCGAGCCGCCGGTCTCGCCAGCCGCCGGGGAGGGCGAATCGCCCGCGGTCGAGCCTCCCGCTGCGGCAGCGGCGGCGGCCGGTGCGATCGGGGCCGCCCCGCCGCCCGCGGAGGCGCCGATCGAGGCGCCCGAGGAGGGCGAACCCGAGGCGGAGGCCGGGCCGGAGGAGCCGCCGGTGCTCGATCGGTCCGCGCCGCCACGGTGGACACCGGAGGAGGCCGCCGCGATCCTCGCCGAGTCGCGCCACCGCGACGAGGTGGTGCTCACCGCGCTCCGCTACGCCCGCGACTTCTTCGAGTTCGCCGCGCTCTTCGCCGTCACGCGGGACGCGGTCGTGGGGCACGACGGGCTCGGCGTGCAGGAGGACGCCCGGAGCCACGCGCGCGGCACGGCCATCTACGCGTCCGACCCGGGCGTCGTGAGGACGGTGCTCGAGACGCGCGCGCCGTACCTCGGCCACGCCGGCCGGGAGGCGGTGGGGACGGCCAACATCCTCGATGGGCTCTGGCGCGGCACGCCGCGAACGGTGCTGCTCTACCCGATCCTCCTCGGCGATCGTCCGGTCGCGGTCCTGTACGCCGACAACGGCGAGGCGCCGGTCTCTCCCCGGCGGCTCGGCGACCTGCTCCTCTTCCTGTCGACGGTGGGCGGCACGTTCGAGCGGATCATCCGCGCGAGGAAGCGACGCCGGAGGGGGCCGGCGCCTCGCCCCCCGGCGCCGCCGCAGCCGGAGCCCCCCGTCGACGACCTCGCTCGCGAGCCCGGACCGACGTGGATGGAGCCGCCGCCCTCCGAGGCGGAGACCGCGCCGCCGGCCGAGCGGAGCGCGCCGCCACCGGCCCCGCCCCCCGCGGAGCCGTCGCCCCTCCCTCCCTCGGAGGCGGCCTCGGTCCCGGCGCCCGCGGCGCCGGCGACTGCAACGGCTCCGGCAGGCGGGGAACCGGAAGCGGCTCCGGGCGTCGCGGTGGAGAGCGCGATGGCGGCGCTCCTCTCCGGGAGGACCGGCGAGTCCGTCGAGCGCCCCCCCGAGATCGTCGATCTGATCCTCGATCCCGACCCCGAGGTGGCGGCGGCGGCGCGCGAGGCGCTCGCCTCGCACCGGCGCGAGCCCGCGGTGAAGCCGCTCCCGGAGCGGCTGCGCAGGGCGCTCCTCTCCGGCGTGGGGGAGCGCCCGCTCCTCGCCGCGCGGGCGCTCGGGGCGCTGCGGGACGTCGAGTCGATCCCGATCCTCATCCAGGCCCTCGAAGGCGGCTCGCCGGAGACGGCCGAGGCCGCCGCGGATGCGCTGTCGCGGATCACGTTGCAGCGCCACGGCCCGAGCCCGCAGCGGTGGCTGCGCTGGTGGAAGGAGAACCGCGGGCGATCGCGCGCGGAGTGGCTCTTCGCGGCGCTCACCTCGGCCGACCGCGAGGTCCGGCTGGCGGCGTCGGGCGAGCTGCGCTCGGCCGCGGAGCCGCCGGTGCGCTACTCCGTGGACCTCCCGGCCGCGGAGCTCGAGGCGGCCTCCCGCTCGTGGTGGGTCTGGTGGTCGCGTCAGGGGCTCCAGCTCTAGCGCAACGGGGCTCTGCCCCGAGATGGTGCGAAGCGGGCTACGCCGATCAGGGGCGACTGCGAAGCGCGCTACGCATGTCGAACGCAAGATCGGCGCGCGGATGTGCGGGAAGCCCCGTTCTCGCTTGCCTCATTTGGAGCTGCGCGCATATCTTCGCCGCTCACCTGCTCACGGGTAGCCGAGGCCTTCAGGCATGCATGAGGCATTGGATCCCGATCCGCGGCGTGCGTTGCTCGATCGGCTCGATGCAGAGGCCGAGCGGGGAGGCGGCGAGGATCGGATCCGCAAGCAGCATGAATCGGGGAAGCTGACCGCGCGCGAGCGGATCGGCGCCTTCTTCGATCCCGGCACCTTCGTCGAGCTCGACAAGTTCAAGACCCACCGCTGCACCGACTTCGGGATGCAGGGGCAGAAGGTCTACGGCGACGGCGTCGTCACGGGCTACGGCCTCGTGGACGGCCGACGCGTCTTCGCCTACGCGCAGGACTTCACCGTCTTCGGCGGATCCCTCTCGGCCGCCATGGCCGAGAAGATCTGCAAGGTCATGGACCGCGCCATGACGGTCGGCTGCCCGATCGTCGGGCTCCACGACTCGGGCGGCGCCCGGATCCAGGAGGGGGTGGCGGCGCTCGCGGGCTACGCCGACATCTTCCTGCGCAACACCCGCGCCTCGGGGCGGATCCCGCAGATCTCCGTGATCATGGGGCCGTACGCCGGCGCCGCCGGCTTCGGCGTCGCCATCACCGACTTCACCTTCATGGTGAAGGACACCTCCCACATGTTCGTGGCGAGCCCCGAGGTGATCCGGGGCGCGACGGGCGAGGAGGTCACGAAGGAGGTCCTCGGCGGGGCGGCGGCCCACTCCAGCCGCTCCGGCGTCGCGCACTTCGCGATGGACACGGAGGAGGCGACGCTCGCCGCCGTGCGCGAGCTGCTCGCGTTCCTCCCCGCCAGCCCGACGGAGCCGCCGCCCGCGCGCGCCTGCGCCGACGACGCCGGGCGCTGCGACGACCTCCTCAAGACGATCGTGCCCACCGATCCCGCCGCGCCGTACGAGATGCGCGACGTGATCCGGGCCGTCGCGGACGACCGCCACTTCCTCGAGGTCCACGAGCGCTTCGCGCCCAACCTCGTCGTCGGGTTCGCGCGCCTCGGCGGCCGCCCGGTCGGCGTCGTGGCCAACCAGCCGGCGGTGCAGGGCGGCGCCCTCGACGCCGACGCCTCCGTGAAGGGGGGCCGCTTCGTCCGCTTCTGCGACGCCTTCGGGATCCCGCTCCTGACCTTCGTGGACGTCCCCGGCTTCGTCCCGGCGACCGGGCAGGAGTGGGGCGGCGTCCTGCGGCACGGCGCCAAGCTCCTCTACGCCTACGCCGAGTCGACGGTGCCGAAGGTCACGGTGATCACGCGCAAGGCCTGGGGCGGCGCGTACGCGCTCATGGCCTCCAAGCACCTGCGCGCCGACGTGAACATGGCCTGGATCACGGCGGAGATCGCCGTGATGGATCCCGAGGGGGCGGTGGGCATCATCTACCGCAAGGAGATCCAGGCGGCGGTGGACCCCACCGCCGAGCGGGCCCGGCTGATCCAGGACTACCGCGACCGCTACGCGAACCCCTACACCGCGGCGGAGCTCGGCTACGTCGACTCCGTGATCTGGCCCGAGCAGACGCGCCCGCGCGTCCTCCGCGCCTTCGAGATGCTCCGCACGAAGCGGCTGGAGCGTCCCCCCCGCAAGCACGGGAACATCCCGCTCTAGGGCGCGCAGCGCGCGCCCACCCCCACCCGTACCGCCGCAGAGCTCCCAGGAGGAATCGACCGAATGTCCACGAAGCCGATGAAGCCGACCCTGACCAACCCGCTGGATCCTCCGGAGAAGGTGGAGTTCACGATCCCGGGTGAGATCGCCCGCACCACCGGCCGCTACGAAGAGGTGATGAAGGAGGGCCACGACCTCATCCAGCGCCCCGTCCGCTCCGTCGCGATCGACCAGATCGAGAAGCAGCACTTCAAGAAGCGGATGACGGTCTGGGAGCGGATCAAGGTCCTCTCCGACAAGGAGCCGAACGTCCTCTACCAGAACTGGGGCAAGAACCTCGACGGCGCCTCCCTGGTGACGGCCATCCTGAACATCGGCGGGCGCGACGTCGCGGTCTACGGCCACGACTTCACGGTCCGCGCCGGCTCGATCGACGCCACGAACGGCACGAAGCTCGCCAACATCTTCAAGCTGGCCGGCGAGAAGGGGATCCCCCTCATCGGCATGAACGACTCGGCGGGCGCCTTCGTGCCGGCCGGCGTCGGCGGCCTCGACGGCTACGCCGAGGCCTTCACCGCGCTCCGCAGGATCAGCGGCGTGGTGCCGACGATCATGTGCATGTTCGGCTTCAACGCCGGCGGCGGGTCCTACCTGCCCCGCCAGGGCAGCTTCGTGATCCAGCCGGCGGACACCTTCTTCGGCCTCACCGGCCCCGGCGTCGTGAAGAGCGTCCTCGGCGAGGACATAACGCCCGAGGAGCTGGGCGGCCCCAAGGTCCACGGCGCGACGGGCGTCGCCGACCTCACGGTGATCGACGAGCTCGCCGCGCTCCGCCAGGCGGTGCGGCTCCTCAGCTACATCCCGAACAACAACGCGGAGTCCGCGCCCTTCCAGCAGACGAGCGACCCGCTCGACCGGAAGACCTGGGAGATCAACACCCTCCTCAAGAAGGCGTTCAACTCCTCGACCGGCTTCAACACGCCGTTCGACGTCTCGATCATCATCCAGCAGGTCTGCGACCACGGCGACTACTTCGAGCTGCAGCCCGAGCGCGCGAAGGAGGTCGTCACGGCCTTCGGCCGGCTCGGCGGCCACGTGGTCGGCTTCGTCGCGAACAACAGCGCCGTCGCCTCCGGCCAGATCGACTGCGACTCCGCGGTGAAGATCGCGAGGTTCGTCCGCTTCTGCAACATCTACAACATCCCGATCATCTTCATGGAGGACACGACCGGCTTCCTGCCCGGCCGTGAGCAGGAGGCGCGCGGGATCGTCCAGGCCGGCCGCTCGATGCTCGACTCGATCGTGGACGTCCGCACGCCGCGCATCCTCCTCATCCTGCGCAACGCGTTCGGCGGCGCGTACGCCTCGTACAACAACTACCCGACCGGCGCCGACCTCGTGCTCGCGCTGCCGACCACGCGCCTCGCCGTCATGGGGCCCGCGGGCAAGGAGTTCGTCTACAAGGACGAGCTGCGGAAGATCCGCAGCCAGGCCGCCGACATGGTGAAGAAGGGCACCGCGACCCGCACCGCCGCCGGGATGGACGGCGTCGCCGCCAAGAAGGACGCCGAGAAGGAGGCCGGCGACTGGCTCAAGGGCCAGGAGGCCGCCCTCAACCAGCGCTACGAGCGGGAGCTGATGAACCCGAAGGAGGGGCTCGCCCTCGGCTCCATCTCGTCGATCGTGATGCCGACCGACCTGCGCAAGGTGCTCGGCGAGAACATGCACTTCCTCCTCCGTCACTACAAGCCGGCTCCGATGGGCGGCCCTCAGCGGGAGTTCCACTAGCCATGCGGCTTCCCCCCACCCAGAAGAACCAGGCACAGAGAGAGTCCGACATGGCCCAGCCCATCGATTGGTACAAGGACAACCCCCTCACGCACCGGGACCGCCGCCTCGGCAAGGCCTCCTCGGCGTGGGTGCGCTCGTTCGCCTCCGAGGACCTGAAGCCGCTCATCGTCTGCCGCGGCCCGATCCGCAAGGAGGCGATGGACGTCTTCGACGAGATGGGGATCACCCACTACGGGATCCTCCTCTCGGAGAAGGACTCGATCGTCTACCCGAACGCCCTCGCCCCCGAGCTGCGCCAGCTGACCGACACGAGCCGGGTCCACCGCGTGCCGGACTACACCGGCGCCAGCAAGGAGGAGCGCGTCGAGCGGATGCAGCAGATCGTCCAGATCGCGAAGGACAACGGCTACGACTCCGTCTTCGCCGGCTACGGCTTCATGGCCGAGGACGAGGAGTTCGTCGCCACGGTCGAGGCCGGCGGGCTCAAGTTCATCGGCCCCAACTCGAAGGTCCAGGCGCGGGCCGGCAAGAAGGACGAGGCGAAGCGGACGGCGCTCGAGGCGAAGGTGAGCGTCACGCCGGGCGTCAACAACGTCACGGCGAAGACGCTCGTCCACAAGCACAAGACGCGCGAGGCCCTCGTGGCGCTCTGCAAGGCCAACGGCCTCGCGTGCGACGAGAAGGTCCTCGGGAACGCCAAGCTCGGCCTCGAGGAGCTGGCCGACCACGTCCTCATGGCCTCCTACGCCAAGGGGATCGACCTCTACACGATCGACGAGCTCGGTGAGCAGGTGCAGCGCGAGGTCACCGAGATGTTCAGGAAGCACCCGAACTCCCGGGTCCGCCTGAAGGCGATCGGCGGCGGCGGCGGCAAGGGGCAGCGCATCCTCGGCGCGTCGCTCCTCACCGCGAAGAAGGCCGGCGACAAGGAGATCGCGGAGGCCGCCGCGGAGGCGCCCGCGCTCACGCGCGAGACGCTGAACGAGGTCAAGGCGACCGGCGTCGGCGACAACAAGAACGTCCTGATCGAGCTGAACATCGAGCAGACGCGCCACAACGAGATCCAGCTCGTCGGCAACGGCAAGTGGTGCGTCGCCCTCGGCGGCCGCGACTGCTCGCTCCAGATGCACGAGCAGAAGCTGCTCGAGGTCTCGGTCACCCAGGAGGGGCTGCTCGCGGCCATCGCCGCGGCGGAGAAGGGGGGCCGCGCGGCGGAGGCCACCGCGCTCCGCACCGACCTCGAGACGCTGAAGCGGATGGAGGACGACGCCGCCCGCTTCGGCGCCGCGGTGGGGCTCGACTCCGCCTCGACCTTCGAGTGCATCGTCGACCGCGACCGCTACTACTTCATGGAGGTGAACACCCGCATCCAGGTGGAGCACCGGGTCACGGAGCTCTGCTACGGCCTCAAGTTCACCAACCCCGAGGACCCGAAGGACGCCTTCGTCGTCGAGTCGCTCGTCGAGGCGATGGCGCTCATCGCCCGCCACGGCGCCCGGCTCCCGAAGCCGACGCGCGTGTCGCGCTTCCCTGCGTCCGTCGAGGCCCGCCTCAACGCCACCGACGCGTCGCTCTCGCCGCACGCCGGCGGCCTCATCCGCCACTGGTCGAAGCCGATCGAGGGCGAGATCCGTGACGACCAGGGGATCAGCCTCGTGAACCCCGACACCGGCATGTTCATGCGGTACCGGGTGGCGGGCGCCTACGACTCCAACATCGCGCTGCTCCTCACCAAGGGCGCGGATCGGCGGGAGAGCTACGAGCACCTCTCGCGCGTGCTCGGGCAGACGAGCCTGCGCGGCATCCAGCTCGCCACCAACCTCGAGTTCCACTACGGCCTCGTCAACTGGTTCATCGGCCACAACGTGATGGCGAAGCCGACCACCCGCTTCGTCGTCCCGTACCTGA
>DATIVK010000126.1:0-17196 GCA_035465955.1 Anaeromyxobacteraceae bacterium | reverse complement strand
CGCTACCGCGGCTGGTAGGTGATCGGCTGACGCGCGGACACGAAGCGGTCGATCGCGTCGATCACCCAGGGGGGCAGGCTGAGCAGCTTCACGCCGCAGCCGGTCGGCTCGCGCCCGACGGTCGCGGTCTTGGGGCGGACGAAGACGACCTCGCCGTCCACGTCGACCTTCCGTCCGTCGGCGAGGCCGAGCCGGACCTGGAGCCGCGTCCCGATCGGCGGCGGCATCGCGGTGGCGATGAAGACGCCGCCGGAGTCGATCCGCTTCGAGGGGCCCACGAAGAAGTTGTGCTCCGAGACGAGGCTGACGTTCACCTCGACGCGGGTGATCGGCGGCCTGGCCTTCGGCTCGTCGACGAGCTCCTCGTCGATGAGCGCGAGCAGGTCGACGGAGGGGGCCGTCCGCGCCCGCAGCGGCGACGGCGGCGCCACCGGCGGCGGGCCCCCGAAGCCCGAGGGCAACGGCGGCGGCGGCGGGACCGGGGCGGGGGGAGGAGGAGGCGCCGCCATGGGGGGCGGCGGCGGGGGGGCGGCCGGGTGGACGGCCCCGGGCCGCTCGACGACGAGGAGCGGCCGGGCCAGCACCTCGGCGCGCGACAGGGCGCGCGACGCGCCCGCCACCGACGCGAGCGGCTGCACCACGTCGCGCTGCGGCGCGACCATCACCACCGAGACGCCGGCCCGGGCGGCCGTGGCGGCCGTCGTCAGGGCGGCGCCCCAGGTCGCGTCCGGCTGCGCGGGGAGGATGAGCACCAGGATCGCCGGCGAGACGACGCGCGCGATCGGGTCCAGGTCCTCCGGACCGGGCATGCAATAGACCGCGAACCCCGCACGGTCGAGGTGCAGGTGAAGCGCGATCGTGACGTCGGCGTCCGAGCCCACCACCAGAACGCGCGACGCCGTCGTGGCGCCGGCCGGGCTCACGCGCTGCGGCCTCCCGCCTCGATCATCAGTTGGCGCTCCAGATCGGCCCGCTTGGTCGCGTTCGCGAGGGCGGTCTCGATCCCGATCTTCTTCGCCTCGGCCAGCTTGTAGAGGTACTGGTCGAACGAGTGCATGCCGAGGTCGGCACCGGCCGTCTCCATGTACTTGAGCAGCTCGTTGACCTTGTTCGGATCGCGGATCATCTCGCGCACGCTGCTCGTGGCGAGGAGCGCCTCGACCGCCGGGACGAGCCCCGTGCTGTCGGACCGCATGAGCAGCCGGAGGGCGAGGACCGCCTGGAGGTTGTCGGCGAGCCGGGCGCGGACCGTGTCCTGCTCGTCTGCGGGGAAGAGCCCGACGAGGCGGCCGATCGCGCGCGGGACGTCCGGCGTGTGGAGCGAGGTGATGACGAGGTGGCCCGTCTCGGCGGCCTTCAGGCAGATGTCGGCCGCCTCCCGGTCGCGCAGCTCGCCCACCATGATGATGTCGGGGTCCTGCCGGAGGGCGGCGCGGAGCGCGTCGGTGTAGCTGGCGGTGTCGGCGCCGACCTCGCGCTGGATCACCAGCCCCTTGCCCGGCGGGAAGATGAACTCGATCGGGTCCTCGACCGTGATGACGTGGAGCCGCTCCTGCTGGATGACGTTGTTGATGAGCGACGCGATGGTCGTCGACTTCCCGTTGCCGGTGGCGCCCGACACGATGATGAGCCCGCGCCGCGCCTCGCTGATCGTCTTCACGACGGGCGGGAGGTTCAGCACGTCGAAGTCGGGGATCTGGAACGGGATGGTGCGCATCACCGCGCCCCAGCTCCCGCGCTGCTTGAAGATGGAGGCGCGGAAGCGCGACACCCCGGGCAGCGAGTAGCTGCGGTCCACCTCGCGGAAGTCGAGCGGCGTGAAGCCCGCCCCGGGCGCCTGGAGCACGAAGTTGGCGATCGCCTCCGTGTCGGCGTGCGTGAGGGGAGGGTACTTCGCCGCGAGGAGCTCCCCGAAGACGCGATACGTCGGGGGGTAGCCGACCTCGAAGTGGACGTCGCTTGCCTGCCGCTTCACCGCGAGCTGCAGGAACGAGTGGAACATCTCTTCGCTGAGCGGGCCCTGACCTTCCATAGGGGCGCGAGTCTAGCGCGGCGTCCGCGGCGGCACAGCCGAAAACGCGCGAAGGGCCGGAGCGTTCGGCTCCGGCCCTCCGGCCCGGCGCCGGGAGGCGCCGTCGTTCGTGCTGCTCCGCCGCGCCTCGGGAGAGGCTTACGGCGGGGGGAGGAGCCGCGCGTCCGGCCACGCAGCGGCTTGGGCGAGGGGGGGGAGGTGATCCCGGCTGCTCGCGCGCGACGAGCCGCGCGGCGAGGGGGTGGGGATCGGGGCCGGCCTCCGGCGGGACATGCCCAGGGTGAATACAAGCCCCGTGCCGGCGCCTCGGGACGCGCAAACGGTGGAAAGAGGCGGTGATCGACGCGGCGGACGCCGTCGCTGGACGGGTGCGTTCCCTCCTCCGGGTCCCGGCGACCCCGGCGGGCTCCGACGGGCACGCCGCGGCGTGTTGGGGTATAGACTGGGGCCGCGGCCATCGCGTCGCGCCAGCCGATTCATGATCTCAACGCGCGTCCTCATCGTCGAACCCGACCACCCCTTCGGCCTCTCCCTCGCGTCGCTCTTCCAGGACGACGGTCACGCCACGCGCCTCGCCGGCAGCGCCGCGGAGGCGGAGCTCGAGATCACGACGCGCCGCCCGGACCTCGTCGTGATGCGGGCCGAGCTCCCGGACCTCTCCGGGTTCAGCCTCTGCGCGCGGCTGCGGCACCACGCGGCCACCGCGCGGCTGCCCATCCTCCTCTACTCGTCGGAGACCGCCCCGGCGTCCCTCGCGGAGCACGCGCGCACTCCCTGGGCGGCCAACGGCTACCTGGCGATGCCGCTCGACACGGCCGCCTTGCGCGCGCTGGCCCGGCGGATCCTCGCGACGGCCGCCGAGCAGGTCGAGAGCGCCGACGACGCGGTCATCGAGGACGCCGAGCTCGTCGAGGAGCCGCCCGCCCCGGCGCGCGTGCCTCCGCCGATGGCGCCGCCGCCCCCCCCGGTGAAGAAGCGCGCCGTCCGCAGCACCCTCACCGACGCGGATCGGCTCTTCGTCGAGCGGACGTTCCAGTCGATCGCCGACCGGCGCGACGCGCTCCTCGCGGAGTCGCAGCGCAACCGCCCTCCGCCGCGCCGCGATCTCCTCCAGACCGCCGACGGGCGGCTCCAGCTGCTGAGGGACGACCTGAAGGCGCGCGAGGCGCAGATCGCGCGGCTCGCCGAGATCTGGGAGATCCGCGAGCGCGAGGTCTCCTACGCGGGCGAGTGGCTCCACGAGAAGGACGTCGAGCTGCAGGGGCTCAAGGGGCAGGTGGAGGACCTCTCCGGACGGCTCGTCGAGGCCCGCGAGGCGGCGGCTGCGCGGGAGCGCGAGCACGGCGCCTCCCTCGACGCGATGCTGCTCGAGAAGGTGCAGCAGGAGAAGGAGCTGATCGAGCAGGTCGCCCGCGCCGAGCGGCAGTTCCACGAGGCCGAGCGCAGGCTCCACGACGCCGAGCGGCGCCACGAGATGGAGTGGCGCGCCATGGAGGAGCGGCTCGCCACGACCGACGCCGAGCAGCGGAGCCTGGAGGCGCGCCTCGCGAAGGTCGAGGGAGAGCGGGGGCAGCTGGAGCAGGGGCTCGCGAAGGTCGAGGGAGAGCGGACGGAGCTGGGGGAGCGCCTCGCGAAGGTGGAGGGGGAGCGGGGCGAGCTGGCGCAGCGCCTCGCGACGCTCGAAGGTGAGCGGCGCCAGCTGGAGGCGCGCGCCGCCGCGCTCGAGGCGGAGCAGGCGGCGGAGCGCTCGCGCGCGGCGGCCGTCGAGGGGGAGCTCGCCGGGCTGCGGACCGCGGCGGAGGCGGCCGCCGTCGACGCCGCGCAGCGGCAGGAGGTGCTCCAGGGCGACGTGGCGGAGCGCGATCGGGTGCTCGCCGCCGCGAAGCGCGAGAACGAGCGGCTGCAGGCCGAGCTGACGTCGGCGCGCCACGACTTCATGGTGGCCGAGAGCGAGGCGCAGGCCGCGCGCGAGCGCGCCGAGAGGACGGGCGAGCTCGCGCTGCAGCTCGAGGCCGCGGTCCGGGAGCGTGACGAGGCGCGCGCGGCGCTCGGGTCGGCGAGCGAGTCGGCGAGCGTGCCGGCGAGCGGCGAGCCCTCCGCGACGGAGGAGGCGCCCGTCGGGGTCGCGGTCGCGCCGGAGCGGGGTGAGGACGGCGAACGGATCCCCGCCTCGCCGACGGACGGCGCCGGCGAGGGGGCGTGATGCCGCGCGGGCCGGACGTGGAGCTCGTCTCGAGCCGGCTGCTGGCGCGCTTCCCCCACGGCTTCAGCACCCGGCGCGGGGGCGTCTCGCCGGCGCCCTGGGACAGCCTGAACCTGGGCGGCGCCGTGGGGGACGACCCCGGGCGGGTCGCGGAGAACTGGCGCCGGCTCGAGGCCGCGACCGGCCTCGCGTTCGCCCGCGTCCAGCAGGTCCACGGCGCCCGCGTCGTCACGGCAGACGCCCCGAGCGCCCCCTGCGACGAGGCCGACGCGGTGGTCAGCCGGACGCCCGGGGTGGCGGCGTGCATCTCGGTCGCCGACTGCGTACCGGTCCTCATCGCCGATCCCACCTCGGGGGCCGTGGCGGCGGTCCACGCTGGCTGGAGGGGCACCGTGGCGCGGGCCGCGGCGGCGGCCGTGGAGGCGTTGACGGCGCGAGGAGGCGCTCGCCCCCGAGAGCTCCTCGCCGCCATCGGCCCGTCGATCGGCCCCTGCTGCTACGAGGTGTCGCCCGACCTGGCCGCCCGCTTCGAGGAGGCCTTCGGCGCGGGCGTGGTCGATCGGAGCCGCAGCGCGCCGCGGCTGGACCTCTGGGAGGCCAACGTCCGCGCGCTGGGCGCCGCCGGACTCCTGCCGGAGCGGATCGACGCCCTGCGCCGCTGCACCGCCTGCGAGGATCGGCTCTTCTTCTCCCACCGGCGCGACGCGGGGGCCACGGGGCGGCAGGCGGCCTGGATCGCCCCCGGCGCTCGCGATATCGCAGGACGGGCCGTTCCTTGACGGGGGGCCCTCCTCACCTAGAATTTTCCGGGTGTTGAACCAGCTCCACCGGTTCGCCGCGCCCTGCGCGGCCCTCGCTCTTTCCGCGTGCGCGGGAGGGAGCCCCGCCCTGCGCCGCGAGGTGGAGTCCCTTCGCGGGGACGTCACCGCGCTCCAGGCGCAGAACGACGCCCTGTCCCGCCGGCTCGACGCCGCGACGCGGCGGCTCGACGAGCTCGCCGAGCGATCCGCGCGCGCGGCGCCGGCGCCCATCACCTCGCCCGCGCGTGCCGCCCCCGCCTCCACCGTGGCCGCCGCGCCGCCTGAGCCGCTGGTGCCCCCGAACCTCGCCGTGGTCAAGGTCGCGCCGCGCGCGGAGCCCGAGCCGGAGCCGCTGGTCCTCCGCGCCCCGCCCACGCGCTCCCCGCGCGCGGCGCCCCCGCTCCCGACCGCGGTGCCCATCTCGGAGCCCGACCCGGACCGCCTGGAGGCGCTGGCCCGTCCCGCGGGGCGGGAGCTCAGCGCCGACGCGGATGGGGAGCTCACCGCCGCGCGCAGGAAGGGCGGCGTCGAGCGCGCCCACGCCCTGGAGGCCTTCGTGGCCCGCTACCCGCGCCACCCGTCGGCGGACAACGCCCTCGTGGAGGGGGCGCGCGATTACCTGGACGCCGGGCGTCTCGACGCGGCCTGCGAGCTGGCTCGCCGCGTGCCCGAGGACTACCCCGCGGGAGACGCCGTCTCCGCCGCGAACGAGATCGTTGCACGCTGTGAAAGGAGCCGCCCATGACCCGCACCCGCATCCTCGCCCTCGCCGCCCTCGCGCAGCTCGCGCTCGGCGGGCGGTCGCTGGCGCAGTCGCCCCCGGCGGCCGGTGAGGCCGCCGGCGCCGCGGAGGCCGCTCCGGAGGAGGCGGGCGAGGGCGAGAGCGACACGGTCGTCTTCCCGCCGGAGGGGAGCGCCCCCGCGGCGGCTGCCGGGCAGGGGGCCGTGCCGCCGCCCGACACGTACACCGTCCGGCCCGGCGACACGCTCTGGGACCTGTCGGGCCGCTTCCTCAACAACCCCTGGTACTGGCCGAAGGTCTGGTCCTTCAACCCGGAGATCACCAACCCGCACTGGATCGACCCGGGCCAGCTGCTCCGCTTCTACCCCTCCGCCGAGGAGGCCCCCGCCCGCGTCGAGCCGGTGGAGGAGGCGCCGGTCGCCGAGGCGCCCAGGGAGCTCGAGGACTTCTCGAAGGCCGAGCTGGCCGCGCCGAGCGAGCTGATCGACGAGGACGCCGTCGCGGTGAGCGGCCCCTACAAGATCGGGTACGTCCCGCCGCAGGCCACCACCGCCCGCCACGAGACCTTCGTCACGCGCCGCGAGCTGGAGGAGTCGGGCGAGCTGGTCGGGGCCTTCGAGGAGAAGCTCATGCTCTCCACGACCGACCAGGTGTACGCGCGGTTCAAGGGCTCGGCCGGCGTGAAGAAGGGCGAGGCCTACGTCATCTACCGGACGGAGCGGAAGATCGTGCACCCCGTCACGAACGACGTCTTCGGCTACCAGACCGTCGTCGTGGGCGCCGGGCGCGTCACCGAGGTCTCCGACAAGGCCGTGAAGCTCACGATCACGCAGACCTTCGAGCCGATCGAGCGGGGCGCGCTGCTCGGCCCGTGGTCGGAGCGCTTCGTGAAGCAGGTGACCCGCCGCCCCAACGCCGCCACGCTCAAGGGGACCATCATCGGGGCGCAGCAGGAGATCCTGACGCAGCTCGGCGAGCACCACGTAGTCTTCGTGGACAAGGGGAAGGACGACGGCGTGCAGGAGGGGAACGTCTTCAAGGTGGTCCGCGCGGGCGATCCCTACGGCGGCCCCCTGGACCACGCGAAGTGGGACGGCCACTTCCCCCAGGAGGACGTCGGTGACCTGCTCGTGATCGACGTCAAGGACCACGCGTCCACGGCGCTCGTGACCCGCAGCCTCGTCGAGCTCTACGTCGGCGACCGGATCGAGATGCGGCCGGACGCGGCCGGCTCGGGCGGGAACTGAGAGTGAGCGTTCCTTCCCTCTCCCCCACCGGGCAGAGGGGAGGCGGACCCACGCGAGGCGGGATCTCCCCGCCGCCGCTGCGCTTTTCCTGCCCTCCGCGCCCCCTGGCGTGCACGCACCGTGCATGAGGCGCAGGGATGGCTCGCTTGACGACCCCGGACCCCGCGGGTATATCGCCCCGCTCCATGGACGCGGCGCGTACGCTCGGTCCGCAAGACGGCCAGTATCCCGCGGCGCTCGGGCGCCTCGCGGACAGGCCGGAGCGGCTGCGCGTTCGCGGCGACCTCGGGGATCGGCGGCGGATCGCCGTCGTCGGGACGCGGCTTCCGGACGGCTACGGCGCGGAGGTGACGCGCGAGATCGCCCTCGGGCTCGCGCGCAGCGGCGTCAGCGTGGTCTCGGGCGGCGCCGCCGGCGTCGATGGCGTCGCGCACCGCGCGGCGCTGGAGGCGGGCGGGCACACCATCGCCGTCTTCGGCACCGGGATCGACGTGGCCTACCCCCGCGAGCACCGTGGGCTCTTCGACGAGATCGTCGCGGCCGGGGGGGCGCTCGTGTCGGAGCTGCCCGACGGGTCGCCGCCCACCCCATGGACCTTCCCGCGGCGCAACCGGATCGTCGCCGCCCTCTCCGAGGCGGTGGTGGTGGTGCGCGCCGGCCTCCGGAGCGGCGCGCTCATCACGGCGTCGATCGCGCGCCGGCTCGGGATCGTGGTCTTCGCCGTCCCCGGCGACGTCCGGGAGCGGCTCTCCGCCGGGCCGCACGGCCTCCTCCGGGAGGGGGCGAGGGTCGCCGAGGGGCCCGACGACGTCCTCGCGGCGCTCGGGATCGTCGAGGGGGCCGGGCCCGCGCAGCTCGAGCTCCCGGGGGCGGCGGCGCAGCCGGGCGGCGACGCCGGCCGGCTCCTCGCGGCCCTGCGGAGCGAGCCGCGCCACGCGGACGACCTGGCGAGGGAGGCGGGGCTCGGTCCGGGCCCCGCCATGGCGGCGCTCCTGTCGCTGGAGCTCGAGGGCTTGTGCGAGCAGCGGCCGGGCCGGTACTTTCTGCGGCGTTCCTAGAGGGGATTCGAGCCGATGGCGAGCAGGTCGAAGAAGGTCGAGGAGCTGGACGAGGCGGCGCCCGAGGGCGAGGCGCCCCCGAAGGGCAAGACCCCCGCGAAGGCGAAGGGGAAGGCCAGGGCCCCGGCGAAGCGCGCGGCGAAGGCGGCCGGCGGGGGCGTCCTCGTCGTGGTCGAGTCGCCCGCGAAGGCGAAGACGATCAAGAAGTACCTGGGGCGCGGCTTCGACGTGAAGGCGTCGGTCGGTCACGTGAAGGACCTCCCGAAGTCCAAGGATGGCGTGGACATCGAGGCCGGCTTCATCCCCACGTACGAGGTGATCAAGGGCAAGGCCAAGGTCCTCTCGGACATCAAGCGCTCGGCCCGGAGCGCGGCGCGCGTCCTGCTCGCGACCGACCCCGACCGCGAGGGGGAGGCGATCGCCTGGCACATCGCCGACGAGCTCGGTGCGGAGGGGGGGGACGAGCGGGTCCAGCGCGTCCTCTTCAACGAGATCACGAAGAACGCCATCGTCAAGGCGATCGAGCACCCCATCGCGCTCGACCGCTCCCGGTTCGACGCGCAGCAGGCGCGCCGCATCCTCGATCGGCTCGTCGGGTACAAGATCAGCAACATCCTCTGGGACAAGGTCCGGCGCGGGCTCTCCGCGGGGCGCGTCCAGTCGGTGGCGGTCCGGCTCGTCGTCGAGCGCGAGAAGGAGATCCAGGCCTTCGTCCCCGTCGAGTACTGGTCGCTCGACGCCGACCTCGCCGCACGCCTCCCGCCGGAGTTCCGGGCGAAGCTCGCCAGGGTCGACGGCCAGAAGGCCGACCTCAAGGAGCAGGCCGGGACGCTCGCCCTCGTGGCGGATCTCGAGAAGGCGACCTACGTCGTCGCGACCGTCGATCGGAAGGAGCGCCGCCGCAACGCGCCCCCGCCGTTCACGACGGCCAAGCTCCAGCAGGAGGCGGCCAACCGGCTCGGCTTCAGCGCCAAGAAGACGATGACCCTCGCGCAGAAGCTCTACGAAGGGGTGGAGCTGGGAGACGAGGGGGCGGTCGGTCTCATCACCTACATGCGCACCGACTCGGTCCGGCTCTCCACCGAGGCGGTCGACGCGGTCCGCGGCTACATCGGGACCACCTTCGGGAAGGACCACCTCCCCGAGAGCCCCAACGTCTTCAAGACGAAGCAGAAGTCGGCGCAGGAGGCGCACGAGGCGGTCCGGCCGACGTCGCTCGACTGGACGCCCGAGCGCGTGCTGCCCTTCTTCGACGCGATGGGCGAGCGCGACATGGCGCGCCTCTACGAGCTCATCTGGAACCGCTTCGTCGCGTGCCAGATGGTGCCGGCCGTCTACGACCAGACCTCCGCCGACATCACCGCGGGCCGCGCGACCTTCCGGGCGACCGGGTCCATCCTCAAGTTCCCCGGCTACCTGGCCGTGTACGGCGCGAGGCCGCCCGACGAGGAGGCCGGCGCCGAGCCGGAGGCCACGCCGGAGATCGGGGAGAAGGACGACAAGTCGGAGCGGCAGCTGCCGCCGCTCGAGGTCGGCATGGTCCTCGCGCTGCGCAAGCTCGTCCCCGAGCAGCACTTCACGCAGCCGCCGCCGCGCTTCAACGACGCCTCGCTCGTGAAGGAGATGGAGGAGAAGGGGATCGGCCGGCCCTCCACCTACGCCGCCATCCTCGACACCATCCAGGAGAAGGGCTACGTCGAGAAGCTCGAGAAGGTCTTCAAGCCGACCGAGCTGGGGATCCTCGTCACCGACTGGCTGGTGAAGGGCTTCCCGCGCGAGATGGACATCGCGTTCACCGCCGGGATGGAGGAGCGGCTCGACGAGATCGAGGAGGGGAACGCCCAGTGGCAGGAGGTGCTCCGCGCCTTCTGGACCGGCTTCGAGGAGGACCTGAAGAAGGCGAAGCAGACCGAGGGCGTCAAGGGGAAGGCCGAGCCGACCGACATCACCTGCGACAAGTGCGGCCAGCACAAGATGGTGATCAAGTGGGGACGGAACGGCTCGTTCCTCGCCTGCCCCGGCTACCCCGAGTGCAAGAACACCATGAACTTCCGGGTGGAGACGGAGAAGGACGCCCAGGGGAACGAGGTGAAGCGGATCGTCCCGGAGAAGGAGGAGGAGGTCCCGGTCGACGAGAAGTGCCCGAAGTGCGGCGCCGCCATGGTGATGAAGCGCGGCCGCTTCGGCCGGTTCCTCGCCTGCTCGCGCTACCCCGAGTGCGACGGGAAGAAGCCGGTCTCGATCGGCGTCTCCTGCCCCAAGGGCTGCGGGGGGTACATCTCGGAGCGGCGCTCGAAGCGCGGCCGGACCTTCTACGGCTGCTCCTCGTACCCGAACTGCGACTTCGTCTCCTGGGACCGTCCCCGCAACGAGGCCTGCCCCCAGTGCGGCTCGACCTACCTGCTCGACAAGTACTCCAAGCGGGACGGCCCCTTCGTCGCCTGTCCCAACAAGGAGTGCGGCTACCGGCGCTCCAGCGAGCCGCCGGCCACGGCGTCGGGCGAGTAGAGGGGGCGCGGGAACGCGTGCTTGACACCCCGCGCGACCTATTGATAGGAAATTCCGCTGTCTAATCGCTGAACTAACGCGCACAAAGTGCGCAGCCAACCCACCGAGAGGCGTCAGATGATCCACAAGATGGCCGAGTTCTTCCAGCAGGGCGGCCCGGTCATGTTCGTGAACCTGGTCGTCTCCGCCGTGGCGCTGGCGATCGTGTTCGAGCGGTTCATGGTCCTGGGCTTCAAGCTCAACCTGAACGCCGGCCCGTTCATGGACCAGATCCAGAAGCTCGTCCTCTCGGGCAACGTCGACAAGGCGGTCAAGCTCTGCGGCGCCGCCCCGAACGCCGCGCTCTCCCGCGTCGTCCGCGCGGGCCTCACCCGCGCCGACAAGGGCGAGCAGGAGGTGGCCCGCGCCCTCGAGGAGGCCGTCCTCGAGGTGACCCCGGCCATCTCGAAGCGGATCGCGTCGCTCTGGTCGCTCGCCAACATCGCGACCCTCGTCGGCCTCGTCGGCACCATCTGGGGCCTCATCCAGACCTTCGCCTCCCTCGGCGCGGCCAGCCCCGAGATGAAGCAGGTGATGCTCTCGAACGGCATCTCGGAGGCGATGAACAACACCGCGCTCGGCCTCACGATCGCGGTGGTGTGCATCATCTTCCACCTCGCGCTCAGCACGAAGTCGCGGACGATGGTCGAGGAGGTCGAGTACAACGCGCTGAAGCTCGAGAACCTCCTCGCGCGGCAGGCGTCGGGCGAGACGGGCGCTGCAGAGTAGTCACCCTGGGCCGTCGCCCCAGCGGGGCCGCACGGCTGGAGACGCTCCATGAAGCGCCGCGTCCACGTTCACGAGCATACGGGCGAGCTGAACATCGTCCCGTACCTCGACATCGTGGTGAACCTCGTGATGTTCATCCTGCTCAGCATGGCGGGGCTCATCAGCCTCGGTGTGCTCAACGTCTCCGCTCCGAAGATCTCCGGGGAGGGCGCGGGTGGCGCGCAGGCCGAGGAGAAGCCACGGCTGCTGCTCACGGTCGCCGTGGGGAAGCAGGGCTTCTACGTCGCCGGGGCCGGCGGCGTCCTCGGCTCCGACTCCGCCGACACCTCGCGCCCGCCGACGATCCCGCTCCGGGATGGCCGGTACGACTACGCCGCCCTCACCGAGCAGATGAAGGTCATCAAGGCCCAGTTCCCCAGCGAGACGCAGATCATCCTCTCGGCCGACGCGGACGTGACCTACGAGGTGCTGATCCAGACGATGGACGCCTGCCGCGAGTACAGCGCCAAGCTGCCGGACGGGACGAGCGAGCGGAAGCAGCTCTTCTTCGACGTCTCCCTCTCGCTGGTGGGGTGAACCCATGACGAGCCCCGCCAAGCCCGAGCCCACCTACGAGCAGCTCGCCGAGGAGAAGTCGGCCCGCAACTACCGGCGCGCGAAGCGGAAGGCCCGCGCCGCCGAGGGCGAGGTCTCCGAGCTGAACATCACCGCGATGATGGACATGATGACCATCATCCTGGTGTTCCTCCTCAAGTCCTACCAGACGTCGACCGTCAACGTGACGATGACGGCCGACCTGACGGTGCCCGTCTCGAGCACGCAGCTCTCCCCGCAGGACAACATCGGCCTCTCGGTCTCGATGCGGGAGATCCTGGTCGGTGAGCGCCGCGTCGTGGAGATCCAGAACGGGATCATCCCCCCCGCGGCCAAGGGCGGGAAGGCCGACAGCTTCTACGTCGGCGCGGTCTACGACGCGCTCAAGAAGGAAGTCGACAAGCAGAAGTACATCGCCCAGTTCAACAAGGCCGCCCCCTTCACGGGGCGCGTCAACATCGTGGCCGACAAGCGCGTCCCCTACCGGACGCTCATGGAGGTCCTGTACACCGCCGGGCAGGCGGAGCTCGGCGAGTACAAGTTCATGGTCATGAAGAATGACTGACCCCGGCCACTTTCCCTCTCCCCCACCGGAGGAGAGGGCAGGGTGAGGGGGCCCTAGCGCGCGCCGACCTGCTCGCGCGCCTCCTCGCACCCCTGGCAGCGGACCGCGTGAGGGAGGGCCTTCAGTCGCCGGACCTCGATCTCCTCGCCGCAGTCGGCGCAGGCGCCATACGTGCCCTCCTCCATGCGAGCGAGGGCTGCGTCGATGCGCTGGAGCTCGAGCCGCTCGGCGTCGCCGAGCCGCAGGAGCGCGTCCTCGTCGCTGCGCAGGCGCGCCCCCTCCTCCACCTCTGCGCTGGTGCCGGACTGGCGGAGGCCGTCGATCTCGGCGTCGGTGTGGCGGGACGCGTCGAACACCAGTCGTCGACGTCGGTTCAGCTCGCCTCTCATCACCGCGAGGTCTTCAGCGCGCACGGTCGGCTCCTCGGCATCGGCGAACGGCCAGCCTGCCAGTAGAGTAAGCCTAACCCCGCCGCGAGGACGCGGGGAGTGGCGGGACGGGACACGAATGGGGTCTGAGCAAAAGGTGGTGGTCGTCGGCGCCGGGCTCGCGGGCAGCGAGGCGGCGTGGCAGCTCGCGCGGGCCGGCGTGGCCGTCGAGCTGGTGGAGATGAGGCCGGCCGTACGGTCCCCCGCGCACGAGGGCGGCGACTTCGCGGAGCTGGTCTGCTCCAACTCGCTCCGCTCCGACAACCCCTCCAACGCGGTGGGGCTCCTGCACGAGGAGCTCCGCCGGCTGGGGAGCCTGGTCCTCTCGGTCGCCGACGCCGCGCGCGTGCCGGCCGGAGACGCCCTCGCGGTGGATCGGGCGCGCTTCTCGCGGGAGATCACCGCGACGCTGGAGCGCTCCCCCCTCGTGGGGATCAGGCGGGCGGAGGTGGCCTCGCTGCCGGAGGGGCCCGGGCTCGCGCTCCTCGCGAGCGGCCCGCTCACCTCGGCCCCGCTCGCGGCGGCGCTCGGGGAGGTGGCCGGCGCGGGGCTGCACTTCTACGACGCGATCGCCCCCATCGTCACCGGCGACTCCATCGACATGTCGATCGCCTACGCGCGCTCCCGCTACGGGAAGGGGGAGGGGGACGACTACCTCAACCTGCCGCTCGACGAGGCGCAGTACCACGCCTTCGTCGCGGCGCTCGTCGCCGGCGAGAAGGTGAAGCCGCACGAGTTCGAGGAGCCGCGGTACTTCGACGGCTGCCTCCCGATCGAGGTGATGGCGGAGCGGGGCCCGGCGACCCTGGCGCACGGCCCCATGAAGCCGATGGGGCTCGAGGATCCGCGGACGGGGAAGCGCCCGTTCGCCGTGGTCCAGCTCCGGCGCGAGGACGCCGCGGGCACCGCGTGGAACCTCGTCGGCTTCCAGACGCGCCTCGTCTGGCCGGAGCAGCGCCGGATCTTCCGGCAGCTCATCCCGGGGCTCGCGAACGCCGAGTTCCAGCGGCTGGGGCAGGTCCACCGGAACACCTTCGTGGACGCGCCGCGCGTCCTCGCGCCCGACCTCTCGCTCCGCGCCCGGCCGCACCTCTTCCTCGCGGGCCAGATCACCGGCGTCGAGGGGTACGTGGAGTCGGCCGCCTGCGGCCTCCTGGCGGCGCGCGCCATCCTCGACCGGCTCGCCGGGCGCGCCTTCCGGCCGCCGCCGGCCGCGACCGCGATCGGCGCCCTCCACCGGCACCTGACGGGCGCCGCCCACCCGCTCGACTACGAGTACCAGCCGACCAACGTGGTCTACTCCCTGTTCCCGCCGCTCGTCGGCCGCCACGGCGGAAAGGCCGAGCGCAAGGAGGCGCACGCAGAGCGCGCGCGAAAGGAGCTCTCGTCTTGGATCGAGCCAGCGTGAAGCCCGCGGGCGACGCCCGCCAGTTCCTCCTCTCCCGGGTGAGGGGGCGATCGATCACCGGCCTCGTCCTCCTCGCGTTCGCCGCCTGCTCCGGCGGGAAGGGCGAGCCCGCGCCGTCGGGCGGCCTCGGCCGCCGCGTCGCGGCCGCCGAGGCGCGCGCCATGCTCCCCTCCCCGGACGGCGCCTGGGTGGCGTGGCTGGACGGCTGCCGGGTCGCGCGCGGGCAGTTCCTGCCGCCTGGGACGGCCAACTGCGATCTCCGGATCGCCCCCTCCGGCGGCGGCGACGCGAAGCGGATCGCGGGGGCCGTGACGACGATGCCGCAGGGGCTGTCGTGGTCGCCGTCGGGCGCCACGCTCGCGGCGCTCGCCGACTACGACTACGCCGCGGGGAGCGGCACGCTCGTCCTCTGGCGCGACGGCGCGGCGCGCGAGCTGGCCCGCGACGTCACGTTCCACGGGTTCGGGGCGCACGGCGAGCTCGGCTACGTCGCGGCAGGGAGGCTCCACGTCCTCCTGCCCGGGGAGGAAGCGCCGCGGGCGATCGAGGGGGCCGAGGGGATCTCGAGCTTCGCGCTCTCGCCCGTGGGCGGGGAGGGGTGCGGGGCGGACGCCGACTTCGTGAGGCTCCTCGCGCGCCGTTCGCGCGCCGCCGGCGGGCAGGTGCTCGCCGTCGGCTGCCGGCTCGTCCGCGCCCGGCCGCTGACCGGCGTGGAGGGCGCCGTGACCGACTATGGCTTCTCCGCCGACGGCACACGGCTCGCGGTCATCGTCGACGGGAAGGGGGGCGGCGCCCTGCGGCAGCTCCCCTCCACCGAGCGCGCGCCGGGGTCGAGCGCCGGCGTCGGCGTGCAGTCCTTCGCCTTCGCGCCGAGCGGGGAGACGACGGCCTTCGTCGCGGACGCGACGCCGGGCAAGCAGGGGAACCTGTACCTCGCGGAGCCGCGACGCCTGCCGGCGGTCCTCGCGGGGCGCGAGGTGGGGGAGTACCGCTGGGCACGGGGCAGCGCGCGCCTCGCGTGGCTCGAGCACTACGACCCCCGCGTCCGCTCCGGCATGCTCGGGGTCGGCGGCCCCGGGCAGGCGCGTTGGACCTTCGGGCGGAACATCACCGACTTCGACCTCGCGCCCGACGGGAAGGCGGTCGCCTTCCTCCAGCACACGACGCGCGGGGGCTACTCGGTGGACCTCTTCCTGGCGTCGCTCGAAGGGGCCGCGGCGGTTCCCCGGTCGATCGCGCAGGGGGTCTTCGGGTTCGGCTTCTCGCCCGACGGGAGGTGGCTCTACTACCGGACCCGCTGCACGCGGAACGGCGAGGGGTGCGATCTCGAGCGGGTCCCGGCGTCCGGCCTCCCGAAGGACGGGAAGCCGGAGCCGATCGCCCAGGGGATGAAGAGCTTCGAGTTCGATCCGCGGGATCCGGCGCGCCTGCTCATCGGCTATCAGCGCACCGATCGGCAGGCCCTCGACGTCGCCGTCTGGAAGGACGGGAAGCTCGTCCGTGTGGACCAGGTGATCCTGCCCGGGAGCGCCCGGTTCCTCGGTCCCGACTCGAAGCGGCTCGGCTACGCCGTGATCGATCCGAAGCGGGCCGGCGTCTACGTCGCGCCGCTGCCGCCGTAGCCGCCCGATTTCTCGCCGGCGGCGGCGCGCGCGGGTACCGTGGTCACGTGCCGACGCCCCTCGCCGACCTCCCCGCCGAGATCCAGCGCTTCGCGCGCTTCCTCGAGGTGGAGCGGCGCGCCTCGCCGCACACCGTGAAGGCCTACCTGGGCGATCTCGGCCAGTACGCCGCGTGGCTCGCCGAGTCGGGGCAGCCGCTGCTCCCCGGCTCCCCGGCGGCCGTCCGCGCCTTCCTGGCGCGCGCCGCGGCCGAGGCCGGCGCCACGAGCCTCGCCCGCAAGCTCTCCGCGCTCCGCTCGCTCTACCGCTTCCTGGTCCGCGAGGGGCTCGTGGACCAGAACCCGGCGCGCGCCGTGGCGAGCCCCAAGCGGCCGAAGAAGCTCCCCGTGGTCCTCCCGGAGGCGGACGCCGCAGCGCTGGTGGAGGCCCCCGCCGCCCTGGCGGCGCCGCTCGCGCTGCGCGACCGCGCCTTCCTCGAGCTCCTCTACGGCAGCGGGCTCCGCGCCGCCGAGCTGGTCGGGCTGGACGTGCGGGACGTGGACCTGCGCGAGCTCCTCGTGCGGGTGCTCGGGAAGCGACGCAAGGAGCGGATCGTCCCCTTCGGCCGGCCCGCGGCCGAGGCGGTGCACGCGTACCTCGACGGCGGGCGCCCGGTCCTCGCGGCCGGGCCCGCGCACGCGGGCGCCGAGCGGGCGCTCTTCCTCAACCACCGGGGCGGCCGGCTCACCACGCGCTCCGTCGCGCGCCGCATCGACCGGTGGGTGCTGGAGGCGGGGCTGCCGCGCCACGTCCACCCCCACGTGCTGCGCCACTCGTTCGCGACCCACCTGCTCTCGAACGGCGCCGACCTGCGCGGCATCCAGGAGCTGCTCGGGCACGCGTCGCTCTCGACGACGCAGCGCTACACGCACGTGGACTGGAAGCGGCTCGCCGCGGTCTACGACGACGCGCACCCCCGGGCGAAGGCGCAGGGAGCGAAGCCGTGACGCCGGTCGGGCCGGTGCCCGCCGGCCGCCCATCGCGTGCGCGCCCGGCCGGCACGCCCCGTGGCCAAGGAGCTTTACCGGCGGCTTCGCCGCTGCTATGAGCGCAACATGAGCGGCAACGATGCGATCGCGCAGCGGGCGCAGAAGGTCCTCACCCCCAACTACCGGCAGCAGCCCGTCGCGTTCGTGCGCGGCGAGGGCACCCGGCTCTGGGACGCGGACGGCAAGGAGTACC
>DATIVK010000125.1:0-9128 GCA_035465955.1 Anaeromyxobacteraceae bacterium | reverse complement strand
GGAGCGCTCGGAGGTCGGCGGCGCGGGCTGGGCGCTCGGCCGAGAGGAGCGCCTCGAGGACCTCCGAGCGGCTCGTCGGGTCACCTCCGGCGCCGAGCGCCGCCTCGAGGGCCGCGAGCCGCTCCCCACGCGAGCCGGCCGCGGCGCGCGCGACCCCCTCGGGGAGCCCCGCGGCCTCCGCGTGGGAGAGCAGCGCGACGAGCGCCGGCGCCCGCTCGCGCGCGAAGACGGCGAGGAGCGCGACGAGCCTGGCGTCGTCGGGGGTCACCCCTCGTCCGGCCTCGCGACGCGCCAGCCGAGCCGGCGCTTCAGCGCGACGAGGCCGAGGAACAGCGCCGCGGCCCCCAGCGCCGCCGCGGCGACGGCGCGCCAGGGAGCCCGGGACGGCGCGGCCGGCGACTTCACGGCGGCCGTCCCTGCCTCCGCGACGAGGACCGAGACGGCCTCCGGCGAGAGGCCATCGGCCGCGCCCGCGACGAGCGCGCGGATGCCGGCCTCCATCGCGCGCACCGCCCCGCACGCGGCGGGCCGGCAGCGCACGAGCACCGCGGCGCGCGGGGGGCGGCGATCGCCCGGGCGGAGGGGGTCGTCCTGCGGCAGGCCGAGGTGGACGCGCGCCTCGACCACGCCGTCGAGCGTGGCGACGCTGCGCGAGAGCTCGCCCGAGAGCGCGTGCAGGTAGCGGGCGTGCTCCTCGGCGGGGGTGGGGACCATCCCGCCCTCGGCGAAGAGGTCGGCGAAGCCCTGGCTGCGCGGGCGCGGCAGCTCGCGCTCCGACAGGATCCTGCGGGCCTTCGCGGCGTCGCGGGCGGGGACCGTGACGGTGAAGGCCGCGTCGGTGCCGTCGTCCCGCCGCAGCCCGCCCGCGACGCCCTCCTCCTCGAGCGCGACGAGGACGTCGTTCGCCTGCGGCTCGTCGAGGCCGTGGAGGAGCTCCTCGGAGGAGCAGCCGGCGACGAGGAGCAGGAGCGGGGCGAGCGTGCGGGCGTTCATGGTCACCTCAGACCTGTGCGTGGAGCGCCTGCTTCACGGCCTGCGCCCCCTGCTCCACCAGCTTCGCGGAGAGCTCCACCGTCTGCGAGAAGCGGTAGGCCTCCCCCTGGAGCGCCATGAGCTCCTGCGCCGTGAAGGTCCGGCCCGACCTCGCCGCGGCCAGCAGTCCGTCGAGCCGCTCTTGCGCGCGCGCGACCCCGTGCAGGCCGCGGAGCGCGGCGGTGGCGAGCGGCGCCGGCCCGCCGGTGGGCGATGGCGCGGCGGCGCGCGAGGAGCGGGCCTCCAGGATGGCGCCGAAGCGGGGACCGGACGGTGTGCGGGGCGCGGGGGAGATGGGGGCCGCGGCGGCGGCGCCCGCGGGGGCGACGGTCATGGCGTGGGCTCCGCGCGCCGGATCACTGGATGTTGCCGATCGCGGCGCGGGCGGTGTCGTGCTTCACCTTCATGACGTTGGAGAGCGCCGTGAACTCGCGGTTCTCGCGCTGCATCGCCTCCTGGAGCTGCAGGTACTGGGCGTTGAAGGCCTGCGACTCGGCCTGGAGCGCCCGGGCGGCCGAGAGGGACTCGCCGTCCCCGGACGTCGCCCCGCCCGTCGCCGCGGGGAGCGGCGAGGTGGCGCCGCTCCCCATGGCGCCGCCCGCGCCCAGACCGGTGGCGCCGAAGCCGCCTCCCGCGGACGCCATCCCGACGCCCGGCAGCGCCCCGGGCGGCTGCGTCGCCGCCCGCACCGCCCCGAGCAGGAAGGTGCCGCCGGGGATCCGGGGCGCGGCCAGCTCGAGGCCGCCGCTGACGGTCCTGGCGAGGTGACCCGCGACGTTCTGGAGCGCGACGTCGAAGCGGCTCGGCATCGACTGGCGCGGGGTGGTGGGGACGACGTGGATGGACTCGATGCGGTTCATGTGAACCTCCTTTGCTCCGGAGCAGGAGCAACGGCCATGCCGGGATGCCGGCCCCGCAGGTGCCCTGCTCTCCTTCGCGCGCGGCGCCCGAGGGGCCGCGGCGCGGTCCGGGGGGCCGGGGCGCGGACCGTGGTAGCTTCGGGGCGATGCCGAAGGAGTACCTCCGCCGGATCTCGGACCAGATCGTCGCCGCGCAGCGGCCGATCAAGGTGCTGCGGGCCATCAACTGGGGGCCCGCCGTCCACGCGCGCTTCTTCAAGGCGCACGCGCGCGAGCTGCCGCGCCCGGAGTACCCCGCGCTGGGGTTCGAGCCGGAGGCGAAGATCCGCGAGCTGCGCGCCATCCGCGCCCAGATCCGCGGGCGGAACCCGGTCGAGGAGCTGCTCCGCCGGCGCTGCGACGAGTTCGTCCAGCTCGCGCGGATGCTCGCGGGACGGGGCACGAAGCGCTTCTACGAGATCTCCCGGCGCATCTACGGCGACCCCCGCGACCGCTTCCCCGACCACGACGTGGACAACCTGGCCATCGCGCGGCTCTGGGCGTCTCGCCCGCGCGCCCGGGACGAGGAGCAGAGCTACACCGCCGAGAAGGCGGCCGAGCGGATCACGGAGATCTGCAACCCGCTCCTCGGCGGCCACGTGAAGGTCGGCGTCCGCCGGCGCCTGACGGCCAACGCCGCCGCCGGGGCGACGCGCGTCACGCTGCGCAAGGGGGCTCGCTTCTCCGAGCGGCAGGTGCTGGCCCTCGCCCACCACGAGGGGCTCTGGCACGTCCTCACCTCCATGAACGGCTACCGCCAGCCGAACCTGCCGGTGCTGGGGGTCGGCCTGCCGCGCAGCTACGAGAGCCAGGAGGGGGGCGGGATCGTGGCGGAGTACGTCACCGGCCACATCACGGACGAGCGCTTCATCGAGCTGGGCGAGCGGACCATCGCCATCGACATGGCCGCCCGCGGGGCCGACTTCCTCGAGGTCTACCGCTACCTGCTCGCGCGCTTCCCGCCGGAGAAGGCGGCGCTCATGAGCGAGCGGGTCTTCCGCGGCGGCGTCGTCGAGGGGGGGGCACCCTTCACGAAGGACGCCGCCTACCAGCGCGGCTACTGCCGGACGTTCAACTTCCTGCGCGCGGCGCTGGAGCAGCGGGACACCGACCTCGTGCGCGCCTTCCTCGCCGGCAAGATGAGCGTGGACGACGCCGAGCTCATCCGCGACCTGATCGACGAGGGGCTCTGCGTGGGGCCGGTCTACCTGCCGGAGTGGTTCATCGACATCGATCGGTTGAACGCCATCGTCACCCACAGCGTGACGATGAACCGGTTCAGCCTGCCGAGCGTCACGCGCTACTACGCGCGGCGCCGCAAGCGGAAGGAGACGCAGGGCGAGCTGGTCTGGCGCCACCGCGACGCCTCCGACTCCGAGGAGCCCCCCGACGTCGCGGGGGCCGACGAGGGCGATCTGGGGGAGTAGCCACCCTCCTACGGGACCACCTGGAGCGCTCCCGTCATCCCCGAAGCGTGGTGGACGTCGCACTGGTAGCCGAAGGTGCCCGCGGTCGGGATGCTGAAGGTGAGCGTGGTGCCGCTCGCCGTGTGCGGGATCACCGCCGCGCCGCTCGTCTGCGAGAGCGGGTGGACGCTGAAGTCGCCGTCGAAGGTGATGCTCTGGCTCACCTTCACCTTGGCGCACCGGGGGTCGTACCGGTTCCCGAGGGTGCCGCCGAAGTTGATGACGGCCGTCGTGGCGGTCAGGTCCGTGAAGGCCGTGCAGTCGGCCGAGGACATCGAGCTGGAGCTGGAGCCACCGCAGGCCGCGAGGGCGGCGAGCGAGGCGGTGAGGAGAGCGGCGCGCATCGAGGCTACCTCCTCGCGCCTTCTATCGCCGCGGCCGGGCCGCGGCCGCGCCTGTCTGGGCTGGACCCACCCGGGATCGGGGAGACGCGAAGGAGAGTGCGGAGGGGGAGGGGGTCCTCGAGGGGGGCTCAGCTCGGCGCCCTCATCCCCCACCGCCCCACCGTGCGCGCCTCGAGGGGACGGAAGATCCCGGTCTCGACCGCGAGGCCGATGAGCACGACCGCGATGAGGCCGGCGAAGACCTGCGGCATCTCCAGCAGGCTCTTCTTCTCGTAGATGAACCAGCCGATGCCGCCCTGCCCGGAGCTCACGCCGAAGACCAGCTCGGCGGCGATGAGCGTGCGCCAGGCGAAGGCCCAGCCGACCTTCAGGCCGGTGAGCAGGTGCGGCGTGGCCGCCGGGAGCAGGATGCGGAGGGCGAGGAGCGGCCCGCGCAGGCCGTAGTTCCGCCCCACCATCCGCAGGGTCGGGCTCACGCTGGAGAAGCCGGCGTGCGCGTTGAGCGCCACCGGCCACAGGACCGCGTGCACGAGGACGAAGACGAGGCTGCCCGAGCCGATCCCGAACCAGAGGAGGGCGAGCGGCAGGAGCGCCAGCGCCGGGAGCGGGTTGAACATCGACGTGAGGAGCTCCAGCAGGTCGGCGCCGACGCGGGTGGCCGACGCGAGGAAGGTGAGCGCGGCCGCGAGCAGCACGCCGCCCGTGTAGCCGAGGGCCAGCAGCTCCAGGGACGACGCGACCCGCGCGGGCAGCTCGCCGTCGCGCAGCGACGCGACGAGGGCGCGGCCGGTGTCGAGCGCGGTGGGAACGAGGAGCGGGTTCGCGAGGCGGCGCGCGTAGAGCTCCCACGCGACGGCGAGGAGCGCGAGCCAGAGCGCCTTGCGCACGGCGCCGCGCGACCAGAGCCACGCGACCGGAGAGGGGAACGCGGTGGCGCGCAAAGGCGCCGCGGGGTCGAGGAGGGTCTGCTCGGCGCTCATATCGTCCAGTCCTGGACTCCGTCGAAGAGGAGGTCGCGCACGTGCGCCTCGGCGGTGGCGCCCAGCACGGCGAGGGGGCCCTCCCCCACGCGGAGATCGGCGCGGACGCGCCCGGGGTGCTCGGAGAGGAGCACCACGCGGCTGCCGACCCGCAGCGCCTCGCCGATGTCGTGCGTGACGAAGAGGAGGGTGAAGCGGGCCTCCTGCCAGAGGTGGAGCAGCTCGTCCTGCATCCGCTCCCGCGTCAGCGCGTCGAGGGCGCCGAAGGGCTCGTCCATCAGGACGATCTCGGGCTTCAGCGCGAGGCAGCGGGCGATGGCCGCCCGCTGCTTCATCCCGCCCGACAGCTCGTGCGGGTAGGCGTGGGCGAACCGCGAGAGGTTCACGCGCCGCAGGTGGTCGTACGCGATCGCCAGCGCCTCGGCGCGGCGGAGGCCGCGCGCGGTGGTGAGGGCGAAGACCACGTTCTCCTCGACCGTCTTCCAGGGGAGCAGCTGGTCGAACTCCTGGAAGACGACGACGCGGTCCGGGCCGGGCCCCACGACCTCGCTGCCGCGCAGCGTGATCCGGCCGCCGGCTGGGCGCAGGAAGCCGGCGACGGCCTTGAGGAGCGTCGACTTCCCGCACCCCGACGGGCCGAGGAGCGCCACCCGCTCCCCCTCCGCGACCCGGAAGCCGACGCGGTCGGTGGCCACCACGCGCCGCCCGCCCGCGCGGTGCTGGAGGGTGACGTCGACGACGTCGAGGAGCGGCGCGGTGGCCGCGGGCGCGGCGAGGGCGGTCACCTAGCTCCCCGGCTGGCCGTGGACGGTGGGGAAGAAGAGGTCGCGCCAGCCCTTCGGGCGCGCGGGGGCGGTGCCGACCCGCGCCATGAAGTCGGCGAAGACGCCCACCCGCTTCGGCGTGGTCGTGTACTCGTTCGTCGGGTCCTGCACCTGCGCGAGGACCGAGGCGAGCGGCTCCTTCGAGCCGCTGACCCGGAGGTAGGTCTCGGCGGCCGCCTTCGGGTTCTTCCGGATCCAGGCGATCGCCTCGGCGAGCGCGTCGTAGACGACGGCGAAGGTCTTCGGGTTCGCGTCGGCGAAGGCCTGGGTCGAGGAGAGGACGTTGAAGGTGTGCGGGCCGCCGAGGAGGTCGTAGGACGAGAGGACGGCGTGGACGCGCTTGTCGGCGAGCTCCTGCTCGACGAAGGGGGGGCTCGCCACGTGGGCGGTGATCTCCGAGCGGCCCGAGAGGATCGCCGCCGCCGCGTCCGGGTGCTTGAGCGAGACGGTGAGCGGGTCGAGGCGGTTCCACCCGGCGGCGCCGAAGGCCTTCTCGGCGGCGATCTGGAGCACGACCGCCTGGATGGAGACCTTCACCGACGGCAGGGCGATCCGGTCCTTCTCCCCGAAGTCGGCGACGGTGCGCACGGCGGGGTTGACGGTGTTCACCACGACCGGCGTCGAGCCGAGGGCGGCGACGCCCTTCACCTTGCCGCCGGACTTCGCCCAGAGGAGGACGAGGGGCGCGACCCCGGTCGAGATGTAGTCGACGCTCCCGGAGAGGAGGGCGTCGTTGGACGGCGCGCCGCCGCCGAGGATGGCCCAGGTGACCTTCACGTCCCCGAGCCCTGCGGCGGCCGCGCGCCGCTCGATGAGCTTCTGGTCCTCGAGGACGAGGAGGGGCAGGTAGCCGAGGCCGTACTGGCGCGCGAACCGGATCTCCCGGACCTCCGCGCGGGCGGGGGACGGGAGGGCCTGCGCGACGAGCGCGAGGGCGGCGAGGGCGGGGACGATGCGTCGCAGCTTCATGGGGCTTCTCCTGCCCGCGCTACCGCGCGAGCCGATCGAGGTGGGTCAGGAAGGGGCGCTCCGCCTCCTGGCAGGTGCGGCGGACTTCGTAGGTGAGCTCGGAGACCTCCAGCGGCTCGATGAGCCAGACGGCCGCCAGGTCCCCCTCCGGCGCTTGCGCGCGGGCCGCCTCGTAGTGGCGCCGGAACTCGGGGCCGGCGACCAGCGTCTTCACCGGGCGGCCGACGATCTCCACGGACTCGGCGCCGCGCCGGAGGGTGATCGCCGCCGGTCGGTCGAACCAGAGGCTGGCCACCAGGTTCCGCTGCGCGGCCGAGCCCTCCAGCCGCTCGAGGTAGACGAGGCGGCCGTCCGCGCCGAGGTGGAGCGAGTCGTCGACGACGGCGTGCGGCCGGCCGGCGCGGTCGCTCGTGGCGAGGACCTTGGTGGTGGCGGGGTCGGCGAGGAGCGCCTGGACCCGGGGGTCGAGGGTGACGGGCATGATCACAGGATCCGGGAGAGGTCGGTGTCGGGGTGGTTGCCGCAGTGGCGGTAGTCGTCGAAGTCGATCGGCAGGCCGTGGCGGACGCGGAGGGCGTGCAGCCCCTTCGCGAGGGCGACGTAGTAGCCGAGCGAGGCGTTGCGCTGCCCGCCGAGGCGGGTGCCGGGTCGCGGCGACCAGACGATGAAGACGGTGCTCACGCCCTGCGCGGCCAGCTCCTCGGCCTCGCCGAGGGTCCGCGCGAGGGCCTCGCCCTCCGTCGCGAAGCCGTTGGGGCGGGCCAGCTCCACCCCAGCGACGATCCCGGTGTTGACCCGGCCGCGGCCGAAGACGCCGACCGCCCGGGCGAGCCGCGCCTTCCACTCCTGGTAACCGACCCAGCGGGCCTTGCCGGGGCAGATCCAGCCGAAGAGCCGCTCGTCGAGCACCTCGATGTCGGCGGTGTAGCTCATGAGGCCGGTCTCGCGCTGCAGCCGCTCGAGCTGGTCGGTCTCGAAGGCGGTCCCGATGAGCTGGCTGGGGAAGCGGGGCGTGCGGAAGGCGCCGCCGACGGCCCGGAGGATCTCGACGTAGTAGTCGACCTCGGCGTCGAAGGGGCGCGCGCCGCGGGTGTTGGAGCCGGCCGTCAGGCAGACCCCGACGAAGCGCCCGGGCTCGCGGAGGGCCTCCGCCACCGTCTCGGCGACGTCGGCCGGGTCGAGGCGAGCGGGGATCCCGAGGTCGTCCTTCCCCTTCCGCAGCTGCGGGACGATGTCGCAGAAGAGGCAGCCCTCGTCGTCGTTCCAGAAGTGGCAGTGCCGGTACGGGAAGACGTTGAGCCGCTGCGGGCGGGCGCTCACGACGAACTTCATCGGGAGGCCGCTGCGGGTCTCCTTCGCGTAGTAGTCGGGGCGCGGCCAGTAGTCGACCTCCTCGATCGGCCTGCCGGCGTCCACGAGGGCGAGGCGGCCGTCCACGACGTCGACGGTGTAGGGGCCCTGCTCGGGCGGCGTCGGCGTCGTGATGATCGAGCTGCCGTCGCGGAGCAGCAGCGACTCGGGGCGCGGGGCGATGCGGCCGTCCCGGGCGCCGAAGATGTGCGTGCCGGTCGTGGAGTGGCGCTCCGGATCGAGGCGGGCGAGCGCGGCGTCCGTGTAGTGGACGCCGCGCCGCTGCACGTCGGTCTTGACGACCACGAGGCGCGGGACGTCGGGGTGGCGCTCGCAGACGTCGTCGAGCTCGGAGCCGGGGGCGGCGGGGTGGAGGGGCGTGACGGTGGCTGAGGTGGTCATGCAGGAGGCATCCTATATAACGGACGCGCATCCTGTAAAGCGGCTATTCGCGGAAGCTCTCGGCGAGGGCCCGCAGGCCCGCGCCCTCCACCGGCCTCACCACGCCCCGCTCGGTGACGATCGCCGTCACCAGCGCCGCCGGCGTCACGTCGAAGGCCGGGTAGCGGGCGCGGACGCCCGCCGGCGCGATCCGCTGCGTCCCGACGAGCGCCACCTCGTCGGAGGCGCGCTCCTCGATCGGGATCGAGGCGCCGGTCGTCGTGTCGAGGTCGACCGTGCTCCATGGCGCGGCGACGTAGAACGGGAGCCGGTGGTGAGCGGCGAGGACGGCGAGGCCGTACGTCCCGATCTTGTTGGCGACGTCGCCGTTGGCGGCGATCCGGTCGGCGCCCACCACGACGCAGGAGACCTCGCCGCGCGACATGAGCCAGCCCGCCATGCCGTCGGTGAGGAGGGTGACCGGGATGCCGTCCCGCTGCAGCTCCCACGCCGTGAGGCGCGCGCCCTGGAAGAAGGGGCGCGTCTCGTCGGCGAGGACCGTCACGGGGTTCCCCGCCTCGACCGCGGCGCGGACGACGCCGAGGGCGGTGCCGTAGGCCGCCGTGGCGAGCGCGCCGGCGTTGCAGTGGGTGAGGACCGCCGCGCCCCGGGGGAGGAGCGGCGCGCCGAGGGCGCCGATCCGGCGGCAGGAGGCCTCGTCCTCGTCGCGGATCGCGTGGGCCTCCGCGAGGAGCGCCGCGCCGCCGGCGCCGAGGCGGCGCGCCATGCGGCGGACGGCCCACGCGAGGTTGACCGCGGTCGGCCGCGCCGACGCGAGGGTCACCGAGGCGGCCTGGAGCCGCGCGGGCGAGGCGCCGCGCCG
>DATIVK010000124.1:0-9420 GCA_035465955.1 Anaeromyxobacteraceae bacterium | reverse complement strand
CTCGCCGAAGAGGGTCGGGCAGATGGAGACGCGGAAGTCCATCTCCTTGCCGCCGCCCAGCTTCAGCTTGATGCGGCCGTCCTGCGGGAGCCGCCGCTCCGAGATGTCGAGGTTCGACATGATCTTGAGGCGGGAGATGATGGCGTCCCGCATCTTCATCGGCGGCTTCAGGACCTCGTACATCACGCCGTCGATGCGGAAGCGGACCCGGAAGTCCTTCTCGTACGGCTCGACGTGGATGTCCGACGCCTTCTTGGCGATGGCGTCGACGAGGATCATGTTGACGAGCTTGACGACCGGCGCGTCGCCCGCGCTGCGCTCGAGGTCGACGACGTTCTTGTCGTCGTCCGAGTCGTCGGCGACCTGCACCTCCGAGTCGTCGAAGCCCGACATCACGTCGTCGATGCTCGGCCCCTTGTCGGAGTAGTAGCGCTCGATCGCCTCCCGGATCGCCTGCTCGGACGCGACGACGACCTCGACGTTGTAGCCGGTGAGGAACTTGATGTCGTCGATGGCGAAGATGTTGGAGGGGTCGCTCATCGCGACGATCAGCGACGAGCCGGCGCGGTTCACCGGGATGATCTGGTGCTTCTCCGCCGTCGCCTTCGGGATGAGCTTGATGACCTCGTCCTCGATGTCGAAGGTCTTGAGGTCGATCGCCGGCACGCCGTACTGCTTGGAGAGGAACCCGGTCAGCTCCGCCTCCTGGATCGCCCCCTGCTTCACGAGCAGGGAGCCGATGCGGCCGCCGGTCCGCTTCTGCTCCGCCTGCGCCTGCTGCAGCTGCTGGAGCGAGATGAGGTTGTCCCGCACAAGCAGTTCGCCGAGCCGTCCGGACATGTCGATTTTCCCCTGCGTTGGCCGCTGAGCGCGACGAAGAGACAGACCTCGGACAGTAACAGGCGGCCGGAGAGGGGGTCAAGGCGCGGCCCATCGCCTAATTGCCCGATACCCTTGGGGAAAACGCGTACGGCACCCTACATCGGCGCCGCCGCCTCAGCCCTCGTCGGCGGGGGGTTCGACGGCCGCGAGGTACTGGCGGGCGCGCTCCGCGTCGGCCGCGATCTGCGCCTTGAGCGCCTCGATGGAGTCGAACCGGCGCTCGTCGCGGAGACGGGAGAGGAAGGCCACGCGGATGGGCTCGCCGTAGAGGTCGCGCCCGTCGAAGTCGAACAGGTGCGCCTCGGCGGCTTCGCGCGCGCCCGCCTCCACCGTCGGCTTCACCCCGATGTTGCAGACGCCGCCGTGGATGGAGGCCCCCTCGAAGCCGGCGCCGCCCCCCACGAAGGCGCGGATCACGTAGACGCCGTGAGCCGGCAGGAGCCCGCCGGTCGCGACGTTCGCGGTGGCGAAGCCGAACCCCCGCCCCCGCCCCGCGCCCCGCGCCACGACGCCGTCCACGTCGTGCGGCCGGCTGAGCAGCAGCGCCGCCGCCTCGACCTTCCCCTCCAGGAGGAACTCCCGGATCTTCGTCGAGGAGACGATCAGGCCGTCGGAGGAGATCGGGTCGATCACGTGCAGCGCGACGCCGGCCGCGGCGAGGAGCGGCCGCAGCGCGTCCACCCTCGCGCGCTCGTGCCCCGCGGTGAAGTCCCAGCCGACGACCACGTCCGAGACGCCCATCCCTCGCGCGAGCTCGCGCTCCACGAACTCGGCGGCGCTCGTCGCCGCCCACTCGAGCGAGAAGGGCTGCACCACCACCGCGTCGAGCCCGAGCGCCTCGAGGATCTCCAGCTTCCGCGGGAGCGGCGTGAGGACCGGCGGGGCGAGCCCGGGGCGCAGCACGCGGACGGGGTGGGGATCGAACGTGAGCGCGGCGGCGGGACCCCCCTGCCGACCCGCGAGCGCGCGGGCCGCGCGGAGCAGGGCCTGGTGACCGTGGTGGACGCCGTCGAAGTTCCCGACGGCGATCGCGCCGCCACGGAGCGCCCCGCCGGACGCCTCGGCGATGGACCGATAGACCTTCATCGGAACGACTCTTTAGGGCCGGAAGGACGCGCTGTCCAGCCGTCGATCGCTCACCCCTGCTCCAGCTGGAACCAGCGCGCGAGCGTCATCTCGGCGTCGAGCGGGATGTCGACGAACCGGACGTGCGTGCCGAAGCGCGTCCCGTCCCGGGTGACGCGCAGGACCTCGCCGGTGGCCCGGATCTCGCGGCTGAAGGCGGGGACGAAGAACCGGATCTCGACCCGGCCGCCGACCGGCGGGTGGAGCGACCAGTAGAGCACGCCGCCGATGGAGAGGTTCCCCTCCCGCGCCTCGAAGGAGCCGCCCAGGGCCGGCTCGCGCACGAGCAGGGCGAGCGGAGTGCGCGGGCTGTCCCGCCGCTCCGCGTTGGGGTCCGATGCAGGCGCCGGGGTCCGTCGTTCGGCCAGCTCGCTCATGTTCCCTCCTTCGCCACCTCTCCTGCGAGGCTAGCGCGGCCTCACGGCGGCATCAACGCGCCTGCGCGGCCCGCCCCACGAAGTCCGCCACCAGCCGCCCGAGCGAGTCCTTGACCCGGTCCGCCGTCGCCTGGACCTCCGCGTGCTCCAGCCGGGCTCCCCCCAGCCCCGCCGCGAGGTTGCTGACGACCGAGAGGCCGGCGATCTTCACCCCCATGTGGCGCGCCGCGATCGCCTCGACGACGGTCGACATCCCGACGAGGTCGGCCCCCAGCGCCCGCAGCATCCGCACCTCGGCGGGGGTCTCGTAGGCGGGACCGAGGAGGCCGGCGTAGACCCCCTTCGCCAGCCTCACCCCCGTCGCCTCCGCCGCGGCGTCGAGCAGCGCCGCGAGCCCGGGGTTCCAGGCCGCCGACATGTCGGGAAAGCGGGGCCCCAGCCGGTCCTCGTTGTCGCCCACGAGCGGGCTCTGGCCGGTCAGGTTCAGGTGGTCGGTGATCCGGACGAGATCGCCCGGGCCGAAGGCCGGGTTGATCCCGCCGGCGGCGTTGGTCAGGAGGAGGGCGCGGACGCCCAGCCCGCCCAGCACGCGGACGCCGAACGCCACGTCGCCGGCCGTCCAGCCCTCGTACAGGTGGACGCGCCCCTGCATCGCGGCGACCACGGCGGCGCCGTGCGGGGTGGCGAGGCGGCCGACGACGAGGCGCCCGGCGTGCCCCGGGACCCGGGAGATCGGGAAGGCGGGGATCTCCTCGTAAGGGATCGCCACCGCGTCCTCCAGCCGGTCGGCGAACGCCCCCAACCCCGACCCGAGGACCACGCCGACGTCGGGCGGCCGCTCGGTCTTCCCCCGCACGTAGGCGAGGGCGTAGGTGAGGCGCGTCGACAGATCCGCGTGCTTGGTCATGCCATCCTCTCGATCAGGAGCGGCGGCGCCTCGGCGGGACCGGGCCCGATCCGCCATGCTGCCACGGCCCGCGCGGCCGCGCGCTCCGGCGGCTCGCCGCTCCGTCCGCAGTGGAGGGTGCAGAGCGGCTCCCCGCGCTCGACGCGGTCGCCGACCCGCTTGTGGACGACGATCCCGGCGGCGGGATCGATCCGGTCCTCGACGCGCGCGCGCCCCGCGCCGAGCGCCATGGCGGCCAGGCCGATCCCCTCGGCGTCGATCGCCTCGACCACGCCGCCCGCGGGCGCCGGCACGTCGCGCAGGACTCCCGCGCGCGGGAGCCGCGCCGGGTCGTCCACGACGCCCGGATCGCCCCCTTGCGCCTCCACGATCCGGCGGAAGAGGGCCAGGCCCCGCCCGTCGGCGATGGCTGCCTCGACCGCGGCGCGGGCAGCCGGCAGCGCCGCCTCGACGTCGCCGAGGAGCAGCATCTCGGCGCCGAGCTCGACGGTGAGCGCCCGCACGTCGGCCGGGCCGCCCCCGCGCAGGATCTCGATCGACTCCGCCACCTCGAGCGCGTTCCCGACCGCGCGCCCGAGGGGCTGGCTCATGTCGGTCAGGAGCGCGGTGACGCGCTTGCCCATCCCGCGCCCGATGGCCGCGAGCGCGCGGGCGAGCCGGCGCGCGTCCTCCGGCGTCTTCATGAACGCGCCGCCGCCGACCTTCACGTCGAGGACCAGCCCGTCGATCCCCTCCGCCAGCTTCTTCGACATGATCGAGCCGGCGATGAGGGGGATCGACTCCACCGTCGCGGTGACGTCGCGCAGCGCATAGAGCCGCTTGTCGGCCGGCGCGATCCTCGCCGTCTGGCCGATGAGGCAGCAGCCGAGCGCGGCGACCTGCGCCCGGAAGCGCTCGACCGGGAGGTCCACCCGGAAGCCGGGGATCGCCTCGAGCTTGTCGAGCGTCCCGCCGGTGTGGCCGAGGCCGCGCCCGGAGACCATCGGGACGCGGACGCCGCAGGCCGCGACGAGCGGCGCGAGCGGCAGGGAGATCTTGTCCCCGACGCCGCCGGTGGAGTGCTTGTCCACCTTCCGGCCGGGGATCTCCGAGAGGTCGAGGACGTCGCCCGACTCGAGCATGGCCCGGGTGAGCGCCTCCACCTCCGCATCGTCCATGCCCCGGAAGAAGACGGCCATGCAGAAGGCGGCCATCTGGTAGTCGGGGATCTCGCCGAGGGTGAAGCCGCGCACGAGCGCTGCGATCTCCTCCGCCGGGATCGCCTGCCCGTCGCGCTTGCGATGGATGATCTCGTAGGCCCGCACGCGGGGCGCCCCCTCACCCTGACCCTCTCCCCCGGTGGGGAGAGGGGACGACTCCAATCACCAGAGAATCGAATCCACCAGCTCGTCCACCATGTCGGCGAGCTTGTCGATGCCGTGCGACTTGGAGAGGAAGCCGTCCGCGCCGGCCTGCTCGGCGATCTCGGCCAGCTCGTCGTCCGTCTTCGAGCTGAAGAGGACGATCGGGATCCGCTCGGTGTGGAAGTCCTGCTTCAGCACGCGGACGATGTCCTTGCCCGAGATGTCCGGCATCATGAGGTCCGTGAGGATCACCTCCGGCGCGAACCGCTCCATCTGCTGCTGGAACTCGAGGAGGTTCGAGGCGGTCGCCACGGGGTAGCCGCGCTCCTCGAGGACGGCCCTCTCCATCTCGAGCGTGATGGCCGAGTCGTCCAGCAGCAGGATGCGCTTCTTGTCAGCCATCGTTCACCTCGGGGCGTGCCGCCCCGCCCCGCCCGCAGGGCCGCCGGGCCCCACCTGCCAGCCAGCTCGGGTTCCTCACAGCGCCGCGAGGGCGTACTCGGCCGCCCGCGCGAACGTGGTGCCGTCCTCCGGCACGTCCGGATAGTAACCCAGGAACGCCTGCCGCTTGCCGTACGGCCTCCGCTTGAAGGCCTCCAGGGCGTTGCGGTACGCGAGGCGCGCCCGCTGCACGTCCTTCTGCCCCTCCCAGGTACGCCCCAGGTAGTAGTGGGCCAGGGCGAGGTCGGGATCGAGGAAGAGCGCCCGCTGCAGCTCGCGGGCCGCGGCGCCGTGGTCGCCCTGCCCGTGCAGGTGGATCCCGAAGAACAGGTGGGCCTCCGCGCTGAGCGGCTCCATCGCCAGCGCCGCGACGTAGCAGTCGGCCGCCTTGTCGGGCTGGCGCAGGATCCCGTAGAGGTTGGCGAGCGTGAGCCGCACCGCGAGGTCCTCGCCGCCCTGCTCCAGGAGCCGCTCTAGCAGCTCGCGCGCCGCGCCGAACCGGCCGTCCGCGAAGAGGGCCACGGCCCCGTCGAGGAACTCCTGCGGCGCGAGCGGCGGCGGCGACGGGGGCGACGCGCCGAGGGCGCCCGGCGCGGCGGCGCCACCCGCGCGCGCGGCCGCGGACGCCGGGAAGCTGACGTGGGTGACCGGCGGGGGCGCCGACGGCAGGGGGAGAACCGTCTTCGGAGGAGCGGGGGTCGAGGGGGGCCCCACGCGCCCTCCCCGCTCGGGCCGGCGGTAGACGAACGCGCCGGCCACCTCGGTCAGCTCGAACCCCTCGAAGAGGCGGAAGAGCGACTCGGAGTAGCCGAGGAAGAGGTAGCCGCCCGGGGCGAGCGCCTGGTGGAACTGGGCCAGGACTTGCTGCGTGGTCGCCGTGTCGAAGTAGATGATGACGTTGCGGCAGAAGACGAGATCCCAGCCCGCGCCCGAGTCCGGCCTCGGGAAGATGGCGCTGACCAGGTTGTGGGGCCGGATGGCGCGGATGTACCGGCGGAGCCCGGCCCGGGCGACGTACCGGTCGTCCTCCCGGTCGAACCAGGCCTCGCGCAGCGGGTCGGGGACGTCCCGGACGCGCCGCCCGTCGTAGGAGCCGCGCGCCGCGGCGGCGACGGCCTCCGGGTTCACGTCGGTGGCGAGGATCTCGACCTCCTCCGGGGAGGCGCCGGCCTCGGCCGCGCTCATGGCGAGGGAGTACGGCTCCTCGCCCGTCGCGCAGCCGGCCGACCAGATGGTGACGCTGCGCCCGCCCGACTTCGCGCGGGCCAGCAGGTCGGGGAGGAGGGCGCGGAGCGCCTGGAACTGCCGGTCGTCGCGGAAGAAGCTCGTCTTGCCGACGGTCACGAGGGGCAGGAGCCGGCGCAGCTCCTCGTCCCCCGCGTCGGTCTCGAACACCCTCAGGTAGTCGGGCGTCGTGGCGACCGCGCTCCCCAGCTCCTCGAGCCGCGCGGTGAGGGCGAGCCGCAGCGCCTGCATGCCGTCGCTCCGCACGTGGAGTCCGACCCGCTCCTTGAGCAGGGCCGCGAGCGCGGTCAGGTGATCGGGCTCGACGCGGATCACCGGACGACCTCCAGGAGCGCCCGCGGGATCTCCTCGAGCGGCAGCACCCGATCGACCGCGCCGAGCTCGATCGCCGCGCGCGGCATCCCGAACACGGCGCTCGTGGCCTCGTCCTGGGCGAGGGTGTGGGCGCCGGCCTCCTTGAGCGCCTTCATGCCGTCCGCCCCGTCGCGCCCCATCCCCGTGAGGATCACGCCGCAGGAGCGGGCCCCGTAGGCGCGGGCCGCCGAGAGGAAGAGCGGCGTGACCGACGGCTTGAAGGTGTCGACCGCGGGGGCGTCGGAGAGGTGGGCGAGCCCGCGGCCGACGAGGAGGTGGCGGCCGGTGGGGGCGAGGAGGACGCGGCCGGCGCGCAGCTCCTCGCCGTCCTGCGCCTCGCGCACGTCGAGCCGCGACTCCTGGGCGAGCCAGCTCGCGAGCCCCTCGGTGAAGCCGTCCGCGATGTGCTGCACGATCGCGACGGGGACCGGGAAGTCGCGGGAGAGCCCGCGCAGGAGCGTGGCGAGCGCGCGCGGCCCGCCGAGCGAGGCGCCGATGACCACCACGTCCGCCCGCCCCTGCGCCGGCGGCGCCGGGGCCCGCCGCCCGCGCAGCCCGCGGAGGTGGCGGATGACCTTCACGCCGGCGAGCAGCCGCAGGCGGGAGCGCAGGAGCTGGCCGTAGTCCGCGAGATCGGCGGTCGCGGCCGGCTTCTCGAGGATGTCGAGGGCGCCGAGGGAGAGGGCGCGGAAGCCGACCACCTCCTGGCGATCCGCCGTCAGGACCAGGATCGGCGTGGGCGTCTCGGCCATGATCCTCGCGATGCCCGAGAAGCCGTCGGCGTCGGGCATGTTGAGGTCCATCGTGATCACGTCCGGCTTCAGGTCGCGGGCCATCGCGGCGGCGGAGTTGCCGTCGCCCGCGGCCGCCACGACCTCGAAGCCGGCCTCGCTCGCGATGACCTTCGAGAGGAGCTCGCGGAAGATCTCCGAGTCGTCCGCCACGAGCACGCGCACCGGCCGCTCCATCGCCCCGCTCAAGCGCCGACCCCGCAGAGCCGCTCGAAGGTGGCGGCCAGGTTCTCGGCGTCCATCTCGCCCTTGACGACGTACGCGTCCGCCCCGGCGTCGACGCCGCGCCGGCGCTCCTCCGGCGCGGAGAGCGACGAGAGGATGACGATCGGGAGCTTCACGAACCGGGGCGTCGCCTTGACCCGGCGCGTGAGGTCGATGCCGTCGAGCACCGGCATCTGCACGTCGGTGCAGAGCAGGTGGTACGCCCCGGACTGAAGCTTCTTCCAGCCGTCCTCGCCGTCGATCGCCTCGTCGACCTCGTGCCCCAGCGAGCGGATGAGCGCCGCCTCGGCCTCGCGGGCGATCGCGCTGTCGTCCACCAGGAGGACGCGGAGCCGGCGGCGCTCGCGCCCGCGCGACAGCGCCGGGCTCGCGAGCTTGCGCGCGGCGTGGACGATGTCGGGCGTGGAGAGGAGCAGCGCCACCCGCCCGTCCTCCAGCGCGGCCGCCCCGGTGACGAAGCGGATCCCCTTGAGGAAGGCCCCCGGCGCCTTCACCGCCACCTCGCGCTCACCGAACATCCCGTCCACCACCGCCGCCGCCCCCTCCGAGCCGTGGACGATGTACGCGACGAAGGGGCGCGGCGTGCGCGGCCCGCCGTTGAGCGAGAGGAGCGGGCCGAGGGCGACCACCGGCAGGAGCCGGTTGCGGTACCGGACCGCGCGGATGCCCGCCACCTCGGTGATGTCCTTCGGGTCGAGCCGCCCGACGCTGTCGACGTCGATCGCCGGGACGCCGTAGACGTCGTCGTCGATCTTGACGAGGAGCACCTTCATCAGCGACAGCGACTGCGGCATCCGCAGCGTGAAGGTCGAGCCCTTGCCCGGCGTGGTGTCGACGGTCACCGAGCCGCCGAGCCCGGTGACCCGCTTGCGGACCACGTCGAGCCCCACGCCGCGCCCGCTCGTCTCACCGGCCTGCTCGCGCGTCGAGAAGCCGGGCTGGAAGATGAGGTCGAGCGCGGCGCGCTGGGAGAGCCCCGCGGCCTGCGCCTCGCCCAGCAGCCCCTTGCGGAGGGCGGCGGCCCGCACGCGCTGCGGGTCGATCCCGCGGCCGTCGTCCTCGATCGTCACGGCGAGCAGGTCGCCGTCCACGCGGGCGCCGATCCGGACCTTGCCGACCTTCGCCTTGCCGACCGCGAGCCGCTCCTCGGGCAGCTCGATCCCGTGGTCCACGCAGTTGCGGATCAGGTGGACGAGCGGGTCGTTGAGCGAGAGGAGGATGGTCTTGTCGACGCCCGTCTCGCCCCCGCGGACGACGCACTCGACCTCCTTGCCCTGCTCGCGCCCCATGTCGCGCACCGCGCGGGGGAAGCCGGCGAAGATGCCCGACAGCGGGATCAGGCGGGCCGACCCGACGCGCTCGGCGAGCATGCTGAACTGCGACTGGGAGAAGGACGAGGCCTCGGTCTGGGCGCGCGCGAACCGGAAGGTGTCGGAGCGCAGGAGGTGGACGTCCCCCTCGATCTGGCCGAGCACGCGCTCCATCCCGTCGTGGCGCAGCCGCTCGAAGAGCCCGATCACCCGGTCGGAGAAGCGGTTCCAGCGCGCGAAGAGGGCGTTGAGGTCCTTCGTGCGGCCGATCGCGCGCTCGCCCTCGACCAGGACGTCGCCCGCGAGCGCGGCGATCTCGTCGAGCCGGTCGACGTCGATCCGGATGGACGTCGCCGCCGCCGCCCGCTCGGTCGGCTTCGCGGCGACGCGCGGGGCGGGTTTGGCGGCCGGGGGCCCGGC
>DATIVK010000123.1:0-2111 GCA_035465955.1 Anaeromyxobacteraceae bacterium | reverse complement strand
GGAAGCGCGGCGCCGGGTCCGAGGGCCGGGAGGTCCAGCGGATCGCCTGCGCGTCCACGTCGAGCCGCATCCCCAGGCCGAGGTCCGCGCCGCGGAGGGTGACGCCCGCGCGCGTCCCGACGAACGGCCCAGCGGTCGTGGCGACCCACGCGACCTCGGAGAGCTCCACCTCGGCGGCGCCGGGGCGCCCCGCCGGCCCCCTGGCCGGCGGCGTGAACTCGACCCGCGCGACCGGCGCCGCGGCGAGGCGCAGCCCCTGCTCCCGGAGCTGCTCCGGTGGCGTCGGGGGCGGGAGGAGTTTCGCCGCCTCGCGGACGGGGCGCGCGGGGAGCGCGAAGGCGTCCCCGGGGCGCAGCCCGGTCGCCCCGCAGCTCGCCGAGCGGAGCGCGACCGCCTCCAGCCGGCATCGCCCGACCTCCGCCCCGGCGCGGTGGAAGACCACCTCGGCGCCCGGCGCGAGGCCGTCGTCCGAGCCGGCGTCGAGGTAGGCGCGGGAGGCGGTCGACTGGAGGATCTTCCCCTCCGTGCGGAGCCCGGCGGCCCCCTGGGCGAGCAGCGCGACCGCGACGAGGAATCCGGTCATGGGTCACCCTCCTCCGGTGGCGCCGTGGGCGTGACAGCCCATGCAGTCCTGCGAGCTCAAGGGGCAGCGGTCGTGATCCGGCGGGCACGTGGAGTGGCAGCCGACGCACGCGAGCGTCGCGAGGCCGTCGGCGCAGTTGCCGGTCCACGGGAAGGGCGGGAACGCGGTGTGGCAGCGGAGGCACTTGATCCCGGCGTGCGCCCCGGTCCGGATCGGGAAGCAGGCGTCGTGGCCCGGCACGTAGCCGGGCGAGAAGCTCCAGGCGCCGTGGCAGCGGCGGCAGTCGTCGGCGTTGCCGAAGGCGGCGACGTGGTCGAAGGCGACGACGGCGGCGCGGGCCAGGTCCGGCCCGTGGCAGGCGGCGCAGCGCCGCGTCGGGCGCGCGAAGCTCCGGTCACGGCGATCGCCGTGGCACTCCTCGCAGGGCAGGACGGCGTGGCGCCCGTCGAGGGGGAAGCCGGTGCGGCGGTGGGCGTCCGGACCGAACGTCGGCTCGCGCCACGCCACCGCGTCGTGGCAGTGGGTGCACCGGGTGCCGAGGCGGCCGGCGTGCGCGTCCCGGTGGCACGCGACGCACGCCCGCGGCACCGCCCGCTTGAAGTCGGACGCGGGGTGGCAGCCGCGGCACGCCGCCGTCCGATGTGCCCCCTCCAGCGCGAAGCCGGTCCGGGCGTGGTCGAACGTCACCCGGTCCCAGCCGTCCGGCGTGTGGCACGCGCCGCAGCGCGTCTCCGCCTTCGGGTGCTCCGGGGCGTCGGCGCCGGGGGGGCGCGGCGCGAGGTCGACGGCCAGCACGACGGCGAGGAGCGCGACGAGGCCCGTCATGGCACGTACCCCCGGAAGGCGCCCCGGTGGAAGTCGGCGTGGCAGCCCTCGCACGCCGTGGGGAGCGGCTTGTAGCGGCGGATCTTCAGGCCGGCCGCGACGGCCACCTCCGGGTGGCACCGCTCGCAGGCGAGGGGCGCGTGCTTGCCGTCGAGCCGGAACGCCGTGAACGGCTCCCGGTGGGCGAACTTGAGCGGCTTCCTCCACGCGTCGGCCTCGTGGCACCGCGAGCAGTCGGTGCCCCCGGCGACGGCGAATTGGGCCGCGTGCGGATCGGCGTGGCAGGCGGCGCAGGCGACGTCGAGCGGGCGGTAGCGGACGACGCCGTCGGCGCCGGGCCGGTGGCAGGACCCGCAGGCCGCCTTCGCGTGCTTCCCGGCGAGGGCGAAGCGGCTCTCGCGCTGGTGGTCGAAGCGCGCGCGCCGCCAGCCCGCGACGGCGTGGCACGCCTCGCACCCTCGCTCGGCGAGCCGGCCCTCGAACTGTCCCGCGTGCGGATCGCGGTGGCAGGTCCGGCAGTCGCCGGCCTTCTCGATCCGGAGCCGCTCCGCCGCGACGCGGGCGGGGCGGCCGCGCGCCACGAGCGTGGTCCGGACCTTCTGCGGGACCCTGGCCTCCGCGTCGGGGAGCTTCGGGTGGCAGCCTGCGCACGCGACGGCGAGGTGGGCACCCTGCAGCGGGTACCGGGTGCGCGCGTGATCCT